>JAITCP010000127.1 GCA_031283025.1 Spirochaetaceae bacterium | reverse complement strand
TTGAGCGATGACGGCATTTCTAGTTCTGCTTTAAGAGATGGCGTTACTCTGGATGCCGGTACTACCGGGGCAGCCTTTAAGGACTATACTTGGGATAGGAAGTGGGTGGATGGCCCGGACGGCTCCCGCGTTCGCGTTCCCGGGGCTTACGTGAGGGACGTAACCGGCATCACCCAGACCGGCGAAGTTAAGCTTACCGTGTCCCTCCCCGGCTATATCATTACCCCCCCGGACTGGCATACCGTAACCGTGTACGCCGGGCCGACAGAGCCGGAAGAACCGGAAGACCCAAACGTGGAAACATTCACCAGCACAGCCGATTTAAAAACATGGCTGCAAGCGCAGCCCGACAACACCCCCGCAACCGCGTATAAGGTAAAGCTGAACCTAAGCAGTATTACCGGCATCAGAGACGCGCTGGGCAACGCGGCGGGAACCAAATTCGTCAGGCTTGACCTTTCCGGCAGCACCATAACAGGCTTGGGGAATGAATGTTTTTATGGAAGCTACCCCGGCGGAACCCCCGCGCTTGTCGGAATAACCATGCCCAGCAAGTCTACCGGCATTGGGTATTACACTTTTCGCGACTGCGCCAACCTTGCCAGCGTAAGCATACCGAACGGCGTTACTTTTATTGGGGAGAGGGCTTTTTACGGTTGCACCAGCCTTACCAGCGTAAACATACCAAACAGCGTTACCACCATCTATAATTCCGCTTTTAACTTTTGCAGCAACCTTGCCAGCGTAACCATCCCCAATAGTGTTACCAGCATTGGGGATACGGCTTTTCAAAGTTGCAAAAATCTTGCCAGCGTAACCATAGGAAACGGCGTTACCAGCATTGGGGATATGGCTTTTGAAAATTGCACCAGCCTTACCAGCGTAACCATACCGGGCAGCGTTACCAGCATTGGGGCTAGCGTTTTTGAAGATTGCACCAGCCTTACCAGCGTAACCATAAGGAACGGCGTTACCACCATTCCGTGGGGCAATTTTAACGGTTGCACCAGCCTTACTAGCGTAAGCATACCGGACAGCGTTACCAGCATTGGAGGAAACGCTTTTTACGGCTGCACCAGTCTTGCCAGCGTAACCATAGGAAACAGCGTTACCACCATTGGGCGATTTGCTTTTTTCGGTTGTACCAGCCTTACCAGCGCAACCATACCCGCCAGCGTTACCACCATTGAGGAAGGCGCTTTTTGGGGTTGCACCAGCCTTACCAGCGTAACATTTGCAACAGGTAGCAACATACCAAATTTTGGATCGCGGGCCTTTCCTGAAGGACGGAACGGTGATGGCGGCAACGACTTAAGGCTCCGTTACAGTATCGATAAAGCGGGAACGTATACGAGGTCGGCAACCGGCAGTACGTGGGGGTGGCGGTAACATTAACAAATAGGGAGTAGGGGAATGGGGATTATTGTTCGTTATCTATACGTGAAAGTAACACGCGATGCTTACGAACAAAAATCCCCATCACCCACTCCCCAATCCCTATTCCCCAAAAAGCGGCCCTAATCGCCGCTTACAATAAACTCTAAATAAGGAGAGAAACCGCCACCGCGTTGCGGTGGCGTTCGATTAAAACTGCCGCTAAAAGCGGCATAAAGAGAGGTTACCAATGTCAGACATTTACGCAGTCAAAGAAAGAATGCACAAGATGCGCGCAAAACTCTACCCAAGCTACCTGCTCAACAGCGAAGGCGCGTACATCGCCCG
Source organism: Spirochaetaceae bacterium (assembly GCA_031283025.1). Taxonomy (GTDB): domain Bacteria; phylum Spirochaetota; class Spirochaetia; order Treponematales; family Breznakiellaceae; genus WRIV01. The sequence continues at coordinate 22,204 of JAITCP010000127.1, read as the reverse complement.
AACCGCCAACGAAGCCTCCGTCAGCACGGAAGACATTTGCGCTTCCATGAAAAACAGGGGCGGCTATGACGGCGACTACGAGGAGGCCGTAAAAACCATCCGCCACTTCCACCTGGAAATGCTCTACCAGTTGGCAGACGGCTTTTCCGCTAACCTGGGCTTCTTCTCCGTACACCCCAACATCGGCGGCACCTTCACCAACGAAAAGGAAGCCCACGACCACAAAAAGCACCCCGTCAACTTCCGCTTTCAGGCGCTCAAACCCATGCGCGACCTCCGCGACGAGATCGAAGTAATCATCGAAGGTGTCGCCGACACCAGCGGCTACATCATGGAGTTCCTCGACATAGGCACCGGCGCAATCAACGAGACCTACACCAACATGAACCAGTTCATCATAACCGGCTACAAGCTGAAAGTCGCCGGGGACGACCCGGAAGTAGGCATTTACTTTGAACAGGTGGGCGGCCCCACAAAGCTAAAAGTAACCAGCCTGGCGGAAAACACCTCGTCTAAACTCATCGGCATGATACCCGGCGGCCCCAACGGAACCTACAAAGTAGTCATAAAAACGCAGTATTCCGGCTCAGGCAGCGCCTTTCTAAAAACTCCCCGCGTCATAGAAAGCGGTTTTACCCTCTCCAAGTAACCCTGCCTACAGCAGGCAGGCCCGCCTGCCAAGGCAAGCTCAGACGGCCGTGTCAGGGTGGCTGACATGGCCGTGTCAACCGGCTGACATGGCCGTGTCAGGGGGTCTGACATGGCCGTGTCAGAGGTACTGCATAGGCAGGCAGGTCTGACCCAGCGAAACAGGGAAAAACGCCGTGTATGCGGAGTTTATATGAAGAATTTTGAAGACTTCACACGGCGGCACGGAGAGTCTGTAGGAAAACCTCGGAGAAGAGATTCACGCAAAGGCGCGGGCCGCCGAGGAGGCGGAGGCGCAAAGAACGCAAAGAAGAAGAAAATTGATTTTGTAATTCTTTATAATACAAGAACTTACCAAATCCCTCTTCCTTTGCGTACTCCGCGCCTTGGCGCCTCTGCGTGATGTTCTTTGCAAATAAATACTTTTTCTACAGACTCCGGAGGGCACGGCGGCACGGAGGAAAAGAGGAAAGAGATATGACAACAAATACCTTATTCTTCCCTCCGTGTGCTCTGTGCCTCCGTGTCCGCCGTGAGAAAAAAACGGGAGTAAATCCCAAAAACGAATTATGTAAAACGCCGCGTATGCGGTTGCTTATATGCCGGCGGGCATGGAGCGGACGTAATGGGGTGTGAAAGCGGAGTGAGGAATATATTTTCTGCGGTAAACCTCCAAAAACTGAAGTTTTGGAAAAGCCTCAGATTTTTATGATTTAAAGTACTTGAAGTAACCCATATTCGTTCTTGCCTTCTTTGTCAAAACGATCTTTAATTTCTTCTTACTGTTGATACAGCATTTTTACTTTTTCAGGATCAAGCTGGGTGGCGGAAACCACAGTTTCAACCGGAAGGCCCAATTTGACCATATTTTGTGCAATGCCAAACGCTTTGCGTTCTTCACCTTCGGCACGGCCTCTGGCTTCAGCCTTGGCGGCCAATCCGGTCTCTTCATAAAACCTTTCAAACGTATCTTTCATTTTTATAGCCTCCTTCGCAACAGCAAAATTCGCTGTTAGTATCGCATATAAATACGCAGCTATCCGCGCCGCTTTTCCTTGTTTGTCTATTTCCTTGCCGATATTAGCTATCGTAAATATATCATGTTCGTTGCTCAGACTTTTTAGCCACAGGTTTTCTTCCGCAGGCAATTTACGGCTGTCAATCACCTGTATCGGCAGTATGTCCCCAATCACAGTATATATCCCCGGGCTGGTTTCCGCAACCTTGTATCCACGGTCCTTTCCCAAATGGTGAAGCAGCTTTTTGGGGTAATGGCTTTCCACAAAGGAGACTGTCAAACTGGTAATGGGAACCTTGTTAAACGAAGCGTACAGGCAGGCATAGGCGTAGACTTTGTAAAAATCGGCTGCCGACACATAATCATCAGGGCTTTTATACTCAAGCAAATTCCACTCCCGGAATATTACGGCAATGTTTTTCTTGATAATGGCATTTTTCGCTTTCTTAATTACCACGCAGTCTATCCGTAAAGGCTCGGAAGTAAGCTGGAATTCGGGATGGAATTCCAGTACGTCCGCATAGTCCTGTAGTTCCATTTGCAGCGCCTCAACAAAAGCGGGATGCCAGGGTATATGCGGGGACTCAGCATCAAGCGGATTCACAATGAGTACTCCTTTAGGGCAGCCAATTTTTATTTTTGGGCCTGCTCTATATAAGGCAAAGCCGTGTATAGTGCTTGTATTTTTCGGAAATTTCTCGCAAAAACTTTGCCAGAGTTGTTCAGAAACTGAAGTTTCTGAACAATGGATTAAATCGTTCGTGTAAATCCGTGTAATCCGTGGTTAAAAAAGGGATCAACCTGTCTGCTACAGGCAGGCGAATGTCGCGAATTAGAGTTTGTCCATAATGTAGACACATTATGGACAAACTACCTTATAAATCGCATTTTCGCAGCCTTTAGGCGAGAAAATGCAAGGTCTGGCCGCAAAGTAACCGACTTTGTGGACAGACACGAATTAAAACGAATGAATATGTGAGCCATTTCCAAAACTCGGTTAGTTTTGGAAATGGCTTAAGAAAAACTGACCAAAAGGCCAGTTTTAAACAAAGGTAGCTTTTCCAAAAACTGAAGTTTTGGAAAAGCCTCATGTATCATTCGTATACATTCGTGTAATTCGCCTGCCTGTAGCAGACAGGTTGACTCTTTTCCCTATTACAGGGGAATGTCCGCCATACGGGCGGCGTAGTCCCCGTCAAGCTCGCAGAGTTTTGCCCGCAGGGCTTTCATGTCTTCCCAAACCGGCGCTTTAAGGCTTTCATCCCGGAGCAATGCGCTGGGGTGAAATGTGGGGAGCAGCGGTATGTTGAAATCGGCATCCATGAGCAGCGTCCCCCGGAAAAAGGTAAAGGTTCCCCGCAGCCGGGTGATTCCTTCCGTGCTGTCCAGGAGTGTTTTAACGGCAGTGTTTCCCGCAGCCAGAATTACCCGCGGTTTAAGGATTTTTATCTGCCTGACAAGATACGAAACGCAGGCGGTAATTTCATCCGGCTGGGGGGTGCGGTTCCCCGGCGGCCTGCATTTGATAATGTTGGCAATGTAACAGTTGCTGTTCCGTGAAAGGCCGATCCTCCCTTTTGAATCCAGCATACGGTCAAGGAGCTGCCCTGCCCTGCCAACAAAGGGGCGGCCTGTCTCGTCTTCATCCGCGCCGGGGCCTTCTCCTATTACCATGACGAGGGGCCGCCGCATACCCTCGCCGGGCACTGCATTGGTACGGGTACTGCACAGGCCGCAGCGGGTACAGGCGGCGATTTCCGCGGCCACGGCCTCAAGGGAATCGCCCTCCCCTGTTGGTGATTGTTCCGTTGTTTCTGTTACAGCGGGGAGTTCCGGCAAAGATTCCGTTTCCGCCGGAAACTTTGCATCCGCCGGATTCTTCTTATCCGCCGGATCATCCGCAAAGGCATAGCCCTCACGGGGCCGCCTGAATCCGCCGGAAAGATAATCGCCTGCCAGATCAAGAAAAGAAGCGATGTTCGCTTTTTCGTTTGCCGTCATTGTTCCAGCGCTTTCCGGTAGAGTCCCATATATTCAAGGGCGGATTTTTTCCAGGAAAAGTCCTGGATCATTCCCCGGCTGCGCATCGCGTCTATGTCTTTCTTTTTGTTGTACCATGCCCAAACCGCCCAGCCTATGGTATCGTAGATCGAATTGGGGCTTAAGTAATCGAACATGAACCCCGTCCCTTCCCCTGTTTCCTGATTGTAATTCTGCACCGTATCGGCCAGCCCGCCGGTGTTCCGCACTATGGGGATGGTTCCGTAATTCAACGAGTAGAGCTGGTTAAGCCCGCAGGGTTCGTAACGGCTGGGCATAAGGAAAAAGTCCGATCCCGCTTCTATAAGGTGGGAAATTTCCTCATCGTAGCCGATATAAGCCTTAAAGTTTGAAAGCCGGGAGGAGAGATTGGAGATTTCATGTTCCGCCCAGGCGTCCCCCGAACCAAGAAACACAAACTGTATATCCATATCACGGCAAATGGAAAAAGCCGATCCATAGGCCGGGCCAAAAAGTTCCCCTATGCCTTTTTGATCGGTTAAGCGGCAGACCATGCCGATAACGGGAACCGTTGCCGTTTCCGGAAGCCCGTAACGGCGCTGGAGTTCTTCTTTAGCCCTGGCCTTTCCCTTCATATCTTTGGCCGAATAAGGGGCGGGAATGTATTTGTCTAACCTGGGGTTCCACACTTCCGTGTCTATGCCGTTAAGGATTCCCGTATAGGCCTCACCCCGGTAACGGAGAACGCCGTCCAGCCGGAACCCGCCCTGTTGGCTCAGGGTTTCCCGCGCGTAAGTGGGGGAAACGGTAGTGATACGGTCGGCGCTGTTGATCCCCGCTTTCAGAAGATTCATCATGTTCCAGTCTTCAAAACCCGCATGATAAAATACATCCCAGCCAAAGCCCGTATAAAAGAACGAATCCCTGGAATAAATGCCCTGGTAGCCCAGGTTGTGAATCGTCAATAACGATACGGTTTTTTCAAAAGAGCCGGTTTCAGTAACGCCGTCTATTATGTTAGGAACGGCATACCTTTCCTGGTAACGGAGATATACCGGCGCCATGGCGGCAGGCCAGTCGTGGGCGTGGAGAACATCGGGGTACCAGCCAATCTTCCTGCACAGTTGAAAACAGGCCCGGCAGAAAAAGGCAAAACGCCGGGGATTGTCCATAAAATCCGGCTCAAAGGGAGTGCCGTAAATTCCGTCCCTGCCAAAAAAATTTTCATGATCGATAAAGTACACCTGCACGGGCTTTTTTGCCGCCACATCCTTTGCAGCGGTATCTTTTGCCGCCGCCCCCTTTGCAGTGGAAACTTTTGCCGCCGGCCCCTTTGCAGCCGGCTCTTTTGCCGCCGGCTCTTTTGCTGCCGTCTCATTTGCGGGAAGCTGCGTTGTATAGATGGCGCTCCATTCTTCACCGCCGGACATGGGAACCCCCAGGGCCCCTTCCAGCTTGGTTAATTTACCCCGGTCAATCCCGTAGTACCGGGGCATAAAAATTTTTACTTCATGTCCCAGTTGGGCCAGCGCAAGGGACAGGGAAGAGACCGCGTCGGCAAGCCCGCCGGTTTTTGCAAACGGCACTGCTTCGCTGGCGCACATGAGAATTTTTAAAGCCGGTTTACCGGATTTAGCCATTGATGTAACCCTCCCCTTACTTGACGTTCAATCCATCAAAACCAGAGAATCTCTAAAAGCTTCAGCTTTTAGAGATTCCCGCCATTAATAAGCTCAATCCGTTAAAAAGAATCTACCATAGAAAGACCGTTTTCACGGATAAGGCTCAAGCCCTTGTCGTGATCTTCCAGCTTGAAGATAACCACCGCTTTTCCTACCTTTCCTTCCAGCGAAGCGTAAAGGTATTCGATGTTTACCTTGGCGGTTTTGAAAATGTCCATCACCTTTGCAAGGCTCCCCGGAGTGTCCTCTATTTCCACCGCCGCCACATTGGTAGTCCGGGTGGTAAAACCCGCCCCGTTCAGAGCAGCCACGGCCTTCTCATTGTCATTCACAATAAGCCGGAGTATGCCAAAGTCCGCCGTGTCCGCAATGGATATGGCCCTAAGGTTTATCCCCGCATCAGCCAGCACTCTGGTTACTTCTCCCAGCCGGCCGGGCTTATTTTCAAAAAATACCGATATTTGTTTTATTTCCATTGTTTAAGCCTCCTACATGAAAATTATATCTTTCTGTTGTCCTGAACCCGTTTTGCCTTGCCGATGGACCGCTCAATGGTCTTGGGTTCTACCAGTTTTACCTTAACGCCGATTTGCAGTTTGCTCTTCATTTCCGCCTCTATGCGGCTGCGGAGTTTTTCCAATCCTTTTGTTTCATCGCTGAAGAATTCCTGCTTTACCTCCACCTGAAGTTCTACCTCGTCCAGGTGTGTTTCGCCACGGTTTATCACGATAAGGTACGCCGGTTCGGTTCCTTCTATGGCAAAGAGGGCGTGCTCGATCTGGCTGGGGAAGACATTCACCCCCCGGATGATCAGCATATCGTCGGTTCTGCCAAAGAGCCGGTGCATTCTGACGGTGGTTCTGCCGCAACTGCACGCATCGTCCATAAAGTACGTAATGTCCCTGGTTCGATACCGGAGCATCGGCGTTCCTTCTTTTGTTAGGGTGGTAAAGACCAGTTCCCCCTTCTCGCCGGGAGGCATGGGCTTCCCCGTTTCAGGATCGATGATTTCCGGATAGAACAGGTCCTCGTTGATATGGAGCCCGTCCTGAGCCTCGCACTCAAAAGAAACGCCGGGGCCTATTATTTCCGTAAGGCCGTAGATGTCGTAAGCCTTCATTCCGTACCGGGACTCAATTTCCTTGCGCATATTTTCGCTCCAGGGCTCCGCGCCAAAACAGCCCTTGCGGACGGAAAGTTTGTGCAAGTCGATGCCTGCGTCCGCCGCTTCTTCCGCCATGTAGAGGGCGTAGGAGGGGGTACAGGTGAGCATAGTGGAGCCAAAGTCCTCCATCACCATAAGCTGCCGGGCGGTGTTTCCGCTGGACATGGGCAGCACCTCCGCTCCAAGGGTTAATGCCCCGTAATGAGCGCCGGGCCCTCCGGTAAACAGGCCGTAGCCGTAACAGTTCTGGACTATATCATCCCTGGTACAGCCCCCGCCGGCCAGGGTCCGGGCCATGGCCTCCCGCCAGGTGTCGATGTCCTTTTGGGTGTATTCGTCCACTACAGGCTTGCCGGTGGTTCCCGAACTGATGTGGACTTCTACAATCCTGTCCTTGGGACAGGCCAGAAGGCCGTGGGGGTACAGTTCCCTGAGGTCGTCCTTGCTGGTAAAGGGGAGTTTTTCAATATCCGCCAGGGTATGAATATCCGTGGCTTTTACTCCGCTTTCATCCATCTTTTTCCGGTAAAAAGGCACCTTACTGTAAAGGCCCTCCACGAGGTTTTTCAACCTGGCCAGTTGAAGCTGCTTCCTGGCCCCTCTGTCCATACATTCGTACTCTGGATTATATATCATGGCTCTCCCTTCTTATGGAAGACAGTATAGCATGAAAGGGGGAAGGCTGTAAATAGAGTAAATTGGTGTGGGAATACTAGAGGGTTTCCTTTGCAGTTTCTCGCCCTTTGGGCTGCGAAACATGCGTTTTTCAGCGGTAAATCTCTAAAAACTGAAGTTTTTAGAGATTCCCTTTTTTATAAATCAAACCACGGAGGATAGGGAGTTTTACGGAGGGAAATATCAAAATCGTTATAAAACTCCGTGATACTCCGTGGTTAAAAAACCTTAAATTAACGCACATAGCGCCAAAAAACTTTCAAGACACTACTCCAGGGTAGTAGCCCTGAGGTCTGAAACGAAGTGAACAGTTCCCGCCGCCGGAGAGGAAACTATCCGAATCCTCCACGCTGTTATGTTTGCCCAGTTGGTTGTTCCAGGGAATTGGCTTTTCCTCAAAACCTGCGGAGACCATGTTGCGTAATTGGTACGCGCAAGGGCCGTCGTACATTGGCGCCATGTAGCAGGGCCTTCCCGAACATCAATAAATGCCCGGCAGTTGGCGGGAACGGCGCCTGTTTCCTGCGCTCCGCCTACAGATTTAACCAGGTAATTAATGGTAATGGCGTCATAAACGGATAAATTCCAGGGTCCGTTGTGTATTCTGGTAAAATTAGCGTCGCCGGTACCATTCACCATTACAGCGGCGGAATTGGGGCCAAATTCAGTCGAGTGGCCTATCCACCACGCGCCGCCGCCGGTATCACCGAACTTTGCGGGCTGGTCAGGTATAGCATCCGATACCTGGGTAAAATTATCCATGACGATAAACGACAGCGTGCTGACCTTAAGACCGGCGGTATTGCTTGTTTTTCCGCCAAAGCCAATAGACAGGCTATAATCGGCGCCGGAGGTTCCGTTTGATAATTCGCCGCCGCTCTGGGTAACGCCGCCGCCCGAAACAGTATACGAAATGCCGCCGGCGAACCACTCAAAGAAATCAACATTACCGCCGTTAACAAGGGTAACCGTCTGCCCGTCTACGATGTATTTTACCTTCATGTTGCCGTAAAGTATCTCGCTTACCGGCGTTGACACAGAACCGCTATTAATTGCCGGAATTGTATCGGCGATTAACTCAATTGAATCCAGAACAACATCGCAGTTCACAAATTCCGCCCTGTCTATCCAAAGGGTTTTGCCGTACAGCAATCCGTCTCCGGCAGTAAAGTGCAGCGCGCGGATTATCGTACCATCAGCAGGCTTGGGTACCGGAACAATAACCCTGCTCCACTCAGTAGTAAAAGGAATACCGTCATTATCTTCACCCGTGTAAGTAACCAAATATCCCAAATATTCTCCTTCAACATCGCCGCCGCCGAATGCGGCGCTTGCGAATTTACCTTCCGTATCGCCCCGTACCCAGAACGAAAGCGCATTAAAGGAACTTATATCAAAAGCCCCCTGTCCATCCGCGGCACAGAAAAGGAGCTGCGACCATTGCTCGTCAAGGGTTATCTCCAGGGCAGGGTTTCCGTTAATGCCGCCAAGGAATCCCGGATCTGCCGTTTCCTGCCAGGTATAATAGCCTTCAACATCGTGATAGTCGTTCCAGATTTGCCGGTCCATTCCGAGCTCTCCCTCAACGAATATCGGGATAGCCTGCTGCGGGCCGTATGTAACTGATACGCTGACCGATTCGTTGGGCATGGTAAAATCGGAACATCTGTCCACCCGTACCTGATTGCCCGTTGTTAGTCCCTTTACGGTAACAAAGACCGGGGCTTTTCCGGAGGGCGGCGTTATGTTTAATTGAACATAGGCTCCCGCAACAAGCCCTGTCGAAGGAGAAGCGGTAACGCCCTCCGGCAGATAAACAGCGAGCCCGTCTCCTCCGGAAGCAAGGGGAGCGGCGGTTTTAATATCCGAATCGGCTGCTATATAACCGGATTTACTTGCTTTAACCAGAACGCTGTAGGTTGTTCCGGCGGTTAAACCGGAAATAGAGCCGCTCTTTTGTGAGGCGATCACCGGAGTTCCGGCTTTTATTTCCGCCGCGGTTTTTCCGCTTCCCTCCACATAATACACGGTGTAACTGTCTGCCGCGGGAATTGAATCTGTAATCGTATATTGAATGGCCACGGGAAGCGCCAGAAGACTCAATCCCGGCTTTGCGGTGAACGGCGTTGTGCCCGGAACATCAAACAGCGCCGAAACGATAACATCGTCGGGAGGCATGGTGAACCTGAATTTATTCGCCTCACCGCTTACTGCGGATACCGGTACATTTGTACCGTCTGTTTCTTTTTTAACCACAGGAAGCCCCTCTATAGCATTTGGCGGTGTTGGATCCGCGGTGATGGTTACGGATGTCCCTTCCGTAGCTTTGCCGGAGGGGTTTGTGGTTAAAGTACCGCCTGTGATATGGGGAGAGATAGTGATCTCGTAGGGAGTCGGATTTCCTCCTCCTCCTCCCCCCCCTCCTCCGCCGCAGGAGATAAATACCATGGTACACGCCGCCAAAAGGGCTGCTGCGGCAATGCCGCACAGATACGTCTTTTTCATACTGTCCTCCTCAAAGAGAAAACTATAAGCGCCGTTACTACGGCGGCGCTATGATAAATGGCAGACGGACACGGTGAAGCGTCCGTCTGCGGGATAATGGCGCCGAATAGCGCCCTTACCGTTTGTTAATCGCCGTTACGGATTAGCCTGCAGATTACTGATGTATACACAAGCCGCGTTACCTGCATCCCACGTATCCCGTACCAATCGCCATCCGGTTACATTTGCAAGATCAGCCGGAGTCATTAGGTTTCCGTCACCGTCTTTAAATTCCGCAAGATTCAGGGAAATATCCGCCCATACATCTTCGTCTTCTACGGTAAAGCTGGGACCGAAAAATTTTGGATTATCTCCATCAGGACCGACATCCAGGCCGAATTTGTACTTGTCTCCGGTAGCGGGATTATCTTCGCTGTCTGTAAAAACCGAGAACGTAATAGTGCTAAACTCCGTTAAATCCCATTCCTGGTCTATTCTGCCAATACCCGCGGACCCAGTATCAGTACCCATGAGCGAGGCGCACAGACGGTCAAGTCTCTCTGCAAAATCCCCCCACCATGACTCGGCCCAATAACTGTCAGCATCATTTAAATGACCGGTTAACGAGAAATCGTCAATGATCAACGGCCTTTCCGCGCAGATGTAATCGATGAAATTAGGACCGTCTGCATCTCCATCATTTACAACAATGAAAGCCCAGTCTTCTATTATTACGTCGCCGGTAAAACCAAGTTCCTCCATGGTGAATGACTTTTGTTCCCAAGTATCAGCAGTGTCAACTGAAAACTCGACTTTATAGTCATCGTCATCATTAAGTCTGAAGGCAAATACAACATCAGCGCTTTTTGCCTTTACCCAGAACGTAATTTTGGTATAGTTGGACAAATCATAATATATATCTGTCCGTCCGAAGCTCATGTCGGTTGCATTATTAAACCATACGCCCTGAACGCCATTGTGCGCTTCACCGTCACCAGTTGAAAAACCGGCATCCCATTCGCCACTACCACCATGCCAGTAGCCGGCAGCGGAACTATCCTCACTCCAGAAATTGCCGCCGCCTGTTTCAAAATCCTCGATTACCAGGCGGTACGGTTCATTTGATATTACGAAAGACCAATTTAACGTACTTTTCAGGCCGGTGTAGATATAGACAATCTCCGTCTTTCCCGCGGTTATGCCATCTACGGTAATCAGTACCCGTACCAGATAGGCACCGGGAGAAAGCTTAACGGTTCCTTCATTAGCGTCAGCTCCCAGCAGATCGATTTCCTCTCCCGTGGCCGAGCCGTCATCTTCACAAATGTAATAGAGCTTTGCATCGGTGGCATCTTCGGGAATCGTTACGCTGTACACAAGAGCGCCATCTTCCGCGTCTCCCCGTATGGGCTGGATGTAAATGTCATTGAATTTCTTTACCTCACCTTCACCCAACGCCACATTTTCGATGACGGCCTCTCCGACATCCTCCCCGTCCAATACCGCTGTAATGACAATTTTCCAGGTTGCGGGTTCCAGCACTACCGCGGCCTTCCCTCCGCTTAGGCTTGCCGTTACTTCATCTTCAACTACATCAGCACTATCAGTGGTAAATGTTGCGATATAATCGAAGCCTTCTATCCCGTCGGGGAATATAGTCCGCGCCGCGGATGTAACAACGCTTAAATTAATTACACCCTTTCCGGCGGGAACGGGAATTTCTCCTGAAGCTGCCGGTTGAAACGCCGCGGAACAGGCCGCCATCATAACAATGACCGCGCACGCGCCCGCGATTTTAAGAACAGTAACTATCTTTTTCATGTTTTCCTCCTTATTCCTTCACCGTGAAGTCTATTTTTTTGGAGTACGAATATCCGCCAACCTTTACTACCACGGTCAGAGAATGTGGCCCCGCGTCCAACTCATCGGGATCCAGTGTATATTCTCCTGTAAGAGCAGACGCATCTTTTTCACCGTCAAGATACCAACTGGCCGCTGTATAGCCGGTCAGTTGAAGCACAAGTTCGGGATCGCCTTTCTTGAGGGCAATAGTCTTTGGAAGACCCGCAAAATCCGCCTCGACGTTGATTGCGATTGTTACAGCTTGTTTGACTTCCCGCGGAGTAATCGCTCCGCTTTCAGCGGTAATTTCGGAAATCCAAAGATTAAAACCACCGTCTTCTATCCATATTGCCCATCCTGTCACCTCAATGGTAGTCTCATCCGACAGTTTATCCCCCAAGTTTGTAAAATCCGAGAGATACAGCTCAATTGATTGCCATCCCTCTAATTCATCCGGATAAATTTTAAATGATGGGGACAGCCAGTCCACCTGTTCGCCGAATTCGGTGGTTTCTAACTGGAACTTTAGAGTAAACGGAGATAATACGCCATTCTCTTGCAGCCAAATGCCAAAGGATATTTTGTCATAGCCGGTAATGTCAGAAGAAGTCACGTCCGGTGATCTTCTTCCAAACCCTCTGCCATCTCCAGGAGCTGCGGTAAGTTGTGCAGAGTCAGGTCCTTTTGCATTGTTAATCCCTGTCCACCAACCGCCATCATTAGTGTGTGTCATACTTCCTGCTGAAAAATCTTCTAATACCACAGGGATTAAGGCTTCCTTAAATTCCACAGTTATGGTGACAGCAGCGGGGGGCATTACAAAGTACCATTCGTTCACACCTGTCGATTTTATCGTAATTGTATCGCTGCCCGCTGTTACTGTTGGGAATCCGGGCTTTACCACGTATCCTTCATTCGGATCTACGGTAAAGATAATCTTATCTCCCTCTGCCGCCTTTTCGCTGACGGTTATTGAACCGTTGTTGCCAGCACCACTTGTGGAAATGTGGTAGGAAATGCCAAATTCCACCGCTACGGTAACTCCGACATTGGGCATAATAAAGGTCCATGTGTCGTTCTCGCCGGGTGTTAGATTAACAGTTCCTGAGTTGTCATTCTTTGTAACTTTAGGAAACCCGGCCCTTAACGCGTAATTTGGTTCTATTATTACGTTAAGAGTAACCGTAGTTCCCGCCTCCACATCCTGTGACGGATTGGCGCTCACAGAGCCGCCGGTTACATTTGTTGGGCACGTAACAGTATATGTGGATGGCACGCCGGGAACATCAAATTCCACGGCTACGGTAACTTTAACGCCGGGCATTGGGAAAGTCCACTTATTTGTCTCTCCGGATACTGGGGTTACTTCAACAGTGCCGCCGCCTTCCTTGGTAACTGTTGGGAACCCGTTCTTTACCGTGTTTTCTCCTGTCGGCGTTACAGTAATGGTTACCGTCGCGCCTTCCGCCGCTTTGTCGGCGGGGTTTGTGGTAACAGTGCCTTGATTGTCGTCAAAATCAAGTTCGATGTCAAAAGTGTCTCCCACTACCTCTCCGCCTCCTCCTGACGAATCGCTGCAGGCGAAGAATAACGCCGTGAACATCAGCAGAAATGCTGACGCAGCAATACCGAATAGTTTTGTCTTTTTCATACAAACCTCCGTTTAATTTTGGCGCGTGGCGCCGTTCAAGGGCGGGCAACGCCCGCCCCTATAAAATGCGCGGACTGACAGTCCGGCGTATTTTACTCAATCACAAGCCAGTTAAGCGCAAAATTACTGTTTGCGCCGGTAACAAGCAGGCGTACGGAATGTTTCCCCGCGGACAAATTGAGCGGAATATTGGCAGCGGTTGTCCAGTCCGTTGTCGGCAGGACAAGGTTCCCGTTAGCCGCTATCGGCCCCGCGTTGGTAACCAATGTTCCGTCAACATAAATGCGCATCGTGTTGTTGTTAATGGGGTTCCCGTTACTCAACGGCGGGACTTTATACCGCATCGAAAGGTTGTATACTTTGCCTGCAGAAGCTTCCACCTGGTACTCTACCCACATATTGTTTTTGAATTCCCAAATTTCCAAAACACCGGCGGATTTGTCGTTGTCTGTTACCGGACGGAACAACACCGAATCCGACCAGCCCCCGTTCTCGTTATCAGCAGTTGAAGTTCTTACAGCCTCCGCCAGATTGCTGTCCATAAACTGGGACGCGTCAATTTTCTCTCCCGTTAAATACCACACGCCCTTGTCCAAAGAAGGTATGTTGGCGTAAATAATGCCTAAGTCTGTAAGCTGAGGCTGCGTCGAGGCGTTCACTTCGGTAATCAGGTTATGGAACGGGTTTTTCTCGTACCTGGGGGGCGGGCCTATAGCGGGCGCGTTTTGCGCTACATGGCCCTTGGGCAGGTACCACGCATAGCGTCCTATCATAGGATCAGCTTCCAGGTATATCAGCGCCATGCTCACGTACCACGCCTGCAGTTCCGGGCTTGGAGTCCTGCCATCAACATCTTCCCATCCGCAGAATTCGGTCAGCCAGATTTTTTTGTTGTATTTCCGGTAGCTTTGCAAAATGCCGCGTACCGCGCTGGGCCACCAGGGGTAGGTATGCACAGAGATGGCTTCAATTTCACTCCAGGCGGCTTCTCCTATTGCCGCGCGGAATTGATCCAGCCACTCAACAGGCCCCATCATAGAGCCGAAATTCATCGCAGGCGAAACGATTTTTACGCTGCTGCCCATATCGGCGGCAAGGGCTCTCAGGTTCGGCCATACCGCCGCGGCCTGCGCCGGAGTCATATTCGACTGCTCAGGAAAGTTCGGCTCGTTAAACGCAAGGAGATATTTTGTCCCGGGATTGTTATTGGCAAAAGTAATATACGCCTGTCTGTTATCGTTAAAACCGGCGTTCCATGCCATCGGCGCGAATTCCAGACTGCGTTCTCTGGCCGCTGTTTCCACTGCCGCGTTCGGAGCGGCCCCCCAGCTATAGAACCAGCAAATCCCGCTTGTGCCGCTCATCAAAAGGTCCATATCCCGCGCGGTATGCGTGGCGTTATTTTTACTGGTTGAGCTAAGCGTTACAAAGTTATACCCAACGCCGCGCTTGACGCTTTTGGCCTGGACTACCGTCGGCGTGTACGGCGGATCAACGGGAATAACAACACCTCCCGATTTTTCCGCACATTCAACATCGGAATAGGCTGTTGAATACCCGCTCTTGTTTGCGGCTACTACGGCGCTTAACATGGTAATATCGGTGGAAGGAGTTATTGAACCATCCCGCAATGAATTTTCAATTTTGGTTCCGGCCAAAACTTCATTAAGCGATCTTTCGCCCAGCCTCCAGCAGACATCGTAGGAATCCGCTCTTGGATCTGAATGTTCAAAACGATACACAAATTTTGAGCTGTCCTCGTCCCATGAAAGACTTGTAAATTCGGGCGGTTTGGAAAAAGTTTTTAACCCGGTATTGTCGCTGCCGGCCTGATCACACGAAACCGGCACAACGCACAGGAAAAGCGTTGATATAACCAAACCTAACATTTTTTTCATACAATTCTTTTCCATTCTTCCTGCTCCCCACTCTCCTACTCCACCATCAGCCAATTCAACGCGCAGTCTCCCTCTAAAACTTTCAGCCTGAGTTTATTTTTCCCCGCCGGCATTTGCACAGAGACCGTGTTGGTTCTCCACGCATTTGTCCTGGGAAGAGAAATATCACCGACGTTCTGACCGTTAACGGTAATTGCTATTCTGGTTGGTTCCTCTGCGGTGTTTCGCAGGCTGAGTGTATAGGTCTTTGCCGCCGGAACTTCTACCTGGTACTCCACCCACTTCATAATGCTAAAGTCAAACATATCCAGAGCTTCCCCGCCCCGATCCGTTCCCGGACGGAAGTGTACGCCGGAATTTTTTGTAAAGCCCTGCTCCTTGCGGGGCCAGTTTGGGTCGTCTGTTTTGTAAATATAATCCGAAAAAATCATGTCGCTAAAATGCGCCGCTGTAATGCGTTTACCTGCGGGAACCCACACCGTTTTGTCGCAGGTGCCCATGTTGACAAACACCGTGCCAAGAGGAGTCAGCCGGGGGTTAGGGCCTTTGGTCAGGAGCTTGTTGCCGGGAATGACGGTTTCATCTTCGGAGCCCTTGGGAATGAACCACGCATACCGCTCTACATCGGGGTGAAGCTCCAGCATGGTAACCGCCTCGCTCATAAACATCTGTTGGTATTCGGCGTTTTGCCATGCGGCATTTGGCTGCGCATATTCCCAGGAACAAAATTCGGTTACCCAAATTGGTTTTTTGTATTTCAGAAACATACTGATAAACCATTTAAGCGCACCGGCATCCGGCATATAGGAATGAATTGAGATTGCGTCTATATCGGCAAGCGATACGCCGGAATATCCTTTGTTCTTTACCAGCCTTCCGGTTTCTTCATCAAAACGGTCTATGCCAAAAAATTCATCAAGCCATACCCAGGGAACCCAGTAGTTTTCCATGGTGCCGTAATTCATGGCAGGCGAAAGAATTTTAAGATTGTGTTTTTTTGCGAATTTTACCAGCCGGGGCCAGTGCTTTGCCGCTTCCTTGGGGGTATAGTTGCACTGGTCTCTCAGATTCGGCTCGTTAAAACCCATAATAAAATCAACTTCCGGGTGTTCTTTCAAATACATTTCCAGCAATGGCTCAAACTCCCATGCGTTCCACACCATGGGGTAGAAAACAACATCGCGCGCCTTTGCCGCCGCCCCCGCCTTGGTTTCCGGCACGACATACCAGTTGTAAAACCACTTTATCCCGTTCGCGGAAGTAAGCAAGGCCATGTCCTGATCCGGCGTTTTATCCTGCTCAAAGCTGTAGGAAACGCCCTTCTTGTTCGTGAACGGGCCTTTACGCCCTTCTTTTGACGGAGCGCCTGTCCCCGATGTGCCGCAGGATGCCAATAACGCTGCCGCCGCAAGTGCTGCCAAAACAATTTTTCTCATGTTGTCTCCTTTTTACCGTACTGTTACGCTGTCAACTATAAATTGGCCGGTTATGCCATCCACCGAAATACCCTCCCACGCGTTTTTAGCCTGCTGTGAACTGTTCAACGACATATCAGTAAAGAACTCGTAGCCGGTGATCCTGGTTAGATCAACGCCGTTCTCCCTAAATACGGACAGAGGAATTACATACTCCGTGAAGTTGACATAGTTCTTTCCGGTAAACGGAACCGAATGTGAGAATTTTTCGCCATTGGCGTTAAGGGTTTCTGCTACTCCCGGATACCCGCTGGACAAGCTGAATGTCCAGACAATGTCCGGCGAAAGCCTGGCTCTTATCACAATCTCTGTTAATTCGCTTAGGTCATGGTTCAGCCCCAAATTTCCGGTTACATACCAGTCATCCAGCGGATAACCCAATTGATCAGTCGGCTTGCCGTCATCTCCGAAGAAACCCGGAACGGTTATATTGCGTATAAAACAGTACAGGTATCTTTTGTCGTCGCCCAGATCCAACATTTGATAAATTTGCGCGTCGCCGGCAGTGCCTCCCCAGTACAACGGAAGTTTCACCTCTCCGCCCCAAGCGTTTTGGGCAAGATCGGCATTGGTATGATCTTCAAGGACAACAGTGCTGGTTGGCTTTGGCGTTTGACCCATAACCTTAACAGCCATAGCTGAACTTGTTACGCCGTTATATGCTGCCGTCAAAGAAAGGTTTGTATTATAGCCGCTTACAGAAATTTTACCGCCGGCTGTTACCGCCCCCGCGGCGCTATAGACGGGAGTATAAAAATCGGTAAATCTGTTCAGGTACTCGTTGGAACCCGGAACAGGGTTTTTCCCGTATAGGGTATAGGTTGAACCTTCCATCTTGTATATCAGCTTTGTATCCTGGGTAAACAATTCCAGATCGGTCGCCACATTCCCGCCGGGTATGGAACCGGACTCGGGCAGGATTACGCTTTCCAGCGTCTTGGAGCCTGCTGTAACAAATTCAATCTTGTCGATAAAAATCGGGACTGTTTCTATCTGGGGCCGCTTAAAATACAGGCGTATGGTGTCGCATTGTATATTGGCGCCGTCCGGAATCGGCACAATTATCCGCTGCCATTCATTGCCCAGTTCAATAAGGGGCTGAACATCCGGACTATATTCATTAAATTCTCCGGCGTACTTTATGGCT
Organism: Spirochaetaceae bacterium; assembly: GCA_031283025.1. Taxonomy (GTDB): domain Bacteria; phylum Spirochaetota; class Spirochaetia; order Treponematales; family Breznakiellaceae; genus WRIV01. The sequence goes on along the minus strand of JAITCP010000127.1, from coordinate 4,518 downwards.
TTAATCCAATCGGAAACAGTTTGATCATGGTCAAACTCCCCGAACATAACCCGGTCAACAGCAACCGGTCTATCAAAACCGTCAAAATTAAATTCATAGTCGGTTTTTATCCACAGTGACAACGCGTCCGCGCTGTTCAAATTCATAAAGGGAGAAGAACCGGTAATCTCAAAAGCGTAATAGTCTTTCACCTCCGTTATTGCCAATTCAATCGCCTTGCCGCCATCCATGCCTGTGCCATCCGCGCCTAATTTACTTTCCCCTTGTATGGTATAAGTGCCATTGGCATCACTCCATGTGTGGTCATCTTTCATCTCGTAACCGGTGATCGCAAACCCGCCGTCTTTGCCGTAATAAACCATGCCTCCCGCTATCTGCGCAAACCCGCCCGCTGAAAAGTGCGCGGTTATTACGGAATTTGCCGTTATCCTGAACTTATACGCCCCTCCTGTTGGTGTGAGCGGAATATCGTTTACCTTTACCCAATCTATCGTCATGCCCGCTGCGGCGTTAATTTGAATGGTAACCTCGGTGTTTACAGGCAGCGGTCCGGTTACAGGGCTGCCCAAAACAAAAGCGCGAATATAACTGCCGCTTGCGTTGCCTTGAGCTACGGAATCGTCAATCTCAACGGTAAAAGGCCCTGTTGCCGGAGACGGGGTTCCTCCGTTTGAATTGCCGGTAGAGCAAGCGGCAAAAACCACTGCCAATGCAATCAACAATGTAATAATGGGAACCTCTAAAAACCGGTTGTTTTTAGAGGTTCCTTTGCAGTTTCTCGCCCTTTGGGCTGTGAAACGTGCGTTTTTCAGAGGTAAATCTCTAAAAACTGAAGTTTTTAGAGATTCCCTAATGTTTGTTTTTTTCATGCTTATTCTCCTTATCTCAAAATGACTTCATCCACATAGATTCTGCCCGCGTTTTGCGGAACGGTAATTTGCCATTGCTTTATAGTCTCGCCGTCCGGAAGCGGAACCGGCGGGGTTGTGGAAGCCCATTGTTTTGTCAACTGAACTGTATATTTATGCCATTGTCCGTCTAACCGCGCTTCTACGGGTATATTGTTGAACACACTGGCAATATTCCTGCCGCTGGAAGTCCAAACGTCAATGGTAACGCCGACGCTGGTTGACGAACCAACAGCCGGAGCAGCGGCATACTTTGCCCAATAAGTAATGCCGTTATAGGCGGACACAAGCAGCGGAGGATTGTCAAACAAGGTAAACCGCCACTGCCCTTCGTAATTATTCGCAAGGTCGTTAAGGAACGCCATGGACTTTATGCCATTTTGGGAATAAACCGAACCTTCGCTTCCGGCAAAGGCCCCGCCTTCTATTGATCCCATATTTAAGAACTGCGCCCCGCCGATAGTCCCGCCCATGCCATCAGGTTTTGCGTCCATATATAAAGGCATCTGAATACCGTCATACTGTGCGGTGTAATCAAAGTTATACACAGTCCCGTTTACAAAGAGCACAACCCCATCCGTCCCATGAGGCCCCGGAGCCGGCAGCGGATCTTCTCCCAAACTATCGCAGCCCGCACAGAATAAAAGGATGGTCAGCGCTATAAACCAAAATTTTTTCATACCCTATCTCCTCTACTCCCTACCTGTACACCCTCACCCAATCAATCATGAAACACCGGTCTTCATACGGCGCGTTCCTGCCGAATATCGAGTCGTCGGGGATTCTGTTGGCTATATATTGACCGCCTACGGCAAGGTTAACGTTGATGACAAAACCGGACTTTGCGGAATACGCTTCCCTGACATAGGATTTTGGGTTATCCGCATGGAGCTGTTTAAGGTCTACGGTGTACCACACATTGCCGTCAAGCAAAAAGTGCATAACGTTAGCGTCCCAGGTAACGCCGATTACATGCCATTCATCCGCCATGCTTACATCAAGTTCTTTATAGTCACCTTCATAGCGGTTTTCCGGCCAGTAGGGGCCGTAATGTATGGTAGAGTTAAGCCGCTTTTCGGCGCCGCCCCTTATTTCCAGAATGTCAACTTCACCGCAGCGGGGCCAGGAGAGCGCTTTATACCCGTTCAAATTGTTGCTTGTAGCGCCAATCATCCAAAAAGCCGGCCACAACCCGACACCCTTTGCGGATTTAACCCGCGCCTCTATCCTCATTCCCGGCTGGACAAGAAATTTTACAGGTTTTAACGTTCCGTCATGGTTCATGATCCCGCCGGTAGAAATCTTCCCCGACGTATAGGGAAATTTACCCCTACTGCTGTTGGCAGCGTCATTGTCCTTACGCGCCTCAAGGTACAAATAGCCGTTCTTAACAATGACATTTTCCGGCTTGTAGAATTCCTTTTCCTCGTTCCCCCACCCTTCCAGGCCGTATTGCGCGCCGGTTCCGGTTTCTATATTCCATTTGGAAAGATCAAGCGAATCGCCGTCAAATTCATCGCTCCACACCAGCGTTCCCCCGCTTATAAGCGCAGGCCCCGATTTAGGCGGAGAAACACACGAAAAAAGAGAAAAAAGAGTAATAATTACTCCTAACTTTATAAAACCAATCTTCACTTTCAATTCCTCTCCCCTAAAAAACGTAATTAAAGTACAACACCAGTTCCTGGTGATCCCTGCCGTCGGATGCGTTAGGCGAATACCGGTCGCGGATTACCCCGTTCCAGCGGAACCCTACGCGGTTGGCCGAATCCATCAGCGAAGGTTTCGGAACAAGGCCCCAGGCCAGATCAAAACTCCACAGCAGGGGATAGGTACGGTTGTTTTCCCTGTCCATGCTTACCGGCCCCCACAGATCAAAAGCGGCCGATCCCTTTGCGATTATCCGTTTATAACGCACCCGGATTTCTTCCGACCAGCCGGAAATGACTGTTCGGTCAGCTTCGGTACCTGCCGGTATCCCGTTATACGCAAAGCCTTTGGTAAAGTTCAGCGAATTGCCGATACGCAAATCGGCTGACGGATTCCAGAAAACCATCCAGCCTAATTCGTAATTCCCCTCGGTTTCCGGATACCCGGTATAGTCATATCTGCGCTTCCCGTCCGCACCCTTGCGGTACCCGGGATCGGCCTGCCCCTCAAAGATTGTGTAACGGCCCCGGAACCTTGAAGCAAGTTTGGCGGCTTCTGTATCCCACACATTCCATTCCCATATCCATGTTGCGGGCTGAAGGTCATAGCCAAGCAGCAGTTCCAGGCTTAAAGCCTCGCGGTTTCCGTGAACCCTGAAAGGTTCGCTGTCAACGGCTTCCGCGCTCACATACTTGCTGGTAACCGGGCCTTGATAGGGCTTGCGGTACAGCGCGTTAAGCGTAACCGCATAATTTGAGATATTGGCACTCAGCCCGCCTTTTACTTCAAAACGGTTTCCCGTACCAATGTCGGCAAAAATCGTGCTGTTTAAGGCCGGCACCCAGTTGGTGTCCGCCACAAGACCGGCATGAACAACTTCCGCCTGGGCGGAAAAAATTCCGCCGGTCCGGTATTCGGCGCGGAGTTTGGCGGAAAGAGTATCGGTAACGCCTATTTCCCCTTCCTTTATGGGATTTCCCGCATTGTCAAACGGATAGTAATTTTCGTCAGTACCGCGTTTGAAATAGTTGTCGCCGATTTTCTGAAAGTTGGAGCCCATTAAACCGGCCTGTATGTGAAGGTGCGGCCCGGCCAGCCACGAATAAGACTGGAAAGGCTTCCAGGAAAACCACAGTGAGGCGACTGTATTGGGGTTTGTGTATTCACCCTCCGTGCCATAAGCGCCCAGTTCCGTGTTAATCGTGGAAAATTCCTGGCCAGCCATTACTGAATACTCAAACTCCTGGTTATCCACCTGAAATGTCCGGTACCACTTTCCCAGAATCATGGGGTTTGCCGCCGAATAGATTTTTGGCCCCATGATTACCGCAAGCCCCTGCCTGCCCGGCAGATTGAAGTTGTATCTGCCTTCTACTGAAATGGGAGATTTAATGTCCCAAATATCATTACTGTACAGATCATAGTTTTCCGCGTTCAGGTTGAAGAAATCGCCTTCTCCCTGCCAACTGCCTTTGCCGTAGTGGTAATTGGCGTTTATTTCCGCGCCGAAACCTTTCCAGGTAAACCATGCCTGGTAAATTTCAAACGGCCTCTCCGCCAGTCCCATTTCCGGGGTTCTGAATATTTGGGAAGTAACCGGCCCTCCGCCGACAACAGCGTCATGACGCATCCAAAGCGTTACGGCTCCTTCCAAATAGTCGCCGGGAACAGTGCCCTGCCGGGCAACGCCCCAGAACGTAGTTGTAACGTCTACCCCCCACTGATTGTCATTAAAGGCCTTAAAAGGATTTTTATTGTCTTTCAGGGCTTTTTGAACATCGTCGCCCGTTTGCATTGCAACGACATTGACCTGATTGGTAACCTTCCATTCCGGCAGAGATTCCTTGGAATCCTGCAATCCACGAGTAAGGCACAGGGCCATGTCCAGATTTGCAAAATGGGTTTCTAACGAGGAGTTTCTTGTTCCGGCGGAAGTCCTTCCGGTTTCAGATTGACTGGT
>JAITCP010000108.1 GCA_031283025.1 Spirochaetaceae bacterium | reverse complement strand
TCTGCCTGACTGGCTGGATGGCTCTCCCTGTCCGATGTATTGTAGGCCAATAGTTCCGCTCCGGTCTGCGTATCCCTTAATACCGCATCAAGGGTATAGCGGGTGTTGTAGTATTGGTTCTTTGGAGCCGCTTCCATGTTGAACTTTACGATTAGGGCAAAACGGGAATTTGCGCTGCCGGTGCGGAATCCGTTGTTGGTAAATGTTTTGGCAAATGCCGCCTTGATCCGCCCGCCGGTATCCCCCGTAACTCTCACGTCTACCGGTATGGATTGGGCCTGCTTTATGGTATCGTCCGTTTTTGTGGTAAGCCGGATTATCTCATCCTGCCTGTTCGGGCCGTCAAGCATACTTAAGACAAGGGCATAAATTTCCGCCTTAGATAACAGTTCCCGTGCAGTCCGGCATTTTGCCAGAGTGTTAAAGGAAACGCCGCCTGTTATGTTGATGAGGCGGCTTATCTCATTCACCGTCTTGTTGAGTTCTGCCGTGTAACGTTCCCGCCCTTGCGCTTTTTCCATTACAGCAACCGCCCACCAGCCGGTTTTGCCTTTGGCATCATTCCAAGCGGCCTTGATTTCCACCCCGATAAGCGCGTCCAAAGCCGCCGCCGCTTCTATAGACATGGACATATCCGAAGCGGAACGAACGGCGCGCCCCCCTGACTGTTGTTCGCTGTCGATAATGGTAATGCGGCTGGACACGGATTGCCTGAAGTACGAAACAAGCGCCGCCTTTGCGCCGTTTTCCGCCGTCTGCCGATCCCGCCCTCCTCCTACCGCGGACACATACAGTGTATCGGGATACACGGCGGAGGGATTATTCACCCAGGCGGGCCTGTCCTGAGCATGGAGAGGAACAAGCAAAACAAAAATAAAACAAACAACAGCCGCGATACTTTTCATAATTTACTCCTTTGCTACAAGCAGTGTCCAAACCGAACCGGTTTTCTTGTCAAACCATGTTTCCAAAATCATTACCGCAGACAAAGTTCCTTTACTCTTTGTTACATTCCGGGTAATCCGCCCTTTGCCTTCCACGTCAAGGATCGATTCTTCAATCTTGGATGACAGGCGGGAAAGAAGGGACACAATGGCGTTTTCGTAGGAAGCAACACAGGTTTTTTGTAATGTTCCCTTGTTTTTTGCAACGCCTATTCCAACCATAAAACCGGGGATTTCCGCACGGTATTCCCGCACCCAATCCGGTACATTGTTTTTTACTTCCGACTTATAGGAAGGAACATCCTGAACACCCGAATACCGGGCGCGGACATACACCGAACCGTTTTTTTCATATACGTCTTTTTCCTTGTCATACACAAGGCCGTCAATGTATAATTCCGCCCGGTTGGTTATATTCAGGCTGTATTTCGTATCTGCAAAGTAATCCAGAAGATTAGAGCCTTCCTGCAGTATGGCGGTAGCTTCACCGTAAACGCCGTAGTAAAGACTTACCTTCCGTGCGGCATCTGCCAGGGCATCGGCTATCGCCTGATCCCGGCTGCGTTTGCGCCCTGCAATTCCCACCACCGTAATGGTTTTATCCGCAGGGCGTGTAATCCAGTGAATGTTGTCAAACGCTGCGGCAAGCGGGCGGCCCTGAATGTTGTCCCCGGTTACCGCCTGTCCGGAAGACTGGGCAAAACCGTAAAGGCACAAGCAAAGGTACAAGGCCGTTAGTGTAATGCGTTTCATTCATGCATCCTTGTAGATTTGTGTCTGTACGGAAGTCCCGTGTACGGACAGTCTGCAACTACAACCGGACTCCCCATGCGGCAGGTTGCCAGTTTCAACACGGTACGGTACACTGTGCAGAGGGGATAAATATGGAACTTGAATATACCTATTGGCAGGACGGAGCGTTTTTTGTCGGTTATCTTAACGATTACCCGAACGATTCTACTCAAGGACTCTCTTTGTCCGGCCTTGAGGAAGCCCTTATTGAAGTCTATGAAATAAGGCAGGAAGAAAAGAAACATCTGGCAGAAATCCGCAAAACCGGAAAAATAAAAATTCCCGCATGAAAAAGGAAAAATTACTTGAACAGGCATACAAATACGGCGCTGTTTTTGTCCGGCATGGAAAAAAACACGACATCTACGAAAATCCCCGTACTCATGAATATGCTCAAGTCCCCCGGCATCCTGACATAAATGAATATACAGCACGGGATATACTGAACAAACTTTCAAAATAAGCCTCTCTCCAATTTTTACTTGTGTTACGCATGGCATTAGAATTTGCCTTTTAATACGCTCACTTACTTCTGCCAAAAAGCCCTATTGCGGAAAACTGCTGTAAAACCGTGAGAGAACGTAAACCCTGTTTACCTCTCTCACGGCTGGAGGATACAGGGAACTGTTGATAAATGAGAGTTTATCAACAATTCCCTGATGTTCTAATCATTCCGTTACCGGGATTGGGCCGCCGCCTGCCAGCTTGTCGAACGCGTTGTCCATCCGTTTCAGAGCGTCAAAGGCCGCGGCTGCGGGAACGGCGAGTCTTGCGGCAGCCTGGGCGGCGCTGTAGTCATTGGCAGCGAGGGACTTGCTGTACTCCATGACAACCCAAAGTACGCCATCCTGGGTGTCCATTGCTACCGTTTTGGAACCCCGCAGATCAGCCTGGGAAAGGGCGCGGGTTATGTTTTCCTGGAAAGAAAGCGCCGCCTTGGGGTCCAGTTCGCTTTGGGCAGTGTAATCGGTAATCATGTTTTGCATAATGGTCCTAAGCTGCCGTGATATGTCCGCCCGTGCACGGGTTTCCGCAAAAGTCTTACCCGTGGAAATCCAGGACAGATCGGTCCCGATCTTGTAAGCGCCGATGCCAACCAGCATGTCTTCCGAGGCTTGCATATAGGCAGCGTTTACAAAAGCGGGGACTCCGCTAAGTTCTTTTGGAGCCGCTTTGGTTGCCGATGCGGGTGTGGAACCGCAGGCTGTAAGAGCGATGGCCAATACTGTGGCCGCCAGAACCGTTACGATTGTTTGCTTTTTCATTATCTTTCTCCTTAATCTTTTTAAAACATCCAGCCAAGACCGACTTTAATCAGCAGACCGTGGCCAGTTTTTAATCCTAAAAAACCATCACCTCCAACAGGGATAGCAGCGCCATAGATAACGTGGCCCCGGAGGAACATCGCTTCGTTCAAAAAATAATCCGCCCCAATGCCGGCCCTGATCCAAAGATCATCCCACCATTTCCATCCGGTGGCCGCATCAATATTACCGCCAATCGTAAATTCGTAATCTATTCCGGCAGTGGGGAAAATAACCAATGCATCTGACATTACAATGGGGTACTTACCGTAAATACCGATTTGGAGGGCGGTGGTTGATTCAATACCCACCTGATCTCCGGAAACCGTAGATGTCTATCCCTCGAATGTTTCGGTTATTGAGCCAATACTCTTGTACAGTAAGCCAAAATTGAATTCAATATACTGGCTTATTCCAAAAAAACCGAAGGCTCCGAAAGAAGTACGATCCATTTTCCAATCACTGGTCCAGGAATCAGTTGAATAACCGGAATAGGGGTCATAATAAGTATCTGAGAAATTAATCTGTCCCGAACTAAAGGTTTTACCAAAGAGGATGCCGAATCCTGCTGCCTTCTCCAGGGCAAATCCGCCGGATGCCAATACCACAAGGCACAGCCCCACCAAAATTGTCTTCTTCATCTTCTCAATCTCCTTAACAAAAAATATATATCTGCATGGAAATTCCATACTCTGAACCGTCCGCAACGCGTCAGTGTTCATACAAGGGAATCTCTAAAAACTTCAGTTTTTAGAGATTTACTGCTTAAAAACGCACGTTTCGCAGCCCAAAGGGCGAGAAACTGCAAAGGAACCTCTGAAAACAACCGGTTTTCAGAGGTTTCCACAAGTTAATCAGCTTACCTAAAACGGTTCAGATGCCATCTCAATAATTTCCGCAGTCTTCACATCCAGGGCTTTGGCCCGGAGGCGCCGTGTAGAACCGCTCCCGCTGATGCTGCCGGTAATAACGATGGTAGCGCCCAGCATTTTTCCGATAGATACCGCAGATTTGTCGTCCACGTCGCCGGAAGACTGAAAGCGGGTTTCCGCCTTGATGGCGTCAAGACTTTTCCGGTCTACCAATTTGAACTTCCTTGTTTCCAGCAGAAGATAGGCCAATTCTTCAATAACAAATTCCGCTATTTCGCTGTCAGCGGAAGCAATGCTGATTACCGCCAGGATTGTACCGTTGGGAATCCGCGCTGCCAGAACGGCAGCCGCCCGTGTTACTGCTTCATCCAGGGATTTGGCACTGGTATTTCTGCTAGGCGGTTGAGGCGTTGTTGGAGTAGTCGCAACCTTTCCACCAGTTCCAACGGGAGTGTTATTCTGGATAACCAAACTTAAAAGAGCGCCGTACCGGGTAGTCATACCCACCGTTACACTGCTTGAATTGACTTCCAGTAGCAGTTGCTTTTTGGAACCGATGTTCCACTGGCCGTTTTTACTGGTGGTATCCGCCGCCTCCAGTACGACTCGTCCGTTAGGAACGATTATTTTTTCCCTGGATTTGGGGAATAAATGGGCGGCGACGGCACCGTTGACCCACACAACAATATCCCGCTCAGCATTTTCCGCATTAATGAAGATTTCTGACTGTCCCGATTTCGGAGCAATGCTGGGATCGTTAAGAAAGGCAAGCCTTGCCTGGGCGTATAATCCCACCAGAGAAATGAGGGCAAAAATCGCTAAAAAAACACCTTTTTTCATAAAATTCCCCTTTTTCATAGAATTCCGCCTTCTATAACAAGATTTTTCCCATAATTTCCGCATATACCCCCGGTTTGGGCTGATTCATTCCCGCTTTGGGCATAGGTTAAGGCTTTTTCCACGCTTAAAACTTCATCAAAATAGGCCGGTTGGAGCCTGCCAAGCCGTTCCACAAGCTGGGTTTTACGAGTTTTTCCGTTACAGGAAGGGGTTATTTTCCTATAATCACTCATAGTGTGTAATTTTAACAAACAGTGTAATGATTTGTCAAGTATGTTGAAAAAAAAATCACATAGTGTATTCTTTAGAAAACCTTAATAAACCATTTGTTTTTAGGGGTTCCAGGAAAAAAGGGATACAATGAACGATAAACCGGCGGAAACGGCCAATGAACGTATAGTCAAGGTTCGAAAAGCGCTTAAAAAGACGCCTACCGGTTTTGCCAACATTCTTTGTCTTTCCCGCAGTTATGTATACGAACTGGAAAAAGGGCGGCGGGCCGTCAACGACCGTATTGCCAAGCTAATCTCCATGACCTTTGGGGTAAACGAGGAATGGCTCAAGACCGGCGCGGGTGAAATGTTTAACAATTCCGGGGGTGAAGTCCGCCGTAAAATAGAAGAACTTTTTGACAAGCTATGCCCGGATTTTCAGGAATATGTACTGCGCCATCTTGATTTACTGCTGGAGTTACAAAACAAGCGGCAGTAACAGGGCATAACCACCTGTCATAGACATTGCCAGTATATACACAAAATAGTAGAATAAACTACCAATAATAAAAGGAAATTGCATGAAATTAAGCCTAAGGGTACCCCTTTTAATCGTGGCGGTTGTACTGATAACGTCCGCCGCCATCATTGTTTCCGTAAATATACTCGTTACCGGAAATATGGAAGAGTCCGTTATTACCGCAATGGTCAATAACAGCAAAATAAACGCCGAACTGCTGGAACTCAGGCTGGACATACTGCTTAACCAGCTCTGGGAAATCGCCAACCGCGCCAGAACCAGAACCATGAACTGGGAGGGGGTGGTCAAAACAAACTTTACGCCCGACGTGGACCGTATAGACAGCCTTGATATAGGGCTGGTATTGCCGGACGGCACAACCAACTATGTGCGGGACGAGGCTACCACCAACCTCGGCGACCGGGCTTACGTCAAACAGGCCTTTGCCGGAAACACCGCGGTATCGGACGTGCTTATCAGCCGCGCCACCGGCAAGCCGGTCGTGATGCTCGCCGCCCCGGTTTTCAGAGACGATACCAAGGGCGCTCCTGTTTTGGGTGTAACGATTGCCCGCAAAGACGGCCCCACCTTCCTCACCGGCCTGGTAAACGCCATACGGACCGACTACCGGACCGGGCACGGGTTCTTAATCAACAGTGAAGGAACCTACATGGCCCATCCCGACACGGAACTGGTAAACAGCCAGTTCAACCCCATTAAAGAAGCGGAAAAAGACCCCTCCAAAAAACCGCAGGCCGACCTGACAGCGCGGATCATCAGGGATAAAACGGGCAGCGCCGAACACATTGAAAACGGGAAAAAGATGATTTGCGCTTTTACGCAGCTTCCCGGCTACTCATGGATACTCGTTCAAAACGTGGAGGAAAGCGAGGTGCTTGCCTCTGTAGCCCGTATCCGTAATATCCTGTTAATCGTCGGGGCAATTTGCGCCGCGCTGGGCGTTATTGTCGCCATTGTCGCCGGACGCTCCATAACCGGCCCGCTAACCCGCATGACCGAAATAGTAAAATTGTCAGGCGGCGGGGATTTAACCATGCGCGTCAACGTCAAATCAAAAGACGAGATCGGCGATCTGGCAAACGGTTTTAACGCCATGCTTGACAATATTAAGAAGCTCGTCTCCACCATAAAAAAAGAGTCTGAACGCCTGTCCAATATCGGCTCCGCCCTTGCCGGAAGCTCAAGAAGAACGGCGGCGGCGGTGGAAGAGATTACCGGCATCATTCAAGCCATTCAAAACCTGGCAGTCAACCAGTCCGCTTCGGTAACAGAGACAACCGCCACAATGGAGCAGATAAGCGGCAACATTCAAAAGCTCAACAACCATGTGGAACGCCAAACAGAGAGCGTTTCCCGATCGTCTTCTGCCATCGAAGAAATGCTGGCCAATATACAGTCCGTTACCCAAAGCCTTTACAAGAACACGGACAAGGTGAACGAGCTGACGGGATCTTCCGGCGTAGGCCGCAAAGGCTTGCAGACGGTAGTTTCGGACGTTCAGGAAATCGCCCACGAATCCGAAGGGCTCCTGGAGATCAACTCGGTTATGGAAAACATCGCAAGCCAGACCAACCTTCTTTCGATGAACGCCGCCATCGAAGCCGCCCACGCGGGGGAAGCCGGCAAGGGCTTCGCCGTCGTAGCCGGTGAAATCCGCAAGCTGGCGGAAGGTTCCAGCACACAGTCAAAAACCATTGTCGAAGTGCTAAAAAAAATTAAAGGTTCTATTGACAAAATTTCCCATTCCACAGGCAGCGTGCTGGAAAAATTTGAAGACATTGAGGGCGGGATCGCTACGGTGGCCCATCAGGAAGAAAACATCCGCGGCGCTATGGATGAACAGGGAGCGGGAAGCAAGCAGATTCTTGAGTCCATCGGCAATCTCAACGAAATCACGCTGCTGGTCAAGAGCAGTTCCGAAGAGATGCTTGACGGCGCAAAGGAAATTATCAGCGAAAGCAAAAACCTGGAAAAAGCCACCGGGGAAATCACCGGCGGGATGGCCGAAATGGCGGCAAGCGCGGGCGAGATCAAGGCGGCAGTGGGCGACGTAAACAACATAAGCGGGCAAAATAAAGAAATTATTGATAACCTTGTTATTGCAGTATCGCGGTTTACGGTTTAAGGGTTTGCTGAACGATGGCGGCCAACAAAACATAATGCAGCCTCAATAACCCTGTCTGCCTGTTCCCCGCTCATGCCGGGCCAGATGGGGAGGGACACGGTTTCCCTGAAGCGTTTGTACGATTCGGGGAGGTCTTCCGGCTGTAGGCCGTAACGTTCCTGGTAATAGGGCATAATGTGGAGGGGAATAAAGTGGACGGATGTTCCTATCCCCTGATTGCGGAGGTATTCGATAAAGGGATCCCGTTGGGAAGGCTCCATAAACCGGAGCGTGTAAAGGTGCCTGGCACCTCCCGGAGGCGGGATGATCAGGGCGGGTTCGTTTTCAAAGGCCCTGTCGTAGCGCTGCGCAATGGCAAGGCGCATCTCCAGCAGCGCCATTGCCCGGCAGAGTTGTACCCTTCCCACCGCCGCCAGCAAATCCGGCAGGTTGTACTTAAAGCCGGGGGCAACTACTTCGTAGAACCAGGAGGCGGCGGTGTCGGTATAACGGTTCCATACGGGGCGGTCTATGCCGTGGCTCCGCATCACCTGAATACGGCGGGCCAACTCCTCACGGGCGGTAACTACCATGCCGCCTTCGCCCGTGGTGATGGTTTTTGACGCATAGAAAGAAAAAACTCCCGCATCGCCGCAGGTTCCCGCCCAGCGCGCCGCATCCGGCATACGGGCAGGAAACGCATGGGCGGCGTCTTCCACCACGGCAAGGCCGTAACGGCGGGCAATGCCGGAAATTGCCTCCATATCGCAGGGCAGCCCGCCGATGTGAACGGGAATGACCGCCTTGGGCCGCAATCCGGCAGAAGCGGCATTGGAAGACTGCTTTTTTTCGGTAATAGAGGATATTGCCGCTTCCAGCTTGATCGGGTCCATGTTGTACGAGTCCGGGGCAATATCCACAAAAACCGCTTCCGCCCCCAAATAACGAACTACCTCCGCAGTGGCGGTAAACGTGTAAGACGGAATAAATACCGCATCCCCCGGCCCAACTCCCACGGCTTCAAGGGCCAGGTGCAGACCTGAAGTTGCCGAGTTTACCGCCAGGCAGAAAAGTTGCGATTGTAAAAGCTGCGGTTGCAAATGTTCTGATTGTAAATGTTCCGGTTGCAAATATTCCGATTGCGGATCGGGGCTCTGCGACAAAAATTCGGCAAATTCTTTTTCAAAGGCCAGCGCCTCAACGCCGGTGGTAAGCCAGCCGGAACGGAGTACGCGGATTACCGCTTCTTCTTCTTCTGTGCCAACGTAAGGGCGATGAAAGGGAATAGCTTCCATAGCATTAAAGGGAAAGGCTTGGTATGGCTTCCTGCAGCAAGCGCTGGAGGAAGGCTGTGTCCCGGTACTTTTCCGCCTGCGACGGATCAAAACGGATAATGGGGTTAAGCTTTTCTATAAGGCTTTCCACATCCAGCTTTGTTTGTTTCGGGCTTTCGCGGGAACGGACTTTCAGGATGCGGTTAGATTCGGTGGGAAGCGGCTCTTCATCTTCCGCCCAAAGCCGTTCATCCAGCCTTTCACCGGGCCTGATGCCGGTGTATTCAATCCT
>JAITCP010000038.1 GCA_031283025.1 Spirochaetaceae bacterium | reverse complement strand
ATGAAAGAAAAGGTTTACCTGTCTCCCCCAGCCCTTGTTTGCTGCGCCGGTCTTAACCGAAACGAGTTATACGAATCCTGCCTAAGCGGTAACCGGCGCGGCATGGTAATGACAGAACTGCCCGGCACGAATAAGCAATTTCCTGTTGGGCTTATCCGCGCGAATTTGCCGGAAACAGAAAAAGAATTTCCCTTTGCAAACTCGCGGATATACCGTCTTATTAACGCCGCTCTGGAACAATTAGCCCCCGCTGTTGAAAAAGCTCTTTCCAAATATGGAACGCAAAAAATCGGCGTTTGCTTTGGCTCCTGCGATAATGGTTCCGAAGCTTCCCTTGCCGCTCATAAGGCGTTTCTTGCCAGCAACGCTTTCCCAAAAAATTACAGCCTTACATTTCAAAGCGGGGCTTTACCTGCGGAGTTTATTGCCCGCAAATTCAACCTTTGCGGCCCCGCCTTTACCATAGCCACCGCCTGCGCTTCCGGTGCAAGCGCCATTATGCGGGGCGCGGAGCTGATACAAAGCGGCGTTTGCAGTGCTGTCATTGCCGGAGGGGCGGATATTGTTTCGCCAACGGTTTTTTCCGGCTTCTACGCGCTGGAAGCAATTTCGGACACGTTGTGCAACCCGTTCAGCAAAAACCGAAAAGGGATCAACCTTGGGGAAGGAGCATCTTTTTTTCTCCTTGATTCAGAACAAAATTCCCCTATAGAGCTTTTGGGCGCGGGGGAAAGTTCAGACGCGCATCACATGACAGCCCCGGGAACGGACGGGGACGGGCCGGCAAGGGCAATGAAAGCCGCGCTCCTTGACGCGGGATTAAAGAATGATCATATTGATTATGTTAATCTTCATGGAACCGGCACGGAGCTTAACGATAAGGCGGAAGCCCTTGCCATGAAGGCGGTATTTGACAAAATGCCTCCGGCAAGCTCAACCAAACCGGTTACCGGCCATACCCTGGGCGCGGCGGGGGCGCTGGAAGCGGCCATTTGCTGGATGGCGGTAACTGAAAAAAGGGGTATACCGGTACACTGCTGGGACGGCGTTATAGACGAGGACAGCCCCGGCTTTGAAAGCGGCGTTTTTTCTGACGGTAATTCCGGCGCAGGAGCGCCCTCTGTCTGCATGAGCAACAGCTTTGCTTTTGGCGGGTGCAATGTCAGTCTCATTTTAGGAGAAAGATAGTTGGTTATTGAACAAGAAGAAATGCTAACCCTCATGCCTCACAAGGGAAAGATGCTGCTTCTGGACAGGGTTCTTGAGTATAATAGTAATACTCATAGCCTCCGTGCGGAGTACCGTATTACCGGGAATTGTCTTTTTTACGATCCGGCAACAGACGGCGTTCCTGCATGGGCAGGCTTTGAATGTATGGCTCAGGCAATTTCCGTTCTTACAGGAATTAGAAAACGGGAAAGGGGAGAAAAACCCACAATCGGGTTTATTTTAAGCGTCCCTTCCATGCGTATGGAAATCCCGCTGTTTAAGAACGGCAGTACCGTACAGGTATACATAGAAGAAACTGATTGTACAAATATGATTTATAGTTTTGACACGGCTGCTTTTTTGGAAAACAAAAAAGTTATGGAAGGAAACATGATGGTTATGGAAGTAAGCGATGAAAAGTTTAATGAGCTGACCGGGGGAGCGTTTTTAAGGTGAACGAAGAAAAGAAAGTGCTTGTTACCGGAGCGAGCAAAGGTATAGGCCGCGCCATTGCCATGGCTGTTTCCGGCGCGGGGTATCAGGTTACAGCCCATTATCACAAGGGAAAGGAAGCCGCCGAAAATCTGCAAAAAGAAATTTTGCAAAACGGCGGAAAAATAGAATTGATTCAATTTGATATAAGTAACAGGGATGAATGTCAGGAAAAACTTGATAAATGGTCGGAAAAAAACGAAGCCTTTTGGGGAATTATTAGCAATGCGGGAATTGCCGCCGATGATTCATTTCCCGGTATGAGCGGTGAATATTGGGACTCTGTTTTGCGTACCGATCTTGACAGTTTTTACAATGTAATTCATCCCCTTGTTCTGCCAATATGCCGTAAAAAAAAGGGGCGTATCATTACCATTTCCTCAGTATCGGGGATTATGGGAAACAGGGGGCAGGTAAATTACAGCGCGGCAAAAGCGGGCATTATCGGGGCAACAAAAGCCCTTGCGGTAGAACTTGCCAGCCGCTCCATAACGGTAAACTGTATAGCGCCGGGCGTTATCGACACCGAAATGAGCCGTGATGTTCCCATGGACATAGTGCTTCCGTCAATTCCCATGGGCCGTACCGGAAAGCCGGAAGAAGTGGCTTCTGTGGCGGTGTTTCTTCTTTCCGAACAGGCTTCGTATATAACGCGGCAGGTGATTTCAGTTAATGGGGGCATGGTGTGAAAAGGCGAGTCGTCATTACCGGCGGTTCAATAGTCAGCGCGTTGGGCAGTGAATGGCCGGAGATACTGGCAAAACTTAAAGCGGGAAAAAACATGGTTAGATATATGGACGAGTGGGAAAGATACGCCCGTATGAACACCAAGCTTGCCGCCCCTGTTGATTTTACCATGCCCGATTATCCCCGCAAAAAAACCCGCGGTCTTGGCAGGGTTGCAAAACTTGCCCTGGTTTCCGCAGACAGGGCGTTGGCGTATGCTGGTATTAGCCCTGACGATCCTGAACTAAAAAACGGACGCTGCGGTATTGCTTATGGTTCATCAATGGGCAGTATTGATTCTATCATGGACTTTTACAGTATGCTTGTTCTGGACGATCTAACCAAAATGAGCGCTACCACCTATATCAAGGCAATGCCGCAAACTTGCGCCGCGAATATCGGCGTGTTCTTTGGCCTTACCGGAAGGATTATCACCACTAACACCGCCTGCACTTCAAGCAGTCAGGCTATAGGCTTTGCCTACGAGACCATAAAAAATGGCGTTCAGGATATAATGCTGGCAGGCGGCGCGGAAGAATTAAGCGTAGCGGACGCGGCGGTTTTTGACACCCTTTTTGCCGCAAGTTCTAAAAACGACACGCCGGAAAAAACGCCCGCCGCTTATGACAAAAACCGCGATGGTCTTGTTATCGGCGAAGGGGCGGGAACATTGATTTTGGAAGAATATGAACACGCAGTAAAACGCGGGGCGCATATCATTGCCGAAGTTGCAGGTTTTGGAACCAACACTGACGGCACTCACATTACTCAGCCAAACCGCGCCACAATGGGCATAGCGATGAAGCTTGCGCTGGAAGACGCGCAATTAGACTCCGGCGCAATCGCTTATGTAAACACACACGGAACTGCCACCGATACAGGCGATGTTGCCGAAAGCTGGGCTACCGCAGATATTTTTCAGCGTCCGGTTCCGGCAAGCACCTTAAAGAGTTACATAGGCCACACTCTGGGAGCCTGCGGCGTTATTGAGGCGTGGATTGCCATTAACATGATGAAGGAAAAATGGTTTTGCCCCAACCTTAACCTTGAAGAACTTGATCCCCGCTGCGGCCCGCTGGACTACATCACAGGATGCGGGCGGGAGATCGATGCCGAATATATCATGTCCAATAATTTTGCCTTTGGCGGAGTTAATACATCGCTTATCTTCAGGAATATGCCATGACAGAAATAGAAATTGGCAAAGACCATCTTGATATTGAGTCCCTTGTTGCATCTGCTAAAAAACAAATAAAGGCACGGCTTTGCAGCAACGCCGAATTCGAGGCAAAGATAGAAAAAGGAGCGGCGCTTCTTGATTCGATGCTGGAGAAACACGGCGGTATCTACGGCGTTACCACCGGTTACGGCGATTCCTGTACCGAGACAGTCAACCCCGGACAGTACCGCGAACTTCCGGTTAATTTAACGCGCTTCCACGGCTGCGGCATGGGAGATTACTTTGACGATGAAACGGTCAGGGCGTTGATGATCGTAAGGCTCAACACCCTGGCAATGGGCTATTCCGGCGTAAGCATGGAACTTCTTCGCTCCATTGAATTTTTTATCGAACATGACATTCTGCCCCTTGTTCCGCAGGAAGGCTCCGTAGGCGCTTCTGGCGATCTTACTCCCCTGTCCTACCTTGCCGGTGCGCTCATTGGGGAGCGGCGCGTAATGTATCAGGGCAAAATCCGCTCCGCCGCCGACGTATTGGCGGAATTGGGCAAAAGCCCTTACCAATTCCGGCCCAAAGAAGCAATCGCCATAATGAACGGAACGGCTGTAATGAACGCCGTTGCCGCGCTTGCCTTTTCCAGCGCGGAGTATCTGGCTAGTCTTGCATGCCGTATCACCGCAATGAATACCATAGCCTTAAAAGGCAATGCCGGACACTTTAACAAGCGGCTCTTTGAATTAAAACCCCATTTGGGACAGGCGCTTGCCGCAGAAAAAATACGCGCCGGTCTGCCCGGCGAAAAACAGAACGCGCTTGCCGCCCCAGCGCGGATTCAAGACCCGTATTCGATCCGTTGCGCCCCCCATGTAATCGGCTTGTTCTATGACATGCGCGATACCCTGCGCTCCTTTATCGAAACCGAAATGAACAGCGCCAATGACAATCCCTTAATCGATCCCGAAACCCAATCTGTTTTTCACGGCGGACATTTTTACGGCGGACATATTTGTTTCGCCATGGACTCGCTTAAAAACATCACCGCAAATATAGCAGACCTTCTGGACAGGCAGCTTGCCCTGATGGTGGACACAAAGTACAACCGGGGGCTTCCGGCAAACCTTAGCGGAACGCG
>JAITCP010000169.1 GCA_031283025.1 Spirochaetaceae bacterium | reverse complement strand
TCAAAATTGTCAGGGTCTTTCTCCCAATTTTCAATGGCTTGAATAAAATATTCGATGTTGGAAAAACGCCAGCGGGCTATTTTTTCATCCTTGCTGAATTCCGTCATCAGATAGGGCCAGTAGTTGATGTGATCAACCAGATTATGGACCTGTTCTGCCAGCTTTCCCGGCGAACCAAAGATACGTTCACGGAACGCTTCAATCAGGTTCATAAAAATTTCTATTTCCGCCCTTGTTTTTGGGGGAAGCGATGACGCATTGTCCGTCAGGAAATTCCCCGCGGAAGGGAAACGGCAGAGCCTGTCCATCGCATCCCAGAGAAACGTCTTATTGCGCCGGGCCAGTTCAGAAACGGCCTGGATCGTCCCTTTGCCAATTCCCCGCCGGGGCGTGTTGATGATCCGCAGGAGGTTTACATCGTCGTTGAAATTGGCGATAACACGCAGGTACGAAAGAATGTCCTTGATCTCCTTGCGCTGAAAAAAACTCATGCCCCCGGACACTTTGTAGGGAATGTTTGACTCCAGAAAAGATTCCTCAATGGCCCGTGTAAGGGAATTGGTTCGCAGCAGCACCCCAAAGGCATCGTAGCCAAGCCCGTCCCGCATTATGTGTTCCCGGATTTTCCCGGCAATAAAATCCCCCTCGGCGCTTTCGTTTTCCGGGTGGTACAGTTCAACGCTTTTGCCCCCGGTGTTGCCGGACCAAAGGGTTTTATCCTTGCGATTTGTGTTGTGGACAATTACTCCGTTGGCCGCTTCCAGAATTGTGGTGGTGGAGCGGTAGTTCTGTTCCAGTTTTATTTCCTTTGCGCCTGGGAAATCCCGCTCAAACAAAAGCAAGTTTTCATAGTTTGCCCCCCGCCATGAATAAATGGACTGATCATCGTCCCCCACAACGCAGACATTTGCTCCGGGCAGGCGGGAAGCCGCCGGTTCGTTTCCTAAGGCAAGGAGCCGCAAAAGGCGGTACTGGATAAGGCTTGTGTCCTGGAATTCATCCACCATGATATACTGGTAGCGGCGGCGGTACTTGTCCAGAATTTCAGGGCGGTCTTCAAAAAGCGTTATAGGCAGAACCAAAAGATCGTCAAAATCCAGCGCGTTAAACACCTTAAGGCTGTGCTGGTATTCGTTGTACACCCGTTCATAGTTTGAAGCCGCCTGCTTTCTTCCGGTAGTTTCCGTAATGGCCGGGGCGCTGCGCCAGGAATAGCGTCCTGTCTTGATATTGGAAAAAAGCTGGCCCAGACCGTAGATGTTTGCGCCTTTACTCTCCATCCGACATTCCCGCAAGGTTTCCTTGATAAGTTCCTCCCTGTCTGTTTCATCGTAGATGGAAAAATTGCTCCGGTAGCCCAGAGCTTCAATTTCTTCCCGCAGAATTTTTACGCCAAAGGCATGAAAGGTGCTGACCGTAAGGCTTTGGAGCTTTTTTCCCGTTAATTCCTTAACCCGGTTTTCCATTTCCCGCGCCGCTTTGTTGGTAAAAGTCAGGGCGAGTATGGCGTGCTGTGGGATTCCTGTTTCCAACATTCTGGCTATGCGGTACGTGATCACTCTGGTTTTGCCTGAACCTGCCCCGGCGATGATTAATACCGGGCCTTCCAGGGTTTCTACCGCCTCACACTGGGGGCCGTTGAGTTCTCCGCTGTAGTTGAGCTTCATTTAAGGGGTATTTCCTTGAGGGGCTTTTATTAGTGGTGTTTTCATTAATTGAAGGATAGACTATTAGTCTTTGTTTGTCATTGCCGTACTCAGGATAATTTTCTTAATTCTGCTTCTTAAGTCTGTCAGGTTAAATGGTTTTGTTATATAATCAGCCGCTCCTATTTTTTGCGCGCGTTTTTTTTCTGTTTCTTCATTCATAGACGTTAAAAACACTACCGGAATTTCCTTATAATCATTTAATGCCTTAAGTTTATTGTAAATTTGCCATCCGTCCATGTTCGGCATTAATATGTCCAGCATTATTAAATGGGGAACTATTTTTTGGTCGTTTAATAACTTCATCGCTTCTTCACCGGAATTAGCCTTATACATTTCATATTCATCTTTCAGAAATAACTCAGCGGTTGTAAGAAAAATTGTGTCGTCATCTATCACAAGAATCCTTTTCTTTTCATTTGCGCCATACGTCATCTTGTTTATTACTCCTTTCTTAATTCTTTTTTTGACATTATTAACTTAATAATAGCATATTTTATGCAAAATTGCCGAGATTTACCTGTTTTCCGGGAAAAATCTAATTAAAAATTCACCATCCTGCGTAACATGAGCTAATAACAAAGCCTTAATAATTACAGAGCATTAGGTTTGGGGAGATGCCGCCAGAAGCCGTTTGGTCCTTTCCAGCGCTTCAGAGGCTTCCCGGTAACCGGGATTAAGGCTAAGGACTTTCTCGTACGCTATTATGGCGGATGCGTATTCCCCGGCGGCTTCCCGCACCGTGCCAAGTCTGTACCACCAGAGGAATATGCCGCCTTCCAGGGTTACCGCGGTTGTGTAGGCAATATCGGCATGAAGGTACTTCCGCTGGTTACGGTAGATTTCTCCCATAAAAAAATACGCCGTAGACGCCCTGTCTCCGCGGGGCATGGATGCGGCGTAACGCTGCATCATGATAAGGGAATGTTCATAATCGTTCAGGTAAAAGTACGCTTCTCCCATGGTTTCTATGATGCGGTAATCACCGGGGTTGACTCGTAAGGCCCTGTCTCCCCAGTTGATTACCTCTGAGTAACGTCGTTGTCTGAGGAGCGACCAGGTAAGAACCGTATACGAATCCATGTTGGAGCCGTTCTGGTTCAGTTCGTTCAGGCAGAGCCGTATTGCTTCATTGTAATGGGTGTTTGCCTCTGCAAAGCGGTTTCTGGCTTCCAGATCGCGGCCTATGCGGTAGTTCTGCAGCGCATTGGGGCCGGGCTGCTGCTGGGGACGCTGTGGTGTCTGGCCGGCTGGCTGGGTTTGTGCCGGCGGCGGCGTCTGAGTGGGTTGTACGGTTATAGGATCTGTCTGTGCCTGCGGAGAAACAGTCTGTGCCGGAGCCGGCGTGGGATCAGCCGGAGCAGTTTCTGTAGAAACGTCCGGTTCCACAGGGGACCAGTCTTCTTCAGGAGCCGGGGTTTCCTGGGCACATAAGAGGAAACCAGCAGCAGGGCCTATCAAACAAAGGCAGCAGACTATAAGCGCCGCTCTAAAGCCGGAGAGCGTAAAACCATCAAAGTTGAACATTGTTTTCATTAATTACAATTATACTACGGTACGAACGATTTGTTAATTGCCGCCGCAGCTCTGCGGCCTTCACCCATGGCCAGTATCACCGTGGCCGCTCCCAGGACTATATCGCCCCCGGCATATACCCGATCAAGGCTGGTTTTTTGCGTTTTGTCAACGATAATCCGCCCCCGGTTGTCCGTCTTTAGATTTTCCGTAGTCCGGGACAGAAGGGGGTTGGATTCGTTACCCAGGGCGACGATCACCGTATCGCAGGCGAACATATAACCGGAACCTTCTATCGCTACGGGACTGCGGCGGCCTGAGCTGTCCGGTTCACCCAGTTCGTATTTAAGGAGTTCCATCCCGGTTACCCGGCCTTCACTGTCTCCGGTAAACTGTACCGGATTGCGAAGAAAGTTAAAGACAATGCCTTCTTCCATGGCGTGTTCAATTTCTTCCGCGCGGGCGGGCATTTCATCGCGGGTACGGCGGTAGACAACGTGGACTTCCCCGGAACCGAGCCGCAGGGCCATGCGCGCCGCGTCCATTGCCACATTGCCGCCCCCAATAACTGCGGTAATGCTGGATTGAAACAGGGGCGTGGCGGCCCTTTCTGCATCGTAGGCTTTCATCAAATTTGCCCTGGTCAGGTATTCGTTAGCGCTCATCACCCCCACCAGGTTTTCTCCCGGGCAGCCCAGGAATTTGGGCAGCCCCGCCCCCGCGCCGATAAAGACCGCATCATAGCCGATGTGGGGGGAGCTGCTCCCGGCATTTACCGTTGATTTACGCCTTTCCAGTATTTCTTTGATCGTTCTGGTTCTGCCTGCAAGAAAATTGGTTTCTATGGTAACCCCCATCTTGACTAAAATATCCACTTCCGCCTGAACTATTGCCTTGGGGAGCCGGAATTCGGGGATGCCGTAGACCATAACCCCGCCGGGCTTGTGAAAAGCTTCCAGAATAGTAACAGAGTGCCCTTCCCGCGCAATATCTGCCGCTACGGTTAACCCGGCGGGGCCGGAGCCGATAACAGCAACCCGTTTGCCCGTGGCGGGTTTTACAGCCGGTACGGTTACCGAGCCTTTTTCCCGCTCCCAGTCCGCCGCAAAGCGTTCAAGCCGCCCTATTGCCACGGATTTTTCCGGGTTTTTAAGCATTTTTCCCAGGGTACATTCCGCCTGGCATTGTTTTTCTTGGGGGCAAACCCGTCCGCACACTGCGGGGAGCAGATTTGTTTCTTTGATAATGTCCGCCGCCCCCTTAAAATTGCCGTTCTGGATTTCTGTAACAAAGCGGGGAATGGGCACCGCCACGGGACAGCCGGAAACGCAGGGCTGGTTTTTACAGCCAAGGCAGCGTTCCGCTTCAAGCCGGGCCTGGGCTTCGGTATAGCCAAGGGCAACCTCGCTTACATTTTTGCTGCGCACAGCCGGAGCTTGGGCGGGCATTTCCTGGGCGGGGATGGCGGAGCGTTCTTTTGCGGTGATCCTGCCGGCGGCCTTTTTTTTCATCAGGGCTTTAAGGAGCTTTTTTGCTTCGGCATTTAATTGGGCTGCCTGGCTATGCTGGGCCGCCTTTTTGTGTCTCATGTTTAGACTCCCTGCCCTGTGCCGCCCGGCGGTTCCAGCCCCATCTTAAGGTGGCAGCGGTGATGATCTTTGTCTTCTCGTGCCTTAAATGCCTTCATGCGCAGCATCATATTGTCAAAATCTACTTTATGGCCGTCAAATTCCGGGCCGTCTACGCAGACAAATTTTGTTTCACCCCCCACGGTTACCCGGCAGCCGCCGCACATTCCCGTACCGTCTATCATAATTGTGTTGAGTGAAACCATAATCGGCACATCGAATTCGGCGGCGGTTTTTTCGCAGAATTTCATCATAATGGGAGGGCCAATGGCTACGGTCATGTCCGGTTTATGGGAAGCGGCACAATACTCCTTAAGCGGTTCGGTAACCAGGGCTTTTTTGCCCCAGGAACCGTCGTCAGTTACGATTATCAGCTCATCGGCGGCTTTCCGCATCCGGTCTTCAAAGATAACCAGGTCTTTTGTCCGCGCCCCGATAATCACAGACACATGGTTGCCTGCGGTTTTCATCGCCTTGACGATGGGGAAAAGCGGCGCGGCGCCTATGCCCCCGCCAACGCAGACTACCCGCCCGAATTGTTCAATGTGGGTAGGATTCCCCAGGGGGCCTAAAATATTGTCTATAAATTCCCCCTTATTTTTGAGGGCAAGTTTGTGGGTGCTGGCTCCCACAGTCTGGAATACTATTGTTAAGGTTCCCGCCTCTGTGTCGGCATCGGCAATGGTAAGGGGGATTCGTTCACCCCATTCGGTGTCGGTCTGGACTATGATAAACTGCCCTGCTTTTCCGGACCACGCGATATGCGGCGCTTCCACAACCATTTCATACACTTCTGCGGAAAGCTGTCTTTTATCAACGATCTTGTTCATACGTATTGGGTTTTTTAGCCCAAAGTTTGACTACCTATTCGTTTTTGCGACATCGCAGATGCGCCGGGCCATTTTATCCAGAGGCACCTGTTCCATTACATGGCCCAACTCATAAGCTACACGGGGCATACCGTAAACCACGGCGCTTTTTTCATCCTGCCCCAGGGTCATGCCCCCCTCCTTGTAAACCGTGCCGAGCTGCTGGGCGCCGTCCCGCCCCATGCCGGTCATGATCACTCCCAGCACATGGTTGGTATACGCCATAGCTACTGACGCAAAAAGGACATCCGCTGAGGGCCGGTGGCCGCTTACCAGGGGCGTATCGGACAGATGAGTCAGGGCGGAGCCGCCCTTCCGTTCCACTTCCAGATGCTTGTTTCCCTGGGCTATATAAACCCAGCCGGGGGTAAGAATGTCCCCTTCTTCCGCTTCTTTTACGTTAAGGGGGCAAATCCGGTCCAGGCTTTTGGCAAATTCCATGGTAAAGCCCGGGGGCATATGCTGAACAACCAGAATGGGCTGTGTCAAGTCTGAATCAAGGTTGGAAAAAACCACCCGCAGGGCATCCGGGCCGCCGGTAGATATGCCTATGGCGATTACTTCAGTCTTACCAGGTCTCCGTAACTGCTGGGGAGGAGTGGCGGGTTCTATCTTTTCGGGACCGCCGAAAAGGCCGAAAGTGGTGGAAAAGAGGGGCTTTTTAGCCAAGTCAGGTTCGGGCTTTTTGGTGTATTCTTCCGGAGCTAGAACCTTTTTGCCCTTGGCTCTACGATACTTGCCGCCGTAGGCGATAAGCAGGCTGGTAAGGTGATCCGCTACGGTATGGATGTCTTCCGATATGGAACCTGATGGCTTTTGGATAAAGTCATTGGCCCCCAGGGAAAGCGCTTCCATGGTAATAGTTGCCCCTTTTTCTGCAATGGAAGAAAGGATGATTACCGGTATATCTATGCCGCGCTTTTTCCGTTCCCTAAGGAATTCTATGCCGTTCATTTCCGGCATTTCCAGGTCCAGACAGATTATGTCAGGTTCAACACGGGGAATTTTCTGGAGGGCAAAATTTCCGTTCATAGCTTTATCCGCCACTGTAAGACCCGGAGTGGCATCTATCATTTTTCCTATAAGGTTCCGCATAAGGGCGGAATCGTCAACAACAAGAACTGATATTTCGTCTGACACAATTATTCCCCTAAATTGATTTCTTGTATAAAGTTGCCCATTCGGTTTTTACGAATTCAAATTTGGTATCCATGCCGAATAAGGATTCGGAGTGTCCGATAAACAGGAAAGATTTGCTGGCCATGGCATCCCAAAATCGGCTCATTACCGCCGTTTGGGCGGCTTCGTCAAAGTAAATAATGACATTCCGGCAGAAAACCACGTCCACGCCCCTCTGACCGGAGTCGTTTTTTAGATTGTGGTAGTCAAACCGAATTTTGGACATTAAATCGTCATGAACCTTATACCCCCCCTCGACCTTGTCAAAGTACTTCTTTAGATAAGCATCGGGGATGCCAACAATCCGGGAATCCGCATAAAAACCTTCTTTACCGGCCATAAGGCATTTTAGGCTGATATCGCTGGCGGTAATCTCATATTTCCAGGGCGGAGGAAGGATTTCACTTAACAGCATGGCAATGGTGTAGGGTTCTTCCCCGGTAGAGCAGCCGGCGCTCCAGATTTTGATGGTGGTATTACCCGTCGCTTTCTTGATTTTCATTAGTTCGGGGATAATAAAATGCTCCATAGCGTCAAAATGGGCCTGATTACGAAAAAACCGGGTCAGATTTGTGGTAATGGAGTCTAAAAAGGCCTTTAATTCCTCTTTGTCTCTGGAAATGACATCGAAATACGCCTGAACAGAGGAGATTGAATTATTCCGAAGTTGTTCTTTAAGCCTGCTTTCCAGAATTGACCTGTTAGTGGCAGTAAAATGGATACCGCTTTCATTATAAATAAGGTTCCGGTATGCGTTAAAATCGGCGTCCGAAAAAATGACATCACTCATACATATATGGTAAGGTCTGGATTAAATTATGTCAATCGGCATATACTCTTTTTTGTGAATAAATTTATTTTTGTCTCCGGCGGCGTTTGTTCCAGTCTTGGAAAGGGTGTTGCGGCCTCTTCCCTGGGGGCTCTTTTGGAATGTCGGGGGCTTAATGTCTGTATGGTCAAGTGCGACCCCTATATCAACGTGGATGCGGGTACCATGAGCCCTTTCCAGCACGGGGAGGTCTATGTAACCGACGATGGGGCGGAAACAGACCTGGATTTGGGGAATTATGCCCGTTTTACATCCAGCCCCCTGTCCAGGGCCAATTCGATCACGACCGGCCAGGTCTATGAAGCGGTAATCCGCAAGGAACGGGAAGGCCGTTTTTTGGGCCGGACTGTCCAGGTAATTCCCCACATTACCGATGAAATCAAGAGCCGGATCACCGCCGTGGCCAGGGAAACCCCCGATACGGACGTGGTTATCGTGGAAATAGGCGGCACGGTGGGGGATATTGAGTCGATCCCCTTCCTGGAAGCGGCACGGCAGATGATTCATGAATGTGGCAGGAGTAACGCCCTTTCAGTTCATTTAACCCTTATCCCGGAGGTGGCCGGCGGGGAGCTAAAAACCAAGCCAACCCAACATTCTGTCAAGGCCATGCAGGAAATGGGCATACAGCCGGATATTCTTATCTGCCGGGCGCCGGATATGCTGGACGATGCAAACCGGCGGAAAATCGCCCTGTTCTGCAATGTGGAAAGCGACGCGGTTTTTACCAGTTACCATGTAGATACGACCATTTACGAAATCCCCCTGATTTTCTTTAACCAGAAGCTTGATCTGGTGGCCCTCCGTAAATTGGGGATAGAAAGCCGCCATGCAGACCTGGACGCATGGCAGTCTGTGATGGATCGCCTCCGGGCCCCGCAGGGTAATGTCCGTATAGGCCTGGTGGGGAAATACACGGAGCTCCACGACGCGTATAAATCGGTCTATGAAGCCCTGTTTCACGCGGGGCTGGAAAACGGGGTAACCGTAGAACTTGTCAAGATAGATTCATCCATCCTGGAGGAGCCCTCCGGGGAAGAGGGCGCTTTGGACGGGTACAAAGTGGACGGCCTCCTTATACCCGGCGGTTTTGGCCAGCGGGGGATTTACGGTATGGTTAACGCGGCACGCTGGGCCAGAAAAGCAAAAACCCCCTATTTTGGCATCTGCCTGGGGATGCAGATCATGGTTATTGAATGGGGAAGGGATGTATTGGGCTGGGCTGATGCCGATTCCACGGAATTTAACCGGGATACCGGGCATCCGGTGATAAGCCTTTTGGAAGAACAGGAAGATGTGGTGAACTATGGCGGAAC
This sequence comes from Spirochaetaceae bacterium, assembly GCA_031283025.1. Classification (GTDB taxonomy): domain Bacteria; phylum Spirochaetota; class Spirochaetia; order Treponematales; family Breznakiellaceae; genus WRIV01. The sequence goes on along the minus strand of JAITCP010000169.1, from coordinate 1,102 downwards.
CATGCGTCTGGGAAAGAGCGAATCCGTGCTGGAGCCGGATACCTTGATTTTTGCCGCTTATGGCGGTTTACGGATTTTTGAACGCCATCGGCACCGTTATGAATTTTCCAATGCATACCGGGAAGAAATGACTGAATCGGGCCTGAAACTTGCCGCTTTTACCCCTGACGGCCTTCTGGTGGAATGTGTGCAATGGCCTGATCATCCCTGGGGGCTGGGCGTCCAGTTCCATCCGGAGTACAAGTCCAAACCAACTGCCGCACATCCCCTGTTTAGGGATTTTATCGCCGCCGCAAAGGCCCGTATGGAGGGAGTAAACGCAAATGCAGAGTAAACTGATAACTATTATCCTGATGCTTCTCACCGCCGCCTGTTCCTTTAATTACGATACGCAAAGCGAAGATAACGAAGACCCCGACCTGATCATGGGATATGCCGAGTATGTCCGCATTGAAAACGGCAATCCGGTATTCAGGGTAAATGCCGATGAAGTCCGGCGTTATGAAGCAAAACATTCCATGGAACTGGATAATTTTGCTTTTGACCAGTACAATTCCGCTCCGGAAGATTATGAGAAAATTCCCGATATAAACGTCCGGGGCTTTGCCGGCAAGGCCCGGATAGAGACGGATACGAATAACTTTTTTATGAGCAGAGGCGTTTACCTGGAGGTTAATTCCGAGGACGTTGCCCTGGAAACAGGGGACCTCTCCTGGCTGGACAAGGAACGGCTGCTTAATGCGCCGGGGAGACTTTCCATAACCCGCAGTGACGGAACCACCATGGAGGGGACAGGGTTTTCCGCGGATGCCAGGAAAAAAAGCTGGGAATTTGAGTCCGATGTGGAAGGCTCCATAGTGGACGATGATTCTTAAAGTCTCCGGCCTATTACCCTTGCCTCGCCAATAAACCGGGTGTTTCTTATCATTGGGGGAAGCGCACCTGCGGTAAATATCACTGAAAAAACGGACGCTTTATGAGTATTTCTGCATATGGGCGGCGGGAAGAACACCCCTTCAGGCCGCAGAAAAAGCGTCCTTCAGGGGTAACCTTCCAGCCGCCCACGTGGCAACATTACTCTAAAGCGTCCGTTTTTTCAGTG
>JAITCP010000028.1 GCA_031283025.1 Spirochaetaceae bacterium | reverse complement strand
CCCTCATTGGGGCACAGGAGCCGGGTGCCATCATCCCTAAGGGAGGCGCCGCAGCTCCCGCAAACCCTGGGGAACTCAATCCCGCTCAGCGCCCCCGTTTGCAGAGCTTCCGGCGGGGCAAGCCCTTCTATTTTGGGGATTATTTCACCGCGCTTGACCACAGAAACGGCGGAACCGATTTGCAGGCCCATAGCCCGGATCATGTCGGGGTTGTTGAGGTTTGCCCGCTGGACTGTGGTTCCCGCAAGCCTCACCGGATCAATCACTCCGATGGGGGTATAGGTAGCCCCCGACTCGCTCCACTCAACTTCTCTAAGTATGCTAAAAGCCCGTTCCGGTTCAAACTTAAAAGCGATCTGCCGTTCAGGCCGGGGACGGCGCAGATCCGCCGGGTCGGCGGTATTATCTTTGACCACAAGGCCGTCTATGTCAAAGGGAAGTTTGTCCCTGCGGGCCGCCACTTCTTCACGGCGGGCGATGATAGACGGAGCGTCCGGAAAATCCCCGGACTCGGCAACGTTAAAGCCCTGTTTGGAGAGCCAGGCAATCTTTGCCTTTTCATTGGCAAAAAAACGATCATCTCCGGCGGCGGAAACATCGTAGGTGATAAGGGTAAGGTCTTCACTCCCCGTTCCGTCTTTACGGCGCATCAGCCCGTTGGCGGCGTTCCTGCAATTTGCCTTGCCGCTGTACTTTTTTTTCCAAACCTCGCGGAGCATCACGACTTCGCCCCGGATGCCGCCGGAAAAGTTTGCCTTTAGTTCTGCGATTACGTTCTGCATACGCCGGGCATTGGGAGTAATATCGTCCCCTATGGTTCCGTCTCCGCGGGTTACCGCCCTGACAAGTTTCCCCTGTTCATACTGCAGTTCCAGGCTGGCCCCGTCCAGCTTGTACTGAACCAAAAAGCCGCCAAAATCGCCGTTCTTGAGCATCTTTTCCGCCCACGCGTTGAACTCCGCCGGGTTGGCGGCCTTGTCCTGGCTCCCCATAGGAATAAGGTGCTTTACTTTGGGGAAGCCGTCGGTACTGTCCGCTCCTACTTTGACAAGGAGGGGATTACGCGGATCAAGGGATCGTAACTCGTCCCAAAGGAGGTCGAATTCCGCGTCGGAAATTTCCGCCTCGCCGTTATAGTACGATGCCTGGTATTTGGCAATAAGCCGTTCCAGGGCTTTGATCCGTTCCGCATTATCCGCCATACAACAAATCTCCTCATTTTTCCGTTGCCAAGTGATCTCGTTCCAAAACCCGGTTAGTTTGGAACAGCCTCAAGTAACCGCTTTTTTTACCAGATAAATTTCCTTTATCGGATGATTTTTCGCAAGCCCTTTTTGCTCAAATTTAGTCCGGGGCCGCCAGGAAATTCCCGGCGCAAATCCCCCGCTGTAAGGGTTATAAAGGCCCGGTACGGCGGAAAATACCGCCAGCGCTTCTTCCGCATAGTTTTCCCAATCGCTTACCATGTAGATGTAAGAACCTTCACAAAGCCGGGAGGCAAGCAGTTCCGCAAATGGTTTTTGTACAAGCCGCCGTTTGTGGTGCCGTTTCTTGGGCCAGGGGTCGGGAAAAAAAAGATGTACCGCCGCAAAGGACTCCGGGGCCGCCATTTTTTCAATTACCTCCGCCGCGTCATGTTCAATGATACGAATATTGGAAAGGCAGCGCTGTTCAATCTCCCAAAGGAGTTTCCCTATTCCCGCCTTGAAAACCTCGATACAAAGATAGTTACGGTCAGGATTGGCGGCGGCAATTTCCGCGGTGGCCTTTCCCATGCCAAAGCCAATTTCTACCGTTATGGGGCGGTCATTGCCAAAATACCGGGAAAAATCAACTACTTCCTCCGAATAGGGAATAAGAAAACGTTCCCCCGCTTCATAGGATTTTTCCTGGGCCCGGCTCATCCTTCCGGAACGGAGAACAAAACTTTTGATATTACCGGCCATATTCTTTCACAAACGGAGTTCGTTATTCACGCAGGGGAACAATGTCGGTAAAAGCAGAAACAGACTTGGCCGGATCCCGCGCCCAGAGTGACAGGGATTCCGCCTGGGAGGGAAGCCCAAGGGAAGTGATTTTACCTTCAATGGAAGACGGCGTTACGGTAACCAGGTAATTTCCTTCATTGTCGTAGGCCAGAAGATTTTGCTGGGGATACCGGGAATCAATATGGTACTCATCCCCCATTATGGACAGAAAAGGAAACGGCCGCTCCTGATCAACAGGAGCGTCAAAGGTGATGAGCCGCTCCGCGCGGCTGCCTCCCTTGTTTACCAGCACTGCCCGATACTGGCCACGGGGAAGGGTGCCGCCGTCTATCATGGCAATAGACCTGGTCCCTATCCAGGTTTTTCCGTCAACAGTTTGGGAAATCCAGTCTTTGCTTGCCAAGTGCCAGGAAAGGCCCTCCCAGTCATGGTAGAGCCACAATTCGTCCAGGTTGTCTATACCATCGTCATCACGGGGAAGAACAAAAAAGGTAAAGCGTTCCACGGGGTTTCCGCCGTTTTCATAATGGATTAATTCCAGGGAACCGTAGACTATTTCCGGGGCGGACTGGGAACAGGAAAAAAACGCCACGCCGCCCAAACACAGCGCCAGAAAGAAGGGCAGGATTACAGTGTTCCGGTTTCCCATGATTCTTCTTACAAGGTAAAGGTGAGGGTGGTGATGGTCTGGCCCCCGTATTGGTTCACCATTGATTCAAACTTAATCCCCATTTTATCACAGGCTTCATCCAGAAAAGAAAGGTAAAACATCCCCAGATCAAGTTCATTCCCGTTTCTATGAAGATTTTTGTAGAATTCAGAAAGATTTGAACGTCCCGCGTCCGCTGCTTTTGTTTGATCAACGTTTCCTCTGGTTTCCGCAAAGTTGACATCCTGATCGTAGAGTAAAACCTGAAACCTGCCCCTGGAGCCCATTGCCATTCTGGCTCCTCCCAGTTTCCAGGAGAAAGTGAGCAGGCTGTTTTTCTTCCGCAGCGATTCAATAACCGGTAAACGCAGCTTGGGGTCTTGAATTACCGACTTTGCATCTACCGGATTGGTCCTGTAAAGCAATTTGGCTTCTTTTTGGATGATAAGGTTTTCTATGTTAGTAGCCAGTTCCATTAACATCAGGCCCGCGTATTCGGCAATGTTGGTTTTTCCCAGAAAATCAAGCAGGCAGCCGCGTACATTTTTAAGCACATTGATAAAATCCGGAGCCTGGCGGAATCTTAAAAGGATGAACCAAACAAAAGGATACATGGAGGAAACAAAGTTATTAAGAAGCCCCACGCGTATGTTCTTTTCATCCGCTTCCAGGTTTTTATCCGTTTCTATATGGGTACGGATAGGGTCAACCAGTTCCTTTTGCAGGGAACGAAGTTCATCCGGATACTTTTCCAAAAACGCCTGTATTACCCCGCTCTGAAACAGGGTTTTTTCATCGATCACCTGTGAAGGGTTGGAATGATTCCATCTTTTTACCGTTTCAGATGCAAGAACCTGCTCCTGGGAAGCAAGCGCGTAATTACGGTACAAGACGCTAAAGACAATCACCTTGGAAAGTTCAATGATATCAGAGCGGTTCTGTATCGGCTCCACGCCGGAAATCTCTATCTTTGAAATATAATCCGCCGTTATCATGCCTTGTATAAAGGGCGGGGCGGCCTTGTCCAGGACTATCCCGTAATCATCGGTGTTATCCCCCATTTTAAGGCGGCTGATCTTGAGATTTTGGCGCATCATGGCGGTTGATCCTACTTCAGTAAAAACCAGTTTAACGGGGATTTTGATTAGTTTCTGCTCGTTCGCGGGCATTACCAGCGTACCTCCATTTTTTGTGAGGCATCCAGGAAAACAAGCTGCGCCATGGGTACAGTATATTCCACCGTATTATTTCCGACAACACAGTTTCCACGATAATTCTGCATGGCTTTTCCTTCTTTGTCAAGCCACATAATTTGCGCCTTTCCGGGCACGGTAAGAGAAAAGGAAAAAGCATATCCTTCCAAAGCATCTGTCAACAGTCCCTGAAACTCAGGATCAGAGCCTTCCTGCTCCGGAAAAGAAAGCGTTATTCGTTTTCCGCGAAAATCCGCCAGAAACTGCCGCCCGGTGGAATCAAAAAACGCAGAAAGGGCATCTTCCGAGGCAAATGAAAATTCCGCGCTGTGAATCATGTCTTTTCCTGCCTGACGGGATGAATACGAAACAAGGGACAAGCCCTGAACTCTGGCGGCTGTCCGTTCCAAATCCGCCCTGCCCGCCGGAACGGGAAGCCATTTTTCATTTCCGTCCAACATCCCTATAGTTTCCAGGCCCTGGGCAATACGGTATTCGATTTGTACGGTTCCCGATCCGTCCTGATTTATCGTTATCCGGGAAGCCACGCCTATACAGGAAATTAAAAACAGGGAAACAACCGCTGTACAGCAGATTAAAACCGCCCGATGAACACTGCGCCAAAAAAGTCCTAACATGATTAAAACTCCTGAGAATAGATTTTCACATCCTGAATACGTATGGCTTCTTCATTTTCAATCATTTTTAGAGCCTTGTTCAAGACCTTTTCACCAAAAACCCCGGAATTGGATACCAAGGCACCTCCAATCTGGGCAAATGACAGAGAATCCTGTAAATCTACTTCTGCGGCGCTAAGCTGAAAGCGCCGTTTAAGCTTATCAATAATGGACTTAATGACATTCCGCTTATCCTTGATACTTCCAATATCGGGAATTTCAAAGAGCAACTGGATCATGGATACAATCATATTCCCAATAGTATACAATAAATATACGAAATCATGGGATGTTTAGGCATAAAAAAGTTAGCCGCCGTAATGGTATTGGCGGGTATCCCCTTTTTTCTATGCGCCCAGGAATCTTCCATTCCCCCCGGAACAACGGCAGATCCGGGCATACAACGGGTTCTGGAAGCCTCTGAAACTTCCGCAGAAAGACACCGGCGGGAAATTACTGAAGAATCAAGCTCCCGGCTCATAAATATGGATATCTATAATACCGATGTATCCCTCTTTATTAACGGGTACTGGAAAGGATCGCTGGGCATAAACTGGGGCATGGCCAATTCCGCAGTTGGAACTCATCCTTATTTGAACAACACCCCCCTCCTCTTTACCCAGGAAACGGATATTACCTTGTCGCTGTGGATGTGGCAAAAGTGGTTTTTAGAGGCAAGTTTTATTGACGGTTATGATGTAAACACTTACCGGGCAGGGTACCAGGGACTGCCGGGAGATACAGTGCAGTACGTGGGAGTGGGCAACACGGGCCTTGATTTTCCCGCCTTCCCCTATCTCGATCTGGGGGGCGATTCCTCTTCGTCTTTTGGCATCTACGGGCGCTTTGGTTCCGATGAACTAACGTTTCATACCCTGTTCCGTTACGATGCCGCCGCACGTGAAGAACGGATATTTACCGGAGGCCGTGAACGGAATTTTGTGCACCTGGCGCCGGACAAACCGCTGCGCGGACGATCCTTTGTTCTTCCCGATGATTCCATTCCCTCCGTTCCGGCGCTTTATTTTGAAGACAAAGACGGAGATCTCTTTGGCGGAGGACGGCATTGGCGCCGGGCAAAACCCAGCGAATACGCCGTGAGCGCGCTGTACGGAACGGTGGAACTGGCACGGGAACCCCAGGGCATGGTTGCGGTAAGCTATGGCGGGGGGAATTACAGTTCTTCCCTGGGCAGCTACAGCTCCGCGGCGGCGCCCCCATTTATCCCAGGCACGGGTTTTCTTGGAGACGTTCAAGCGCACTTTGGCGGCAGCATTGACTTAAAAGCCTATCCCCAGCCGGGTGCAGGTTATCAATCGGGAACAAGCTCCCATGCTCCCGCTGTAATCTCCATCAACGGCATCCCCTCCCTGGTCATCTATGAACCGGGAACTTTTTCTCCCTTTGAACGGCAGAGCAGGTATCAGGCGCCGTCAAATACTACGGAAGAAGCTGCCCTGCTGCGTTCAGGGGAAAGGGATACCCGGTATGAATTGCTTCCCATTGACGCTTTGCCCGCAGATATTCTTTTGTACGCCGCAGGAGATACGGAGCGGACGATCTTTGAAGTAATTCCGACCGGAAAAGGCGGGCGAAACAGGAGAGACCCGCTTACCATGTGGCCCCTGGATGATTATCCTGAACTGTATCTGCCGGGCTCTTCCGGTTTTACCGGAACATTACAAATCCGTTTTACCAACTACGGCGCAGCCGGGGCTTATTATATAGGAACCGATGTTATTCCCGGATCGGTGGAAGTATACCGTGGGGGTATTCCTGACACCCGGATAAAGTATGAGCCGGGCAGCGGCGCAGTAACCCTGGCAAGTCCGGCGGGGTTCAACGAAACAATCCGCATCAGTTATTTGAAGCGCAGCGAGGAACGGCGGCTGGGGAGCCTTGCCGCCGGGGTGGGTGTCGACTATAAACCGGAAGAAAGCCCCTTTAGCGCCGAGGCCGCCCTGGGGATGCGCTGGAACATCTTCAGTAATGGTTACAGTGAAGAAGGCGCCTCCAGTCCGGGCACGGTAGGATTCGGCGCTAAAACATCATGGGATTACGAACGGCTTAATGCAAGCATTACCCTTGGGTTTGGTTTTGAACAGCCGGATACCACGGGGCTCTACCGCATTGCCGGCATGGAAGGCCGCTCGGAAATTGTGCTGGGTGTATCCGCCTCTGCGGGGTTTATCTCTGAAAGTCCGGTTCAGGAAGTAAATCCGGCTTTTCCCGGCGGAGCGCCGATAATTTCGACTCCGCTGCGCCTTACCCAATCCAACAGGGCCGGCTTAATCTATAGGAACTACCGGAAAACCGGCCTGCTTGGGGATTCGGAATTACAGTCCATTGAGTGGGCCGCTCCGGTGGTTTCCGGTCTGGAAGGCCCCTACCCCGCCAGGGACAGCAATGTGGAAATTTTTGTGGCGGAATTTGAAAACCTTGAACCCGGCAAATGGACGGGTTTTCAAATACCTTTGGGCAGGGATGGCGAACTATTGGAACAGGCCAGAGGCATTGGCATTCCAATCCGTTTTCTTTATACAGATTCCAATCCCAATGTACTAGTCCTTGCCCAGTTCGGCGCTCTGGCGGAAGAAGGATACGGCGGCATTGAAAATCCCGGACTCATGGTTGAACTTCCCCTCTTTTACGGCTCCCCCTCATCTTCATGGACAGAACAAAACAATATACCCGGCGGCAAGTATCCGGTAATTAACTTTACCGATGAAATGCGGCGTAAATTACAGAATGCCGCCCAGTTGAGGATACTTATCATCAATCTGGGAAACACCCCGCTTAATAACCGCCTGCTTGTGGCCAAGCCTTTTATCATGGGGGCCTCCTGGAGGGCCGTTACCCTGGAAGGCGGGAAAATAAAAGCCGCGGCAGATGACGGCGCGGACGGCAGTGTATCGGCGGCGGAAGTACGGGACGGAACGCTCGGCGGCAGTAAAATAGACAGGCTGCATGAGAGCGGAACAAACCATGTTTTGAAGATCGAATGGAACAACATAGCTGCCGCCGGAGCTGACGGCAGGACATCCGCCATTCCCCTTTCCAATTACCGGGTCTTAAGTTTTTATTTGAAAGGGCCGCTCCCTGAAGGAGCGGTTTTTCATTTTCTTGTTTCCCAGGGGCCGGATGTTTATGGGCAGAGCGGTAAAACAGCCCTGGAACTTACCGCTCCCATTTCCTCCGGGCACCCTTTTACCGGCGCTTCCTGGCACGCCGTAGAAATACACTACGGTAACGGTAATCGCTTCTTGATAGACGGCGTCGAATTTCCCGGCGCCATACGGTACAACCCAAGCGCCCTGCGGCAAAGCCCGGAAACCGGGGATTACGGAAACACAAGCTCCGCCGGGAATAACTACATTGCCGCTTTTTTTACAGGACTTTCCGGTTCCGGTTCTTTTTCCATTGACGAGCTATGCCTGGAGGAGCCCGCCCCGTCCTACAGAATGAACGGAGGAACTACCCTAAACTGGAACCACCCCGATACACTCTTAAGCATTGGAAAGACGGAGCTTATTTCCCGCGTTTCTTTCAACACCGCGTTGGAGAGCGCCGTCCGGGGGGATCCATTCAATTCCGGAGAGGAAACATTTGCCGGCGTACAATCCAGATCGCACGCAGAAGCGGCAATCCTTGATGCCATGCTTACCGGAAACCTTATGTTCACTGTTTCAGGCGATGTTTCCGGCTGGAGCGCCGGCCACAGTATTTCCCGATCCTTCGGCCCGCTCTCCCTCTCCGAATCTTTTAACGCTTCTCCGCCGCCCAATGATGAAGCCATGGATCACAAATTGTCCCTGGGGCTTGACTCTTTGCTTTACGGGAATCTGGCATCATCCGTCAATTTACAAAACCGGATGCTTAACCGATCATGGTCTGCTTCCACGGGAATAAACGCCGAACAAAACGCTTTTCCTGGCTTTTCTGTGGAGGGAAATGTCAACTACACGGAAAAGCCGGAAAACGCACAGGACTGGATTTCCGGCTATGGTCAAACCTGGATGCAAAGCTGGAAGACAATGGTTCCCGATGACGGCACCGGTTCGGATATAAACGCCATACAAAACCGCAAGACGCAAGCCAGAGCGGGCTTTGTTCTTGATTGGCTGCCGGTGGGGGCGGATCTTTTTTTTGAGGGAAAGAGTGAAGCATCGATCCCTTTGGAATTATCCCGTTCATCATCAATCGCGAATGTTGTTTTTCCCTTTAGTTTCCGGCCTGTCCGGGGAAGCATGCGGCTGCGGCGGGAGATTTCCGGCAGCTTTGCGCATACCGGAGAAAACATACAAGATGATTTTTTCCAATACGGCAGGAACCTTTACCAAACCGCCCCCCTGTGGCGGACAATACCGGTGTATTCTTTTTTTGATCCTGGCCTTGGTTCCGCAATGGATACCACCCTTATGAATTACAGCCTCAATTCGGAAAACACACGGTTTAATGAATCATTGGGAATGGGCCTTATGTTTCCTGAACGCTACGACATCCTTTCGCTTTTTGTACCCGTTACCTTTTCCTCTCAGTTGAGCAGAACTATGGAACAGCGTCTGGATACCCGCCTTGACGTACTTACCCTTGGTTCCGGTTTGAGTTTTTCCGCCGTCAATCTTTTTGGCGCCATGGGAAGCCATCCGGTATTCGGATTTTACCGGAATGATGAACTGCGGCATTCAGTTACCGGGATTGTTTCCTTTCCCCGTTCAGAAGATCCCTTATGGAGGGTACAGGCGGAACAATATGCGGGAGTATACGGTTTTAAGGGGAGTGAAATGGGAATCGACAATACCTATACGGCTTCGTCCTCCGGCTGGTTAGAAAGTTTCGGCCTCGTCTGGAGCATCCCCAGAGATAAAACCCTGCTTTCCGCCATTTATGACGCGGGTATAAAAAAATTTTCAGGAAGTGATTTTTTTCCGGCACTGTCGGAAATGGCTAAACATGAATATGAACGGTTCTTTAGGGAAACCCTGGAAGTCGTTGTGGATAATTCAGAAGAATACGGAACCTGTTCCTTTACTGCGGGGCATGAGTCAGTGGTAAGAATGCCGGGAAAACTAACCTTGACGAGCTTTATAAAATTATCCATCAACAGAAATATTTATAAAAAGAATGAACGAAACGATTTACTTGGCGTCTTGCTGAACTTTGGAATCACCCTCGCCGTCAGTTTCTAAGGCGGTAATTGCTTCCTGTATTTCCTTTTTTTTCGCTTCGGTAAGTTTACTGTTTTCCAGGGCAAGGCGGTATTCTTTCAGGGCTTTGTCTGTATGCCCGTTTTCCGCAAGGTATGCCGCGTATTCCGCCCGCACCACCGGATTATCTTCTTTTTGAAGGCATGCGTTGTAGGTGTCCGCCGCTTCAGGCTTCCCCTGTTCTTTTTGGGCTCGTGCCAAAAGGAGGAGGGCTTTGGCGTTTTCCGTATTATTGTCAGGGTTTAGAATATCGGTGTGGGCAATTAAAACACTTTCAGCATCTCCCGCCCTGCCCAAGGCCATAAGAACCAGGGCATAATTATACCCCTCGTCATAGCTTTCCGGAACTAATCCCAGAATACGGCGGTAGTAATCTTCCGCCTTGTCAAATTCTTCCAGTTTAATGCAGGTATAGGCCGCAGCCTTAAGAGCGGTAACGTTTTCCCTGTCACGGCCAATAATCCGCTCAAAATAACGCCTTGCTTCCCGGTAACGGCCCGTCTCATAAGCGATACGGCCCAGATTATATTCAGAGGCAGTCTTGGTAATCGAATGGTATTTTGACTTGTTAAACCAGTTTTCCGCCTGGGGATATTTTTTCAGTTCAAAATAGGCCATACCCAGACTATAGTATTCTTCCGCTTTGGCGGAAGAAGAAAGGCAGGAAGAAAGTAAAAGCAAAGAAAACGCCGGAATGAAAATAAAAACCAGCGGTAAATGATCCGCTATGGAATGACGCAATCCTTGTGTTTTTTTCTTTATCAGCGTCATTATCATTTTCCGGTTCCCAAGACAGTGTCTTCTATTTCCCGCAGTTGTTTCCGGTACAGCCGGGCTATGTTAGCGCCGTAATCCGCCACAAGCTGTATAATGTTTCTGGGCCGCTCCGGCAAATCCCTGCCGTTGATCCGGTCTCCTGCATCGCCCAGGCCGGGCATAATGTAGGCCAGTTCGTTCAGCGCGGGATCCATCCACAGGGTATAAACGGTACAATGTTCCAGAGCCCGGACTACCCGGAGCGCCCCTTTAAGGGCGGCGATTACGTTGATAAAACTCACCGACTTGGGCTTAATCCCCTCCTCCAAAAGGTACTTTATCACCGTTACAAGGCTCCCCCCCGTGGCGTTCATGGGATCGGCAAAAATCAAATCCTTGCCGTCAAGGGATTCCAGCCTGAAATAGGATTTATCCAAATCCAGAATATATTCCATGTCGTTTTCATGTTTTGAATCATCCCGGCAAATCTTAAAAAGGGCAAACGGAGTAACATAGCCGTGGGAAGAGTATTCCTCAATTTCCTTTGACAAAATCATGGAAGGGAGCAGCGCCCCCCTAAGCATGACGCACATCACGGTATTTTCTATTTTGTTGTCTATATTATTAATTTTGTGAACGGCGTAATTCTGCACCGGCACATTAACCGGGGTTTGAACCAAAAGGTAATTTTTATTGGAAGCCGGCATTCCCCCGTAAGCAAGCTTAAAAAGCATTTCATAGGCCCGCTGTATGTAGTAAACAAATTCCTCGTTTCCGGTCCGGTGATCCCTGAGTTTGGCAATTACCCTGGACGCTTCCGAGTGGCTTTCCTGGGGGCTCTGGAACGGATAGACCCATATATTTTGCTCATCCTTGCACAATTCCTGCATAAGGCTTCCCATTTCATTGTAAAGCTGTATAAGATTTTCCTCTTCCCGGTTTTGTTCCACGGCATACCGGGTGATAGAAAGTTTACTGAAACAGGCAAGGGTACCCTTGTAGAGGTTGTTCATGCGGGAAAGATTTGCCTTGTCCGTGCCGGTTAAAAAGCCGTCCAAGTCTTCTGCCCTTAATACAATTTTGTTCATATCCTGAATTGTACTAAAGGAAAGGCAATCTGCCAATACTTCAGAAAATCGAATTCTTCCCTAAAGGCCCCGGTTTGGCGGAATTGGATCCAATTGGGGGTTCCGCAGTTGGGATGCCGCCCTTTCCTGCCATTCCCCGCCTGCAAAGTCCCGCAGGAATGTCCATATTTCCCGTGCGGGAAGGCGGCGGTTTACTCCGTACAGTGAATTAGCCAAGTAATAAAGCGTTCTGTAATATTCCGTTTCATTGACATAGGCAAGCAGATCCCTCCGTCCGGCAATGGCCTTCATAAGGCTGGGGAGTTCATCAAAAGTATAATCATACTCAGACCGGAGCAGCGCCTCTATGATCACCGAATTCTGAATGAGGAACGCAAAGAGCAGATGTTCCGCCGCCCTTTCATGACGGGCGCCGTTACTGTAGTAATAAAAGCCAAGGGTCCGGTGGGCTTTTTCCATGGACGGTTCGTTATGGCGGAAGAGCAGCAAAAACCGGTTAATTCCGTTCTTTTCCAGGCTTCTTTGCATATTGGACCGGTTAAATGACTCACGGCTCCAAAGGGTATCCGCCTTAAGAATTTCTTCAAGGATTATTGTCATTTCTGAATATTCCCGGCGCAATTTATGCAGATCGGCAATTTTGTAAAGAATTTCCGTCCCAAATTCAGGATGTTCAAGCAGCGCCCGGTCATTATATGCTTTCTTGTACTGTACCAGGGCTATGCTAAACTCCCCTTCCATCCGGTACACTTCACCTATCCAATATTCCGCCTCAGGGTAGTTTTTAAGGCGCTGTAGTTCTGAAAGGGCAGCGCTGGATGAATTTTGAAGGTTTTCTTTTGGAACACGGTAGTACAGTTCATTAAGGGCGTCTTTAGCCACAGTACGGAATTCTTTTTCTATATACGCTTCCAGAAGGCTTAAATCGTCCTTAAGCCGCCTGACTTCATAGATCGAAAGAACGGTAATAAGCTCTCGTTCCATTCCGGCATAGTACTTTTTTCTGTTTTCCCGGGCGTTTTCAAAAAACCGGAGGGCATCGCCGTACGCGCCGGATCTGAAATAACGCTTTCCTTCTTCCAGGGTGATCCACCAGGGATCCTGCCTTCTTTGCTGCGCCCCGGAAGGAAAGGAGCAAACACAGGCAAAAAAAACAAAAAAAGCATAAAACCTTAATCGACGGGCATTGTTCATGGTTTTTTCTTTATCTAATATCGGCAAATTTCCAAAGTGAATCTCTAAAAACTTCAGTTTTTAGGGATTTACCGCTGAAAAACGCATGTTTCACAGCCCAAAGGGCGAGAAACTGCAAAGGAACCTCTAAAAACAACCGGTTTTTATGAGGTTCCTCAAAGTCATTTACACAAGTTTACTTATTAGCAATAATAGTGTATATGGATATAGATTATACAAAAACTGTTCTTCTGGAAGTTGATATACAAAACGATTTTTGTCCCGCCTATAAGGGAAAAAACGGCAGGGAACATCCTCCGGGAGCGCTGGCTGTAACCGGCGGGGATGAAGTAATCGGCACGCTGAACAGCCTTGCGGAAAGGGTACGCCGTAAAGGGGGGAAAGTCCTGGCAACCCAGGATTGGCACCCGGCAGGCCATGTTTCCTTTGCGTCCTCCCATCCGGGAAAACAGCAGGGTGATATTATAATCGTTCCCGTATCCGAAAAAGCGGTTGAGATTTTTATGAAACAGTACCCCCAACTGAAAGACCCAATCCCCGCGGCAATGCAGCAAGTGCTCTGGCCCGACCACTGCGTGCAAAATACGGAAGGCGCCGCTTTTCATGAAAGCCTGGACACAACGCTTATCAGCTTTGTTTTCCGCAAAGGTTATCATAAAAACATTGATTCCTATTCAGCATTTTTTGAAAATGACCGCTGTACTCCCACGGACCTTTACGGCTACCTCAAGCAACAGGGCATAGAAACGATCCTTATCGGCGGCTTGGCTACGGATTACTGCGTTTATTACAGCGTTACCGATTCCATCCGCCTGGGCTTTACCACCTATTGCGTTCACGACGCGTGCGCCGGAATTGACCTGCCCACAGGCTCGCTGAAAAGAGCCGTTGCGTCAATGAAGGATCGGGGGGCGCTTTTTGCCCCTGCCGCCGATTTTTAACGCCGCTATGAGCGCCGGTTTTTCCGCCCTGTTTACCGATTTTTACTCCCTTACCATGGCCCAGGGATACTGGAAAAACAACCGGAACAACAGGGCTGTATTTGAAATGTTTTTCCGCCGCCAGCCCTCAGGCGGGGGATTCTCCGTCTTTGCCGGCCTTGAAACCCTGACAGAAGCGCTGCGGGATTTTTCCTTTTCCGGTGAAGACCTTGCTTACCTTGATTCCCTGGGCGTTTTTGAAAAAGCCTTTCTTGACTACCTTAAAGATTTTCGTTTTTCCGGCAGCCTTTGGGCTATGGATGAAGGAACTATTATTTTTCCCCAGGAACCGCTCATACGGATAGACTCCAGCCTTATTGAAGCTCAGATAGTTGAAGGGCTGATCCTAAACATTATTAACTTTCAAAGCCTTATCGCCACCAAAACCGCCCGCGTTGTTCTTGCTGCAAACTCCGGTTCCGTTATGGAATTCGGCCTCCGCCGGGCGCAGGGACAGGACGGGGCATTGTCCGCTTCCCGCGCCGCTTTTATCGGCGGAGCAATGGGAACAAGCAACGTTCTTGCGGGAAAAACGTTCGGCATACCGGTATTGGGAACCATGTCCCACGCGTGGGTCATGTCGTTTCCCAATGAAGAAGACGCCTTCCGTTCATACGCCGCCCTTTACCCGGACAGTACCGTTTTCCTAATCGATACCTATGACACCCTAAAGAGCGGAATCCATAATGCGATTAAAGCGGGCAGAACATTGGCGGCGGCGGGGAAAAACTTTGGAGTACGCCTGGATTCGGGGGATATGCATTATCTTTCTGTGGAAGTCAGGCGGCTCCTTGACGAGGCGGGCCTTAGCCGGGCAACCATTACCGTCTCCAACGATCTTGACGAATATATCGTGGAAACCTTAACCAGAGCGAACGCGCCGATTGATACCTGGGGGGTCGGTACGCAGATGGTTACCGGCGGCAATGACGCTGCTTTTACCGGAGTGTACAAGCTGGCCGCCAAGGACGATGGAAACGGAATTCTTGTCCCGGCCATAAAATTTTCCGACAATCCGGAAAAAACTACCAATCCCGGAATAAAACAGGTATGGCGTATAAAGGACGAAAAAGGCCTTGCCCTTGCGGACATTATGGCCCTGGAGGATACAGAGAACATTCCGGAAAAGGGCAAGCGCTACGCCTTTTGGCATCCCCAGGCGGATTACCGGCATTTTTACCACACCATCCCCGCAGAAGGCAGCGTTGAAGCGCTCCTTAAAAAGCGGCTTGCCGGGGACAGGGTTTTACTCCCCTCACCTTCCCTTAAAGACATACAGCAAAAAGTAGCAAAGGACCTTAAAAATTTTGATCAAAGCTACAAACGCCTCCTTAACCCCCATGTTTATAAAGTGTCGGTTACAGAAGAACTGCGTACCTTGAAACTGGAACTGATAAAAAGCAGCCTTGGAGAGCGGTAAAAGTCCGCAAATCTCCCCCATTAACTCGCAATGCACATGGGGGTTAGGCTGCCGGCTGTTTCTGATCACTGAGGAAGCGCACAGCAATATAAACGGTGGGGCCTGCCCCGGTGTAACACCCCTTCCATGCTGTAAGTGATGTTACACCGGGGCACCCACCTACGCTTTTATTTAATGTGCGCTTCCAATATCCCCGGAAACACCCGGCAGCCTAACCCCCATGTGCGTGTGTGAGAAAGCGGGGAGTGTGGCAATGGCTGGCAGGCGTTAGTCGCCGTTGTGTTACCATAAAAGGTGCCAGAAATAGGGAAAGAGTGACTAACACTGTGGCGTGGACAAGAAATCCCCCTTACAAAATTTGCCTAAAAATGGTAAAATAATACTTGTGTTAAGTATACCCCCGACAGCGGTGGCAAAGAGACCCCATGCCTGATTTCATGATGGATTCTGAATCTCTCTCTTATAAGGAGAAAACATGAAAAACAAAAAAATGCCACTACGGCTTGCCTAAATTGCGCTAATGGCAGTTAGCGCGTACGCCCAATATGACGATGAAAAGGATTTTAAGGTAGAGCGCGAAGGAAATGGGATAACGATTACCAGATATATCGGTACAAAAACAGTAGTCCGTATTCCGCCGCGCATACAAAACCTACCGGTTACCAACATTGGGAGTGGCGCTTTTGCCTATTGCTTCAGCCTTGCCAGCGTAACCATACCGGACAGCGTTACCAGCATTGGGGAAGATGCTTTTTTCTGGTGCACCAGCCTTACCAGCGTAACCATACCCAACAGCGTAACCAACATTGGGAGTGGCGCTTTTTTCTGGTGCACCAGCCTTACCAGCGTAACCATACCCAACAGCGTTACCAGCATTGGGGATGGCGCTTTTAGCAATTGCACCAGCCTTATCGCAATAAATGTTAATACTGGTAATAGCGCATATTCCGCTCAGGATGGCATATTGTATAATAAAGACAAAACCATTTTACATACATATCCGGCAGGTAAAACAAACGCTTCTTTTACCATACAAAACAGCGTTACCAGCATTGGGAGTATGGCTTTTTCCGGTTGCATCAGCCTTACCAGCGTAACCATACCAAACAGCGTTACCACCATTGGGGATAGGGCTTTTCTCGGTTGCGAAAACTTTACCAGCGTAACCATACCAAACAGCGTTACCAGCATTGGGGATGGCGCTTTTAGCAATTGCACCAGCCTTATCGCAATAAATGTTAATACTGGTAATAGCGCATATTCCGCTCAGGATGGCGTATTGTATAATAAAAACAAAACCATTTTACATACATATC
>JAITCP010000120.1 GCA_031283025.1 Spirochaetaceae bacterium | reverse complement strand
AAACTAAAGATACTTTCTATTTTGAACGAAGGCTTAAAGGCGGGGAACTCGATGATGCTGGTTCCCAATTCAATAGCGGAAGAACTTAAAACCAAAGATATATTTGGTTTGCAGGCGTTGAATGAAATTAAGAAGGAGGCGCATAAATGACCGTTGTAAAAGCAGAAAATGTGGTAAAGGACTACGGTTTAAATGATCAGACGGTACACGCCTTACGCGGCGTAAATTTGGAATTCCATGACGGCGAGTTTGCCGCCATTGCAGGGCCGTCGGGGAGCGGCAAATCAACCTTCCTGCATTTGGCGGGCTGTCTTGACACCCTTACGGGCGGGGCCATACAGGTGGGCGGTTCTGACACGGGAAAAATGTCCCGCCAGCAGTTGGCGCTGTTACGGCGGCACAGTATTGGTTTTATCTTTCAGGCGTATAATTTAATCCCCGTGCTTTCGGTAGAAGAAAATGTTTCTTTTCCGCTTACGCTGATGGGCGTTGATAAAAAGGAAATAAAAGAACGCACCGCAAAGGTGTTAAAAGACGTTGGCCTTGACGGAATGGAAAAACGCCGCCCCAAAGAAATGTCAGGCGGCCAGCAGCAGCGGGTGGCGATAGCGCGAGCGCTGATAAAAAAGCCAGCCCTCATTTTAGCGGACGAGCCGACTGCCAACCTTGACTCAACAATCGGGCGGGAAATTCTGGAATTGATGCTTGCGTTAAATAAAGCGGAAGGGACGACGTTTATTTTTTCGACGCACGATCAAATGGTAATGGAGTATGCCCGCCGCCTTGTGCGTATCCGGGACGGACAGATTGAGAGCGACGAGCAAAAGGGGAGCGCGGCATGAAACTATCCGGCATTTGGGAATTAAAGAAAATTGCTTTGCGCAACCTGGCCCGGCACAAGGTAAAGACGGTACTTACCGCAATGGCGATTATGGTGAGCGTTGCGGTGTATATCTTCCTGAACAGTTTCCTTGGCGGTATGGCAATAGAATCCCGGCGGAATATCGTCAATTACGAGATAGGCGCTGCTAAACTGCAAACCAAACTTTACTTTGAAAAAAAGGATGAAATGCCCAGTTACGAAAATTTTACCGGCTGGGAAATATACCGGGAAGCGCTGGAAAGTGAAGGTTATTGCAGCGCCCCCCGTTTTACGTTTTCCGGCACGCTGTCCTCCACATCCGGCTCTGCGCCCATTATGTTTTATGCGGTAGAACCTGCCGCAGAGGCGGAAGTTTTGCGCTATGTCCCTTACGTCGATTTTGGACGTTTCGTGCAGAACGGCAAATTTGAAATTGCCCTGGGAACCGTCGCGGCGGAAAAACTTAAAGTGGGTATTCCCACGCGGCCTTTCAGGCTGGAACTGGAGGAATTGATCGCTTCCGTTACTCAAGACGAAGGGGATTTTATCCGATCGCTGTATGATGTTGCGGCTGTCAAGCGCGGGGGCCCGTTTTCTCCGGATGAAAAAACAGTTGCAGGCAATGAGCGGATGATCCTGAAAAAGAACGCATCCCGCTCCGATCTTGATCGCTGCTGGAACATGATTGCCACCAGCGGACGGAACGATGTGCGGATCAACGCGGTGATCGACATTAAGGCCGCTCCGGCAATGATCCGCCCTGACAAATGGGAGGGCGAGCTTCTTCCCGCACTGCGCGGTGAAGACCTTGCGCTGGTCCAGGCCGCTTATGAGTACGATGATCAAATGGACATATATCTTTTGATTGAAGAAGACGAACAGCAGCTTGAGCGGATTCTTGCCGCAATGGTTCGTGCGGATTATTCCGGGGCAGTAAGCCATGTAAATCAGTCGATAGACGCGGTGATCGCCGGAGTGATCAATTCTCCGGACCCGCTTCCCAACGGCAATACCGCCTACATCCCGCTGGACATTTTACAGGACGAGGCGGGTATGATGCTTGAGGGAGCGGTAACGGAACTTGTTATCAGGGAGAAAAACATAAACGATTCACGGCTTCCCGGTAAAAGCGAAAGCGCCGCCGTGATCACCGCCGCGCTTAACCGGGGCCTTTCCGCGCAGGGACGCTCCCTGCCGGATGATCTTGCTGTGTACTTTTGGCTTGAGTATATGAAAGATTATCTGGGCTATGAAGCAATACAGACCGGCGCGCCGCAAATTTTTGCCTTTCTGTTACTCATACTTTCTTTTTTGGGAATTTCCAACACGATTCTGCTTGCGATACTGGAGCGGACAAGAGAAATCGGCATGATGCGGGCGCTGGGCATGACCGACAAACAAATGATCATCGTTTATATGCTGGAAGCAGGCTTTTTGGGGTTCATCGGTTCGATTCTGGGAATAATCCTGGGCTGTGTAATTAATTACCCGGTGGTAACATACGGCTTTGATTTCAGCGCCATGGCGGATACTCTGCAAAACGGCATCGGCTTCCGTACAACAGGCAATTTCCGCAGTATATGGAATGTCCCGGTGATCATCGGTTCCGGTATTGTGGCAACGCTGCTCGCATCATTCATGGCTTATTTCCCGACCCGCCGGACGGTGAAGATGCCGATTGCCGACAGCTTAAGATTTGAATAGGAGTATTGAAATGACACATGAATACAAACAAGGCGGAGCGGGTACTTTGATAAAAATCGCTTACCGTAACATTTGGCGGAATATGCGGCGGACGCTTTTTTGTTTTGCAGCGGTGGGGATAGCGGTGTTCTTCATCGTGATCTATTCGTCACTGATAGGCGGGATGATCAAGAGCATTAACGATGTTGTGCAAATATTTGAACTTGGACACGTCAAGGTGGTATCGGCGCAGTATGAAGCGGAAAACGAGTATATGCCTGTACAGTATCCGGTAGCGGACGGAGCAAGCTGGAAAGGGATGGCCGCTTCAATTAAGAAAATCCCCGGCGTGGCCGCGGTGTTCCCCCGAATTTCATCGCTGGCGACATTGCAGGAAAGTACGATCAAACACGCCATAGTTTGGGGTTTGGACATAGGTAATGAAATGGCGGCGAATAACTTTAACCTGACCGATCGCAGCAACGGCCTCCTGGAAGGCCGTTACCCCGCGCCCGGCAGCGACGAATGTGCGATAGGGCGGGTCTTTGCCCATAAAGCCGGACTGTCCATTGGGGACAGGATCCCCTTCAAAACGGTGTCCGCCCAGTTTTCGGATAAATACTGGAGTCCCAAAATCACCGGGATTTTCAATTACGATTACATCAAGGCGGATGAACAGTACATCATTGTAGACATTGAGCGGCTCCAGCGGCTGTTGGTGCTGGGGGAAGGTACCCAGTCCCTGGTGATTTACGCCGGTGATGAACAACAAAGCGGAGCGATCACCGCCGCAGTGCAGAATCTTTTGGGGAAGGATAATGTTGTTACCGAATGGAGTGACAACTACTGGGTTGCGGTTATGAAAATAGTGTGGCCGTTATACACTACGCTGTTTATGGTATTCCTCATCGTAGCAAGTTTCCTGATTATCAATACCGTGGTAATGATCATTCATGAGCGGATCAAGGAAATTGGCATGATGGGCTGCCTTGGTATGACGCGCCGGGAAATTGTAACAGTGTTTTTCTTTGAATCGATCTTCCTGGCTGCGTTTGGCGCGCTTGCCGGGGTGATTATCGGGGGAACTATCGCCGGTATCGGTTCTCATTTTCCCATTCGCATGGGGGACTTGTACGGAAATACATTTAGCGAAATGCCCCTAAGCAGCGCGATTTTCTTCAGGTTTGATTTTTTGATACTCCTGCGGGCATGGCTCATGGGCGTGGGAGTGGCATCGGTCTTCACGTTGATACCATCGCTGAAAAGCGCGTTTGTGGAACCGGTGGAAGCGTTGAGGAGATAAAGTAGGGAGTAGGGAATGGGGAATGGGGAGTAGGGAGTAGGGAGTAGGGAGATTGGTTAACAAGCACGGCGTGTTGACAATTTGCTGTGACTACTAACGACAACCCCTATTCCCCATCCCCTACTCCCCCGGAATTACAGGAGGATTAACTATGAACAGAAAAATTTTATTTGTTACAATGATATTGATTACTGCCTCATTCGCATTTGCTCAAACGCCGTCGGCTGCGGAATTACTGCGGCGTGTGGACAACAACGAAGTTTACAACACTATTGAATACGAAGGTGAAATTATCATCCAGTATCAGGGCAGGCGTTATGTGAAAGTGATGAAGGCATGGGCAAAGGGGAATTCGGACAGCTTTATCGAATTTACCAATCCTGAAGACAAAGGCACCAAGTACCTGAAGAAAGGCGGCAGGCTGTATGTGTACTCCCCGGACAATGAAGGTGTCATGCTGATCTCCGGCCATATGCTCAAAGAGTCCATGATGGGTTCCGATATGTCTTACGAAGATACGATCAACAACGACACGTTATCCAGCCGTTATGATCCGGTTATTACCGGTTCCGAGCGCTGGAACGGGCGCGACACCTGGGTGCTGGAGCTTACGGCAAAAAAGAAAACCGAAAGCTATCCCAAGCGCAAACTTTGGATCGACAAAGAAACGGGAGATATGCTGCACTACGAACTGTACGCCCTATCCGGGGCAAAGCTAAAAGAGTATAGTGTAATCAGAATGGAAACCATCGCGGGACGGCGCTTTCCGGTGGAGGTGGAAGTGCGCGACCTTTTACGCAAGGACAGCAAGACAACGTTTACCATGAAGAATGTTATTCTGGACAAGCCCATTGCGGATTCGGTGTTCAGTCAGAGGAATTTGGAGAGGTAGGGAGTAAGGGATGGGGAGTGGGGAATAGGGAGTGAAGTTAGAAAGCAAAGCGCCTTGTCAATACGCTTGGTTTACAAACAATAATCCCTATTCCCCGATCCCTGATCCCCAGTCCCTATTGGAGTATCTGTGAAACGACTTTCAACTATATTTATACTCGCCCTTTTCACAATCAACAGTTTTCATCTTTTCTCACAAGTTTCTTTTTCCGGCATACTGGACTCTTCTGTCTCTTTTCAGGCGGGAGCGGGGGATTCGCCTGATTTCTCTTACGGCATTGAAGAATACGCCAATCTTCGCATGATGGCCAGTCTGCGGGACAGAGCATTGGTTTACGGATCGATTAACCTAATCGCCGCTGCGGGAAATTATGCGGCTTACGCAAAGGAGATGGCGA
Organism: Spirochaetaceae bacterium; assembly: GCA_031283025.1. Taxonomy (GTDB): domain Bacteria; phylum Spirochaetota; class Spirochaetia; order Treponematales; family Breznakiellaceae; genus WRIV01. Next base: position 6,349 of record JAITCP010000120.1, on the reverse strand, counting down.
GTCTTGGAACCGGTTCTCCCCTCAGCTCAACCTCTTTTGTTACTGGTGATAGCTATATTGCCGCTATTGAGCTTGAGCGCCTGTACTTTCGGATAAACGGTGATTTTGCCGATTTTGACGGCGGTCTCTTTAGGATACCTTTTGGTTACAGCCAGGTGTGGGGGCCTTCGGATTTTCTCAATCCCAAAAATCCCCTCAAGCCGGATGCCCGTCCTCGCGCTGTACTTGGTTTGGGGCTTTCTCTGTATCCGCTTGATTCGGTAAAAATGCTTCTGTTTACCGCAACTGCCCGCGATCCTTTTTTACGGACAGGCAACGGAACCATTACAGGTTTTTCCATCGATAAGCATTGGGACAGGGCAAGCGTTCAGGCGCTGTATTCCTTTGAAGTTCAAAAAGAAGGTCCTAGATGGGGAATTTTCCGTGCCGGATTATCGGTTAAGGCCGATGTGGAAATCGGTTTGGTGATGGATGCGCTATATACCTATAGCAGCGAAGCGAATACCGGACTGGACGGCCTTTCCTTAAGTATGGGCGCGGACTATTCGTTCTTTAACGGTGATTTAATCGTCATTGCCGAATACCTGTACAATGGCGAAACTTCGTCAACAGCATTGGGGTATGGCGGCGAATTTTCCAACAACAACTATTTGTACACAAGTCTTACCTGGCGTTTTAACGATTACACCAATGCAAGCCTCGCCCTGATTTCCGGTTTGGACGATGTTTCCTTTACGCCGGTTATTACCCTAAACCACGACCTCTTTCAGGGGGCAACCCTAACTCTTTCTGCACAGATTCCCCTTGACCGCGATGTATTTACCGGCAATGGCAAGCGCGGTGAGCTTGGCCCTATGCTGCCGGGGTATTATGCTTTACTTACCACTGGGTTAAAGATGCGGTTTTAGGCGGCTCAATTTGTCGTGTTATATTTTTCTCCTATTTGAAATATAATTAAAATGTGAAAAAATGGAATTGTTTCCGTGCCGCCTTTGGCGCTGGTATCATCACCGGTATTACTGTTGGCATTGCCGCTTTCTTTTGGGGCTTTTGTGCGCTGTTACTTTTTTCTTGCGGGACTATGACTCAAGTTGATGGGATTGTGTTAATGCAAGGAAAAGAATTTGCCGCAGAGCGGGAATTTCTGGAACAACTGTTTTTGCAGCCGGGTTTTCCGGATACTTTGGGGCTCAGTTTGATTCGGGAAGACGGAACGGAAGAACAGAAAGGGGCGATAAAAACTCAAGTCCTTTCGCCTGCGCTAATCGTTGAGTTTGCGGCCTCATGGACACAGGCCGAAGGAATTCCCGTTTCAAAAACATGGTTTGTACCCAGGGAAAACCCGCTGGCGGAACGAACCGGTACAAGCCTTGCCGCCTGCCTTGATGGAAACGAAACCCTGGTTCCGTTGGGAGCAATTGCGCCGCCCTATACCGGCCTTTTGGTAGACGGCCTGTCCGTGGCGGATGAAAATTATCCGCTGGTGCGGTATGTTTCAATCCGTACCAGGGCGGCGGAGGACAGCGCCGGGAAAAAGAAGCGGCTTCTGAAAAAAATTGCCGCACTGGAAACGATAATTGCAGAAACGCCCAAGCCGTTCATGCAACACGCGCCGTCAATAGTCTGGATATGCGCCGCCGGAGACCTAATGCTGGGCAGGGGCGCAGGTGATATATTAATTGATGAAGGAGCCGAGGGTATCTTTGGGAAAACGGCGGATTATTTTAAGCGGTCTGACCTTAACCTGGTAAACCTTGAAGGGGCGGTTAGCAGCCGCGACGTTAAAGCCGCAAAGAGTTACAATTTCCGTTTTGATCCCAATACGGTTCCGCCCTTAAAAGCGGCTGGAATACACGCGGTGCTGCTGGCAAATAACCATGCTTTTGATTATGGGGAAACGGCTTTTTTGGATACGCTGGAATATCTGGAAAAAAGCGGAATCGCAGCTCTGGGTGCGGGTCGTGACATTACCGCCGCCGCTTCCCCTTTTGTTTTTACAGCGGAACGGCTGAAGATACGGGTTTTTGGGATTGCATCATTTCCCCGCGAGCTCAGCGGATTTGACGGCGCTAACGTCGCCGCTTCCGAAACCAAAGCGGGAATGTTGTTTTCCACACGCGGCGGCACGGAACGGCTTAAAACAAATTTTGTTAAAAAAGACAATGTTCTTAACGTGCTTTTGTTTCATGGCGGTTATGAATGGACATGGAAACCGGATGCGAATACCCGTAGCCTGTACACGGAGTTGGCTCAAAGCGGTGCGGACTTGATTATCGGCTCACATCCCCATACCGTGCAGGGCTTTGAGTGGGTGGAAGGAAAGCCCGTTTTCTGGTCGCTGGGAAACTATATTTTTGCCGGAATGAATGAAATAAACGGCGGCGAGGAAGGTCTGCTGATCCGGTTGGGTTATGCGGGGAAAACGCTGGTCTACTTTGAGCCGGTTCCGGTACGGCTTGCAGGTCCCCGCTCCGGCATTGGCCCGGCAAAACAACTTACGCGTTTCTATACGCTTTCACGGGAATTAGCCGGGAAATAGATAGCAGATCCTGAAGTTTCTCAAAAAGACCTATCTCCCAAATTTCTCATAGGTGATCTTTGTATCTCCGTGTTCTTTATGTGAAATTTGCAAAAAAATTTTATTTTACAATGTTAATCACCATGTGCATCAGCTCTTGAACAGATCAGCTACACGATTGAATATGTCTACAAGCGCCGGATCAAACTGGGTTCCGTTGCCTTTGGTGATAATCCGAACGGCTTCCTCGTGGGTGAAAGCTTTTTTGTAGGGGCGTACTGAGGTAAGCGCATCGTATACATCGGCAATCGCCATGATGCGGCCCAAAAGGGGTATTTCGTTTCCCTTAAGCCCGCGGGGATACCCTGAACCGTCCCATTTTTCGTGATGACTGGCGGCAAAAATCTTTGCGTAATCTAAAAAGTCGCTTTCCTTTGCAAGAGTCTCAATCTTTTCAATTATTCGCTCGCCAAAACTTGCGTGTTTTTTCATTTCATCAAATTCTTGTTCATTGAGTTCTCCGGGTTTCTTGAGTATATTGTCGTTAATGGATATTTTGCCTACGTCATGAAGCTGGCTGGATTGGAGAAGCAGTTCCACATCCCAGCCTTTTGTTTCTTCCCGGTAAGTACCGCTATCTACAAGTTCATCCAGCAGGATTTTAATGCCCCGCTGGGTTCGTTCTATGTGGCCGCCGGTAATGTCATCGCGGCATTCTACCAGTTCCGCCATGGTTTTTAAGAGCGCGTTCTGCAGATCCAAAATGCTCTTCGTTTTTTCTTCTACCATTTTCTGCAAATTTTCATTGAAGTATTGCAGCTCTTTCCGCTGGGTTTCTACCAGGAGGGGTATCTCAATGCGCTTGAGGAGCAGAACCGGATTAAAAGGCTTGGTGATGTAATCAATGGCCCCCAGGGAAAGCCCTTCCAGTTCATCATCCGATTCTGTCTTTGCGGTAAGAAAGATTACCGGAATATTTTTTGTTTCCGGTTTAGACTTGAGTATTTTTATTGCCTCATAGCCGTTCATTTCCGGCATATCAATATCCAAAAGAATTATTGCGGGAGTATTGTTTTCCAAAAGGGTGAACATTTTTTCAGCCGAGGGAGCGGAAGCGACGGCATACTTTTTCTCCAGTACATTTTTACCGATACGGAGATTAGCCGGATTATCATCTACTAACAGGATAAGTTTTTTCTCATTGTCCATAATTCCCTCCTTAGTTATTTGTAGTCAATAATTTTTCTATGATTTTCAAAGCATTATCAAACTCGGTCATAAGTACATCATCGGAAATTCTTTCCAGCGCTTCCCTGATTTTCGCGTCCGGCGGCTTTTGGTTGAGTTCTTTCAAAATACGGTCAATTTCAAGGGCGTTTTGGGATTTCAAGGCTTCGGCAAGTTCGTGAAATAATGAGGAATGAGAAATGAGAAATGAGGAGTCAAGAGGCTTCTGTTTTTCCGGCCCTTCAGTTTCCAGGGCTTTTTTAATATAGAGTACCAATTCCGCCAACTGTTCCGCAAAGACGGGCAGACCTTCACGGACAAAGGATGTATCCCCAGCCTTACCTACGGCTTCAAGACTCGCGGCCTGAGACGATATTTCCTGCGCTCCGATGGAAGCGGACGCGCTTTTCAGCGCGTGGAACTGGGTTACTAATAAGGGCAGGGTATCCGCATCCGGCGTTTTTTGCAGCAGGGGCAGCCGTTCCTCTATATCTTTGCAGAACAGGGATAACACTTTTATATAAGCGGCCATAGTCCCTCCGGTCATGGCGATGCCTTTTGCCGTATCAACACCGGGGATGTTGGGGAGTTGGGTTTTTGTTTGTTGGCTTTGCGTATTAGCATCTTGGCTGCGCTTACTAACAACACTCCCCGATACCTGATCCCCATTCTCCACTCCCCATTCCCCGCTCCTTATATTCTTTTCCTTCTTCTCTTTCGGTATCCAGCGGTCAAGGGTTTCGTCCAGTTTGGAAACGTCTATGGGTTTAGAGAGAAAATCATTGAAGCCTTTTTCGATAAACATTTCCCGCATTCCCACAACGGCATTGGCAGTCAGCGCTATAATGGGCACGGTGCGGAAGCGATCGCCTTTCAAAGCGCGGATGACCGCTGTTGCTTCGATGCCGTCCATTTCCGGCATCATGTGATCCATGAATACAATGTCGTACTCATGCCGTTTTACCATTTCGACAGCCTGCAAACCGTTAAGGCAGGTGTCCACTGCCGCCATGTAAGGGGCAAGAAGGCCTTCTGTAACCTGAAGGTTGGTGGCAATGTCGTCTACCACCAGCAGCCGTGCGCGGGGGAAGGTGAACCGGATTACACCGGAACTTTTGATATAATCTTTTATGTCTGCTTTGCCGTTGAGCACATTGGCAATTGACAGGGACTGCACCGGTATGGACACAAACCGCGTATTGGGAATGTAAGCTTCGGTTCCCCATTCAATCATAAGGGCAAGCGGCGGCTTTTTTCCCTGGGGAAAGGATCCGCGTTCCATCACCGGAGTGATCTTGTCATGAAGGCCGTAGCCGGATAACACATAGAACCATTCTTCCCGGTACAGCGCCGCGGCAAAATCATCCTGATTCGTTACCATGGTATGGGGAATGTTCAGATTTTCCAGAGTCCAGCATACCGATCTGGCATAGACAGTCCGGCCTTCATAGACCAGTACCTTCTTTTTCTCCGGCTCCTCTACTGCGGCAAAGTGCGTTTGCGATTCAACGCCCTGGGAAATAGTTGCCGTGAATACGCTGCCCATGCCGTATTCGCTTTTCATGCTTATATCCCCGCCCATGGCAATACAAAGTTGTTTGGTAATGGCAAGCCCCAGACCGGTTCCTTCAACATTCTGGTTCTTCTTCATATCTACTTGGACAAACTCGTCAAAGAGTTTTGCCTGATCCTCCGGTTTAATCCCTTTTCCGGTATCGGTTACGGTAATCCTGAGCCAAACCTGCCTGGCATCCCGCTTATCCATGGTAATTGTCAAACCAATATGGCCTTTTTCCGAATACTTTATCGCATTGGACAGGAGATTAAGGAGTATTTGCCGCAGCCGCACTTCATCGCCAATGAGGCTGTTGGGGATGTTCCCGTCTATATTGGTAAAGAACCGTATCGGCTTTTCCATAAACCGCGTGCGGATAATGTTGACCGTATCGTTGATCAGGGATGAAAGCAGGTATTTGATGGGGTTTATTTCCAGTTTGCCCGCTTCGATTTTTGAAAAATCTAAGATGTCGTTGATTATCGAGACAAGATTATTCCCCGCCTGCTTGATGTCCTGCGCATAGCCTCTGGCTTCACCGGAGAGTTCTCCCCTCAGCAGCAGTTCCGCCATGCCGGTAATGGCGTTCATGGGGGTTCGGATTTCGTGGCTCATTTTCGCAAGAAAATCACTTTTTGCCCGCGAAGCGAATTCCGCCTTCCGGTTTGCCTCAAGCAACCGCAGGTTCTGTTCCGTCATTGCATTTTCCGAGCGGGCAATAAAAATATTGATAACGATGAACAGGAATAAGATAAGGAACAGCATACCGAAAAAAACGGTATTCATGGCCTGATTCAACGCTAAAAAACCCGGCAGCGGATAACTCACTATCAGATACCATTCCATCGCCGGGATGGAGTTTAACAGAAATATTTTTTTATCGTAGATGAAGCTCCGGCTTTCTCCCTCAGAAAGCTCATGCGCTGCCCCGATCAATTCTTTTCCGGTTTCGCCAAGGTGTTCGTCAAGACGGACTTTATTTTGAACCAGTTCGTAATCAACCGCTGAAGTAATTTCATTGTATTTATTGAACATATATGGCGTGATAT
>JAITCP010000098.1 GCA_031283025.1 Spirochaetaceae bacterium | reverse complement strand
AAAGACATATACGCCGGCAAAAAGCTTTCGATTCCCCGGCCTGAATTTTTCGTATTATACAACGGCATTGAGCCGTATCCCGACGAGGAACTATTACGGTTGTCAGATTTGTTTGAGAGATTTGACATTCCGGGGCTGACTGAAAAGACTGCACTGGAACTTGAAGTAAGAGTGGTAAATATTAACGAAGGCCGCAACGAGGCAAAGGTGCATCGTTGTAAAGAACTTGCGGGGTACAGCATTTTCGTAGCAAAGGTGAGGGAATATAAAGCTGAACATGGGAACCTGGAAACGGCGATGAAGAGAGCGATCAGGTATTGCTGCGAACAAGATATATTGAAAGAGTTCTTTGAGCAGAATGCATCGGAGGTGGTAAATATGTTAATGACGGAATGGAATTGGGACGATGCCTTGGCGGTACGTTATGAGGAGGGCATGGAGAAAGGCATGGAGAAAGGTAGAGCCGAAGAAGCGTTTGGCATTGCGCAAAATATGGTTAATTTGGGCCTTCCAATTGAAACTGTTGTTTCCGCTACCCGACTTGATCCTGAGAAAGTAAAAGCGCTTTATCCGCGGTAACCATGTTACCAGAAGCTATCAATGTCATAACCACTCCCCATTCCCTACTCCCTACTCCCTACTTCCTACTTCCTATCTATATAAAAGGGACAAGCTCTTAATGGCATCATATCATCGATTCCGGCAGTCCAATCTCAAACCAAAACGTGCTGCCTTTGCCTGTTTCAGAGATAACGCCGTATTTAGCGCCGTGTATGTCGATGATTTTCTTTACGATGGACAGCCCTAACCCCGATCCGGTAACGGCTCGTTTATGCGCTTTCCCGCTCTTGTAATACCTGTCCCAAATAAACGGCAAGTCAGCTTCCGCGATTCCTTCGCCGTAATCAATAACGCTTATTCGCACACGATTACCGGCGACCGTCTGCGTTACCAATATATTCCTCTTCTCACCTGAATAATTTATGGCGTTGATAAGCAGATTATAAAACGCCCTGTCAATTTTCGCTTTATCGGCGTCAACATAAACATCGCCGTTATGGGAAAATGTAATTTCAAATCCCTCTTTTTTCAATAACTTTTCTGTTGTTTTCGCCGTTTCTAAAATACTTTGAGTAAGATTGCAGCGCGATGTGTTGAGCTTTTCCATTTCGTTTTCCAGCTTCGATATATCCAGTATATCGTTGACAAGAGTTGCCAGTCTCTGAGTCTCGTCCATTATAGTCTGCGTCTGTTCCGGCGTGATTTCGCCGGGAAAATCGCGCATCATTTCCGCATAGCTGTAAATCAGGGCAAGCGGCGTCCGCAAATCGTGCGATACATTAGCCAGTAATTCACGCCGCAGATTTTCAACCCGGCTTAATTCGACAGCCGCCGTGTTCAATGTGTCGGACAGAGCGGCTATCTCATAGAATCCCTTGCCCGTAAAGCGCGTGTCATAGTTTCCGTTGGCAAGCGTCATCGCGCTTTGGCTGATTTCCTCAATGGGTCTGGAAACTCTTTTTGCGATTATGATTGCTAAAATTACAGAAAAAAATAAAACGATGCATGATATGTAATATAACTGGTAACGTAATGTTGTTATTGTGGCATTAACGGGCGAAATAACGGCGCGAATAATGACGGCATACTGTTCACCCCGCCTGTTATTGGCCATTTTTACATATATCAGGGATTGGGCCGGAGGCCGTCTTGCAATCATAACTCTGCCGCCCTCCGTTCTGCCGCTTCCTGTTCTGTCATACTCCGCATTATTTCTGGGACGGTCTCCTGCTGAAGGCGTTATATACTCATGAATCTCGCCGCCGTTGTTCCGCGCCTTTGTTACTAACACCGCATTTTCTTCAAGCCTGCGCCTGTTATCCGAAGGAAAACTCCGCAGCAGGCTCTTTCCGTTTGGATCGGCAATGGTAACGATAATATTGTTGTTATCGGACATATCCGCAATAATTTCTTCTATATTTTCACTCTCTATATTGTTTACAATTATAGCCGCATTGCGCTTTATTTCTGTAACTTTTATTTTTTTATAAAAGGATTCCAGAAATACAGTCTGAAACAACCACAAAACAACCAACAACAGGGCGCAAAAACCCAGCAGAAAGGCAAAAATCTTCCATTTTAACCGTAATTGGTTTAAATTCATTCAAGGTTCCCCTCGAATCTATAACCATGCCCCCGCAGAGTTGTAATTAAATTTGCGTATGGCCCCATTGCTTTCCGCAGCAGCTTTATATGCGTATCAAGCGTCCTTACATCGTCGAAGTTTTTATAACCCCATACCTCGATTAAAATTTTTTCGCGGGGAACGGCAATGTTCTTGTTCCGTATCAAAAAAAACAATAAATCGTATAACTTTGGCGCTAATTCCGCTTGTTTGCCGTCGATTAATATTTTATAAGATGTCATGTCGGCGGAAAAGCCGTCTTTTGTAAACATCTCATGCTCGTCGTTACTTGGGGTAACTGCGGCTTTCCGTCTGAGTATGGCGGCGATTCTTAACATTATTTCTTTGGAAGAAAAAGGTTTTACAACATAATCGTCTACCCCATACTCGAAACCTAAAACCTTGTCATATTCTTCCCCCCTGGCGGAGAGCATGATAATAGGTACGTCAGAAGTTTTTCGTATTTCCTTAACCGCCGCAAAACCATCTAATTCCGGCATCATAATATCCATGATAATAATGTCAAATTTTTCTTTTTTGCAGGCTTCTACCGCTTCCATGCCGTTACCGGCTTCCGCCGCTTCATGCCCGTCAAACTGAGCGTATCTTTTAATAACAGCGCGCAGCCCTGGTTCGTCGTCGCATATCAGTATTTTTGCCATTTATTTACCATACACGTTTTCATATAGATGTCCCTAGATTATGACCGGATTTTAGGTTATACTCAAGTTATGAATGTGCTTGTCGTTGGCGGAGCGGGCTATATAGGGAGCCATGTAAGCCGGGAATTGCTTGACCGGGGACACAAGGTTACGGTTTTTGACAATCTTTCTACCGGACTGCGGGAAAACCTCTTTCCCGATGCTGCCTTTATCCACGGGGACATACTCCGCTATGAACAGCTTACCGGGGCCCTGCGTGGAAACGATGCCGTTGTGTACCTTGCGGCGTTCAAAGCGGCGGGCGAATCCATGGAAAAGCCGGAAAAGTATTCGCAAAACAACATTACCGGCACTGTGAATCTTCTTAATGCGGCAAGCGAAATTGGGTTAAAGTATATAATTTTTTCATCCAGCGCCGCAGTGTACGGCGAACCGGCCTACCTTCCCATAGATGAAAAACATCCTGCCAATCCGGAAAACTATTACGGTTTTACCAAACTGGAAATAGAACGGTTCCTTTCCTGGTACGACAGGCTCAAGGGGATTCGCTATGCAAGCCTGCGTTACTTTAATGCGGCGGGTTACGATGTAAAGGGCCGCATAACAGGGCTGGAACAAAATCCCGCGAACCTGCTGCCGGTGATTATGGAAACCGCCTGCGGTATGCGGAAAGAACTGGCAATATTCGGCAATGACTACGAAACCCCGGACGGTACGTGCATCCGGGATTATATCCATGTGAGCGATCTGGCAGCGGCCCATGTCCTGGCGCTGGACTATGTCGTTAATAACAACAAAAGCCTTACGGTAAACCTGGGAAGCGAAACCGGCTCTTCCGTACTGGAAGTGCTGGAAACCGCCCGGCGTATCACGGGCCAGCCCATTCCTTCCCGGATTGCGGGACGCCGCCCCGGAGACCCGGGGAAACTTACAGCGTCTGCGGGGCTTGCGCGTTCCCTTCTTGGTTGGAAACCGGAATATTCGGATTTAGAAACCCTGATAAAAACCAGTTGGGAAGCATACCGGAAACAATAGACTGGTGCGGCTGCACCGCCTTTCTGTTTAACGACCATCCAAAATTATTTTTTTACCCTTAAAATACGGATACCATGATTCCGGCTCCCCGGTGTAAATTTCAAATTCGCTCTCTATCGTACCTTGTACATCTTGTAAATTATCCATTATTAAATCATTGAGTTGAGGAAACTCCGGGATATGTTCAATAAGCAGATAAATGGCATTATAGTTTTCTGTTTCCGGCAGATGAATACTTTCAATTTTCTGGCCTGTCCTCAAATATTCACCAAGACGTTCATACCAGTCGATAAAATAATACGCCTGCTCATCATGTACATAGGGGATTAAATTGGCATATTTCCACGATGACCAACTGCCGTTAATGACATACACTGGTGTATCTTTGTTTTGCGTAAACACGTACTCATTTTGCTTATTGCGAAAAATATTTTCGATTTTGCTTTCCCTGACTGCATTAAATGCAAAACACCCGCACAATAAGAGCATTGCGCCCGCCGCCATTTTTCGCGAATGTGCCCCTATAGAGTTAATCAGCATTGCCGGCAAAATAACAAAAAAAGGAAAAACGGGCATACCATAACGCAAAACCTTATACGGGGCGATTATTAAAACAATAAATAGATATAGTACTGATGCGGCAAAAATAAACAACGCCATTTTTTGAACGGATGGCATCTTTTTGCCGCGCAGTTTCTGTACGAGCCCGATTAGTTTTTGTTGGCGAAATAACTGAGCCGCTATATACGCAAGGCATAAAACACCAACAGCAATAACAGGATAGCTAAAAAAATATTTCTGTAAAAAAATTCCGGCGCTTGTTATTGAAGACAGTATGTTTTCCGGTATATTGCCCGATATAGTCTTTATAGTCTCCTGCCCCCGATATGAAAAAAAGCCGGATATATATTTAGGATAAAAAATCCTGGCAAACAATATTCCCAGGCATAACACCACAAAGTAATAAGGTATTTCGGTAAATGTTTTATTTTTGCAAAATAGATAAACCGCATACAGCCCAAACAGCCCGATAAAAATTAATGCGTAGTATCCGGACATAAGTGTAAAGGCCGTAATCAATGACATAAGCGCTATTGGCTTTACGCCAATAAACAATTTGCTTTCATGAATGATATATTTCTTCCATCCAATGCTTAACACAAAATAATAACAGAACATAATAAACAACATTTCCTGTATTTGATACGGCCGTAAAAAAAGCGTATTGGAAATGGCTGCAGTCGATAAAAATGCGCAGAATGTCGATGCGCACTGCAGTAGTATAGATTCGGCAAAAAACAGCCGCATTAACAAAAAAAAGAACATAAACGACACGGTAAAAAACAGGAGATTGAGAATACCCCCTCTAAAAACAATCGGCGCCGTATCGCCGGTTTTGATCCCGGCCAGCGAAAGCCGTAAAAATGTATAATACAAATTGGTATGCGGGGGGTCACGGTTATCTTTCCATAAATCACGCACATCGGCCAATGCATCTTTTAAGCCTGCAGAACTAACAAGGCTTGCTTCTTTCAGCTCTTTTCCGGTATATTTTTTTCCATATTCATAATTTTTCCTTACTATAAAATCATTGTAGCAGGCAATGGCTATGGTTAATCCTTCGTCTACATGTAAACCATTTTTTTGAGAAAGCCAATACACACGAATACCAAGAGCAAGTACATATACCGCAATTAAAATAAGCGCCTGGTGCAATTTTTTCATTTTTCCTCTCCTTTTTGGCTATTGAATACTATAAACCGCTGCCCCGCATAATTCAACCCGGTAAACAGGCACATCCCGGCAAACAATGCGCCGTTTTCCTGTATTTTTATTGATTGGCTTTGCAGCGCATACTGCATAACGGGTTTTGCAATTCCATAGGCAAAACAATAGCAGCATACAATATTTGCCGCAAAAGCCGCAACCATAAGCAGGCTCCACTCCTTCACCGCAAAAGTAAAATACTTATTCAAGAAGAAACTTACTATACTGGTGATAACATAATTACACGCGGATGAAAACCAATAACTCAAGTGTGCCGCGTTATACAGTATGAACATTATTGCAGACCCTGTTAAAGTGTTAATTACCCCAACAATCAAAAACCGAAAAAACTGTTTGCCAAACAACTTCATTGCGCCTCACGGATTATAAAATGCGGACGCTGTTTAGTCTCCGTGTATGTCTTGGCGATATATTGGCCTAAAATGCCAATGGTAAACAATTGTATCCCCGAACAAAACAGAATAATACAGATCGTCGATGTCCACCCCGCAACCGGATCGCCGTATGCCAATTTACGGATTATTATAAAGACAATAATAGCAAGAGCAACCATGAATAACACCATCCCCAACACAGAGACAATGGCAATAGGTTTTGATGAAAAAGCGGCCATTCCGTCAAGCGAATACATCACAAGTTTCCAAAATGACCATTTAGTGCTTCCCGCCGTTCTGGCAATGTTTTCATACTCGAACCACTTGGTATTAAAACCTATCCAGGGGAATATGCCTTTAGAAAATCTATTCCGTTCCGGCAGCGTTAAAAGCGCATCCATATACCTTTTGTTCATCAATCGAAAATCCCGTGCGCCGTCAACAATAGCTATATCGGTAAATTTTCTCATAATCCGGTAAAAGCATCGCGCAAAAAATGAACGAACAGGAGGTTCTCCGGTACGGTTTACCCGCCGTGTTCCCGCGCAATCATATTCCCCCGATGCAACCGCTTCCAGCATTTGCGGAATAAGAGCCGGCGGGTCCTGGCCGTCCGCATCCAGCACGACAGTATATGTTCCCTGCGCCGCCTGTAATCCGGCAAGCATTGCCGCTTCCTTGCCAAAATTGCGCGAAAAGGAAATGTAATGAACACGAATATCGTTATGCGCAATCTGTCTTAGTATTTTCAGCGTGGCGTCTTTTGAACCATCATCAATAAAAATTAACTCAAAAGGTTTGTTAATTGATTCACATATCCCAATGGCATCCGCATAAAACTGCGGAAGAGCCGTTTCTTCGTCGTAACAGGGTACCACAAGTGACAAATATACCGCCTTTGACAATACAGGCTGGTCAATCAAAGCGTATGCCTCCTTTTTTCAATAAAGTTGTTCAAAAACTGAAGTTTTGGAAAAGCCTCGTATATCATACAATTATTTGCGTGGATATTCTCCTATACTTCCCTCAAAAAAGCCAGGATAGCTTGTGCTGTTTCCGCCGGCCTTTCCTGATGAGGCAGATGTCCCGCTCCGGGAATAAGGGTAAGTTCCGTTGTTTTTTCTCCCCGGAGTTTTATAAAAGATTCGGCAACGGAACGGGGCATCATCAAATCTTCTTTACCCCAAATAAGGGCGATCTTTCCCGGCCAATCGCCAATGCGGCGGTAGTATGAAGAACGCAGGCTCTGGAAGATCATGCTCCGCAATGAAGAAAAGTATCCCCGCTCCTGGGAAAGGCTGGACACTCTGTCCATCACCCTGCTGCGCAAAAATTCTTTGTCCGCTTCCGGCAGGCTGTTGATATCCGCATAATAGGAAGTAAGGGATTGCCATGCCTTTTGAGGATTATTTCTGAAAGATCGGTACCATTTTTCCCCGGTAAAAGGAAGCGCCGCAACGAGTATCTGCGCGGATCCGGGGTATTTAGCGGGGATACAGCCGTCCAAAAGAACAAGCGCCTTAATGGCGGGCGCCGGGGAGGCGGACACCGAAGAGGCGGGCGCCGGGGAGGCGCGGGCAAGGGCTGCCGCTTCCGCCACAGCCGCTCCCATGGAACTGCCGATAAGGACAATTCCCTGTTCGCTGCCGGCCCCGGAGACCGCCTCTGCCAATTCCAACACGGCATCCCGGTGGCGGCCAAGGCTTGAATACCGGGAAACGGGGGAACGCCCAAAACCGGGCAAATCCGGTGCAAGCATCCGGTAACCTGCCGCGCCTAAAAGGGGGATTAAATGCCGCCAGGAGTCGGCTTCGTCCCCCAAGCCATGAATAAGGATCAACACCGGTTTGCCGGGCCGGGAAGCGCTCTGGGGATCATAATCGTAATAAAACAGACCGGGAAACCGCTTTGAAGGGAAAAGCTTGGCGTAAATTTCCAGGGAAGGCCAGAGTTTGAAAAAAGTATCCATACTTTAGCATAGCTTTTTCTGTTAATTTGAAAAAGAACCGTTTATATGGTATATATTACCATGGAGGACAAAATGACTGCAAAAACCTGTAATGTTGACCATAATAAAAGTACCTGTACCTGCTCTTTTAGCTGCGGCAGGAAAGGGCTGTGTTGTGAATGTGTTGAGTATCACCGGAGCAGGGGGGAGATGCCGGGGTGTTACTTCCCCAAAGATGCAGAACGGGGCGGGGATCGTTCCATAGCCAACTTTATCAACATAGTAAAACAGAAAGGAACGGCTTTCCTTACATAAAAAAATCCCCTTGTAATTATATCTATACAGGTGTATAGTAAAATATGCCGGATATTGGTGAAAAACTTAAGATACTTGCCGGGGCGGCAAAGTATGACGCGTCCTGCGCTTCATCGGGGAGCGGTTCCTCTGACGGCGGGGCTGCCGGTAAGGGCGCTGTAACCAGCGGCGCTGGAAACAGCGGGGGCTTTGGGGTAAAAGTACCCGCCGGGGTCTGCCATTCCTGGACGGGGGATGGCCGCTGTGTCAGCCTTCTTAAAGTGCTGTATTCCAACGTATGCCGTTTTGACTGCGCCTACTGCGTGAACCGCGCTTCCGCCGAAACGGAACGGACTTCCTTTACCCCGGACGAACTGGTCAGTCTTACAACCGAATTCTACCGCCGCAATTATATAGAAGGGCTTTTTCTTTCATCGGGAATATTTGCCGATCCCGACATCGTAATGGAAAAACTTACCGCCGTGGCAAAAAAGCTGCGGAGCGAATCCGGCTATAACGGTTACATTCACCTCAAGATCATTCCCGGCTCCGGTGAAGATAAAATCCGGGAGGCGGGGCGTTGGGCGGACAGGCTCAGCGCCAACATAGAACTGCCCACGGAAAAAAGCCTCGGCGCCCTGGCTCCCCAAAAATCCGGCAAAGTGATCTTTGGGGCAATGAACGAAATACGCCAGGCCACGGTTGAAACGGAGGAAGACCGCCGGCACAGCTTAAAGTCTGCGCCGAATTTTGCTCCGGCAGGCCAGAGTACCCAGCTTATTGTTGGCGCCAGCGCCGAGGATGACCGCACCATAATCGGCCTTTCCGGGGCGCTCTATAAAAAGTACGATCTTCGCAGGGTATACTATTCCGCCTATACGCCGGTGGCTTCCCTGCCCGCTTATCCCGCTATTGGCGGCACTGCCGTAAACAGCGGCGCTGTTAACAGCGCCAACGACAATGGGCTTCCCGGCTTTGACGGAACAGTGTGGGATACTTCTCCCGGTATTTCCCCGCGGCGGCTTCTTGTCCGTGAGCACCGGCTGTACCAGGCGGATTGGCTCATGCGGTTTTACCATTTCCAGCCGGATGAAATCCTCAATACCGGGCAGCCCTTCCTTGATTCTGCTGTTGATCCCAAAACGGCCTGGGCGCTGCAGCATTTGGACCGCTTTCCGATAGAAATAAAAAGAGCCCCTTATGAGGAACTGCTCCGGGTGCCCGGCGTAGGAGCGCGGAGCGCCCGGCGCATCATGGAACAGCGCCGCTCAGGCTCGATTAGCTTTGACGGCCTCCGCCGTCTGGGAGTGGTACTCAAGCGGGCCCGGTACTTTATCACCCTGGGCGGCGCTTTTCTTGATACCGCTGCTAATAGCAATGCGGAGAATAACAATGCTGCATTTAACAGCACGGGGCTTGGCAATGCGGCGTATACCAATACAATGTCTTCTGCCGGGCTGCGGCGGGCTCTGGATAACCCCAAACGTCTGCGGCGTATTCTGGCGGACGAGGATGACGGCCTCCAACTGCCGCTCTTTGATTTTTAGGGTTATAGTAAGGAACGCGATGGAACTTTTTGACGATTGTGATTTTAACACGGCGGAAAAAACAGATTATTCCGACTATAAGGTGATGCGGGAATTTGACCGCCTGTGCGGCTTGCTCCGCTTTACCCCGGAAAAGCCGGAGCAAGACGCGCAGCCCTGGTACATAGCCCGCTGTGCGCCGGATCACTATATTCTTCCGTTACTGGCAGATCATTTCTTCCACCGCTTTGGAGAAACGTCCTGGGCAATTATTGATGAAAAACGGAACATTGTCTTTTTTAGCCGGGATGGAGAAAAACCTGTAATGCGCCGGATAAACCAAACAAGCACGGAAGCAGCGGGGCAGCATGGCGGCGCAGAGCCGGGGCAAAAAAGCGCAGCCGATGAATGGAAGGAACTTTGGAAAAACTATCACCGTTCAGTGAACAATGAAACCCGCACAAACCCCCGGCTGCAAAAACAGTTTATGCCCCGCCGTTATTGGAAGTATTTGCCGGAAATGGAATAGGGGAATCTCTAAAAACTTCAGTTTTTAGAGATTTACCGCTGAAAAACGCACGTTTCGCAGCCCAAAGGGCAAGAAACTGCAAAGGAACCTCTAAAAACAACCGGTTTTTAGAGGTTCCC
>JAITCP010000078.1 GCA_031283025.1 Spirochaetaceae bacterium | reverse complement strand
TTTAAAGATTTTTCTAAAGTTTATATGAGAATTTGCCGATAAAAGAAATGGCGAACTTTTTTTCCGCCCTGTTCGCGGCGGGGTTATGGGCTTCTATTCGTACTCCTTACGAGTATCGGTCTATAGGGAAAGAACTTGAGCCGGGAAGACATGGATGTCTTCTAATTATGTTTCAAGGAGGATGACATGATCATCAACCACAATCTCAGCGCTATGTTCGCTGACCGGTCTCTCAAGGTTACCCAAGAGAGCCTCACCAAAAACATGGAGAAACTCTCCTCTGGCTTACGGATCAACAGGGCGGGGGACGACGCTTCCGGACTTGCGGTCTCGGAAAAACTGCGGGCTCAGATTCGGGGTCTAAATCAGGCTTCGACCAACGCTACCAACGGTATTTCCTTTATCCAGGTTACTGAAGGCTACCTCCAGGAAAGTCAGGACATCATCCAAAGGATGAGGGAACTGGCTGTCCAGGCGGCCAACGGAGTCTATACCGAGGAAGACCGGCTTTACATCCAGGTAGAAATTTCCGCGCTTGTGGACGAAGTAGACCGCATAGCCAGCCATGCCCAGTTTAACGGCATGAATCTGCTTACCGGCCGCTTTGCCCGGAGTACGGGAGAAAACACCGTTACCGGTTCCATGTGGCTTCATGTCGGGGCCAATATGGATCAGCGGAAGCAGGTTTATATCGGCACCATGACATCCGCCGCTCTGGGAATCCGCAACGCGGGAAACGGCGAATTTATTACCCTTGCCAACCCTGATGACGCGAACCGGGCAATCGGCACCCTGGACGAGGCCATTAAAGTGGTCAACAAACAGCGGGCCGACCTGGGAGCCTACCAGAACCGGCTGGAACACGCGGTACGCGGATTGGACATTGGGGCAGAGAACATGCAGGCGTCTGAATCAAGGATTAGGGACGCTAATATGGCGAGCCAGACTGTCAAGTACGTTACCGATCAAATCCTGGTCAACGCGGGAACCGCCATGCTTGCCCAGGCGAACCAGAGGGCTACTTCTGTATTGCAACTTTTACAATAGCATTGTATATTGTAAGTTGAGGGAAATGTTAACCCAGGGTCTCCCAAGGAGGCCTTGGGGAATTTCCTTATACCGGGGGTAATCCGGTAAACCGGAGAAATCCGGCTTGTTCTTTGAAAAACACCCTTTTTACCTATGTTATGTACGGTAAAAACCATGGGTACCATACGGCGGTACGGATCCGTTTACGATACGGTTTGTTCGTAAGCGGCTTCGTTCTGTCAGGGTTTGGGGCAGGATAGGCGCGATCCTTCTGCCCTGCTTCCGTATGGAACGGCTCTGGCATGGATTGCCGGAGTTAGCAACTCATGGAGGGTAATTATGATAATCAATCACAACATGAGCGCCATGTATACCGATCGCCTTATGGGGGTTACCAATGCCGATGTAGCAAAGAGCATAGAAAAGCTCAGCTCCGGCATGAGGATCAACAGGGCCGGTGATGACGCTTCCGGGCTTGCAGTTTCCGAGAAAATGCGGAGCCAAATCCGCGGCCTTAACCAGGCGGAACGGAATATTCAGAACGGCGTGTCTTTTATCCAGGCTACTGAAGGATACCTTCAGGAAACCCAGGATATTCTGCACCGTATACGGGAACTGTCGGTACAGTCAGCCAACGGAATCTATACCGATGAAGACCGTATGCAAATTCAGGTGGAAGTTTCCCAATTGGTCGACGAAGTCAACCGTATAGCGAGTCATGCTCAGTTTAACGGTATGAACATATTGACCGGGGCTTTTGCCCAGAATTCTACTGTGGAACGTGTTATGCAGTTTCAAGTCGGAGCCAATATGGACCAGAACAAACAGGTCTTTATCGGCACTATGACCGCTCAAGCCCTTGGTTTACAATCTGTTCAGGGCGATGCGGATTCCGTTTCCATCGCCAGTCCGGAAGGAGCCAACAAGGCTATTGGCACGGTTGACGAGGCCCTAAAGATGGTCAGTAAACAGCGTGCGGATTTGGGCGCTTATCAAAACCGTTTTGAGACAGCCGCCAAAGGCGTAGCCATCGCCTCGGAAAATCTTCAGGCTGCCGAATCAAGGATCAGGGATGCCAATATGGCTCACGAAATAGTGAGCTATACCAGGGATTCCATCCTTAATCAGGCGGGAACGGCGATGTTGGCCCAGGCCAATACCAGGGCCCAGTCTGTACTGCAGTTGCTTGGCTAATGGTTTGATCGTTTTAAGAGACTGCTGGACGTCGTCTTTTGGAACGATTCCGGTTTTCTGTTTTTAACGGAAAACCGGGAAGGAAAGGCCCTTGCTTCAGCAAGGGGAGAGGGGGAAGTTCGCGCCCTTCCCCTCTCTTCCTTTTTTACTCTAACATTGCAGGGTATGTTTACACACGGAGGTGAGTTATGTATATGCAGGTTCCTGCGGCAGGAAACGGAATTCCTCAGGCGGAACTGGCCCAGGAGCGGGTTCCCGTAAAAGCCGCCCAACCCAAAACCGCAGAAGTTAAAACGGCGGAGGCGGCAGAAACAATCAATAAATCTCTTCCGGAAGGCCGGAATGAGACGCCGCCCGATATTATGGCGGATTTGGAAAGAATTACCGTAGCCTTCAATAAAAAACTTAAATTTGAGGTGAATCACCATTCCAACGAAATTATCGTAAAGGTTCTTGATCCGGAAACCGATAAAGTGATTAAGGTGCTTCCGCCTGAAGAATTGCAGCGGCTCCATTCCAGGCTTAAGGAGACCATTGGCTTTTTATTTGACGAGCGGATATAAACGTAAAGCGCCTGTATGCCGATCCCCAAGACGGCAGTCCGTAAGGGAGGGGTTATGTCTGACATCTACATACCTGGAGTAAAAAGCCGTTTTGGTTCTGAAAAAATCGTTGAAGACCTGATGAAGGTCGAACGGATACCCAGGGACCGCGCCCAGCAGCAGATAGAATCGTACAAATCGGAAAAAGGATACTGGCAGGATTTGGGCCGCCGTATTACTACCCTTAGGGAAAGCGCCCGTTCCCTCTATTCGTTTCAGAATCCTTTTTCAGACAGAACAGCCCGTTCTTCCAATGAAACTGTCCTTAGCGCTACCGCCACAAGACAGGCGGTGGAACAGGAAAAAAGTTTTATAGTCAAACGAACCGCCAAAGCGGATCGCTTTCTTTCCAATCCCCTGGAAACTTCTTTTAAGGTTGATGCGGGAACTTATACCTTTAAGGTGGGAAACAATGAAATCAGCTTTGATTACCGGGGGGGCACGCTCAAAGATTTTACGGAAGTTCTGAACCGCCGGGGTAAGGGAACGATCAGGGCAAGCGTCATGGCCGTTGAAAAGGGGACGCAATCCCTGCTTTTGGAATCGCTGGTTACCGGAGCGGAAAACCGGCTTTCTTTTTCCGGCGCCGCAGAAAGCCTTGCGCGCCGTGTGGGAATAACGGAACAAAGCCCCGAAGAAAAATCCTTGCCGGAAAAAGCCGATGTTTTCACAGGCGGCCTTACCGTAACGGCGGGCGGCGCAAAAACCATCAGCTTTTCGGAAGACGCGCAGGAATTGAGCGCCCACAAAGGCATGGTCTTGCATTTTGAAAGCTCCACCAAAGTTACACCTCCCGGCCTTGATGAACCGGAAACGCCGCCCTCCGGCCCGGAAATTCCCGGGGCCGGTTCAGTTAGTTTTGGCGGCATTACCATTGAAAACGATCCTTCTTCCGTACCGTTACCGGAATGGGAGCCCCCCGCCGCTCCGATACGGGTGGATGATATGGGTATCATTTCCCTTGTCTTTACGGACGGAACCAAAGCAGCATTGCCGCTGGTAAAGGATTCGGAGGGGTTTATTTCTACCGGTATAAACCTTGATGAAATTACCGCAGGCAGGACTATTGCTTCCATGGAAATTGTCAACAACAATACCCACCGTGATTTTTCCATACGGAATGTGGCAATAATTAATACCGCGCCAAGGCCGGATACCAAACCAGCCAATGCCCTGTCCACCGCTCAGGACGCTGTTCTTGTTATGGACGGGATTGAAATAAAACGGCCCTCCAATGAAATAGACGATCTTATTCCCGGAGTAAAGATACTTGCCAAGGCGCCTTCCCCGGAAGAAGTAACCGTTTCTATCGAGCCTGACCGGGAAGCCGCCAAAGAAGCAATTATTACCATGGTGGGGAATTATAACCGGCTGATAGGGGAACTTAACGTTCTTACAAGAAATGACGAGCGGGTAATCCATGAACTGACTTATTTTACTCCGGAAGAACGAGCGGAAATGCGCAAACGGCTGGGAGTTTTTTCCGGAGATTCCATAATCAACCAGTTTAGAAATAACCTTTTACAGACGGTAACCGGCTCTTACCTGACACAGGCAGGACCGGAACTTTCCATGCTTGCCCAAATAGGGATAGGGACGGATGTACGCCGCGCCGGAGCCACCACAGGCTATGATCCCGCCCGGCTGCGGGGATACCTTGAAATTGACGAAAAAGTTCTGGATGCTGCGCTGCAGGGTGATCTTAGGCCCATACAGCAGCTATTTGGCTACGATACGGACGGCGATCTTATCGTTGATTCCGGCGTTTCCTTTAACATGGAAAACCTGTTAAAACCCTATGTGGAGATAGGGGGAATTATTTCCCTTAAAACCGGAACCATTGATTCCAAGATTAAGCAGGAAGAACGGAGTATTGCAACACTGGACAGGCAGCTTGAAGCAAAAGAAGCGTCCCTAAGAAGGCAATACGGCCTTATGGAGGATGCCTATGAACGTATGGAGAAAATGGGAACCAGCCTGGAAAATTTTAGCCGGCAGGCTAACTCAATAAACGGCAGTAGGCGGTAAAAGAAAATTCGGGATGTTAATGATAAACGGAAATCTTTAAAACTTCAGTTTTTAGAGATTTACCGCTAGAAAATGCACGTTTTGCAGCCCGTGGGGCGAAAAACTGCAAAGGAACTTCTAAAAACAACCGTTTTTTGGAAGTTTACAAACTATTCCAGGATAGAGGCGGCATGGATATACGCATAAACGGCAAACCGGCGGATATTACCCTTGAATCGGAAAAAAAGGTTGGGGACGTTCTTGCGGGAATTGAAAACTGGCTGGAAGGCTCGCTTTTTTTTATAAGCGGCCTGGAACTGGACGGAAAAATGTACGGCAGCAGCTCCCTGGACGCCGTTTTTGATATGCCTTTGGAAGAAATTGCTTCCATTAATGTCAAGACTTCCGGCTGGGCGGAACTGATGCTGGAAGCCCTGCTGGGGCTAAAAGACGATCTGGAATTCTATGAAACCCTCGATGAGGCAGGACGGGATGAAAACCGTCAGCGCTGGGAAAAGTCCGCCACTGCCCTCTTTCTTAAATCAAACGCTCCTGAGTTGTTTAACCTGGTAATTAAAACACTGGAAGGGAATTTCCCCGTTTCGGGAACTCTTTCCCTGGTGTCCGAGCGTATCCGGGAAATAGAGGATCCCTCCCGCGAGCTTGCCGGTTCCCAAACTTTGATAGAAGAAGTTGCCAAAAGGCTGGAGGAACTTCCTCTGGATATTCAGACCGGCAAGGATGGGCGGGCGGCGGAAACAATAAGCGTTTTTTCCACACTGGCGGAAAAAGTATTCCGCCTGATTTTCCTCTTTAAGCACTTTGGCGCCCCTTTGGAAACCATTGAAGTACCCGTACCGGACGGATGCTTGAACCTGAAAGATTACATTGACGAATTCAGTACCGCCCTGAAAGAACTGGCTTCCGCTTATGAAAATAACGATACCGTTTTAGTGGGAGATCTGGCGGAATATGAGCTTTCTCCGCGGCTTCTTTGCCTTGCCGGTATTCTAGGCGGCATTGATTTAGGCGTTATTCACCGGAAGGAAGGATTACAATGAGCTGGTTCTTGCTTCAAACGCCGACTTACTTCAAAGAGGATGATCCTGTAGCGGGAACCATACTTTTAGTTAGTCTGGTGGCAATTATTGCGGTGGCATTAATCAGCAGCCTGTTACGGCACGGCCTTGGCGTAGGCAAAAAACCATCAAAAGGAGCGGCATCAAGCTCCACGCGGCGCTTTTCTATCTTTACCCTGTACCGGATTAGAAAAACCTATAGCCTAAGCCGGGATCAAGGGCGGGTATTGGAATATGTGTTAAAAAACAACGGCGTTGTTGATGCGGAAAAGGCTGTAGCCAACCCGCCGCTTTTGGACAAACACTTCAAACAAACCTATAAGCAAATTGAAAAATCCCCCGTTTCTGACGCGGATGCTCAGCAAAGGGTAGCTCTTCTTTTTTCTACCCGAAATGCCATAGAGCTGTACCATAATACCAGCCCGGGCGCCGCTTCCGATCAGATTTTATCCGCGGGCATGGATATGGTACTTTCCGTAAACCAGCAATCCTACCAGACAAGGGTTATTTCTTCCCAAAAAGACAGCGTTTTGATAGAAAGTCCGCGAAGTTCCATAGGAAGCCGTATAGCCTTTGCACGGGGAACTAAAGTAAAACTTGCCTTTTTTACAAAAACCAACAAAGGATTTTCATTTGAAAGCCAAATCCTTGATAATCAGGATACTTCTTATGGGCCGGCCTTACTTCTTTCCCGCAACCGGGGGGGTGTTAAGGCAATGACCCAGCGGCGTTTTAGGAGAAGGCAGATAGATATGGACTGTGGTTTCTTTTTGGTACATCTTGAACCGACAAAGCGGAATAAACCGCCAAAATTGACGGTTGAAAAACGGCGCCTTCAGGGAATGATCACCGATCTTTCAATAGGCGGCTGCGCTATTAAAACCGCTTTTTCCGTCCCCGCCGGCTCCCGGTTAAAGATAGAATTCGATTATTATGAGGAAAATATGTCGGTTGCGGCGCTGGGCCAGATTTTACGGATAAACCGCTCAGGAGCGGCATCTTCCATAATGCATATTAAATTCCTAAAAGTTCCCAGAAAAGGCCTTAATGTCATTAATGCCCTGGTGTATGAATATAAGGATTATTGACCAGTTGATAATTTTTAGAATAAAATACTGTAATAGGGAAAAGTAATGAGAGTTACATCATTAAAAAGCTTGATTCGAAAAGATGTTCCAATTTATTATCGGCGGCTTTATTCCGGAACATTGGAAATTGAACTAATAAATGAAACAGTTGAAAGCAACATCAATTTTACCATGGAAACAAAACCTACAGGTATTAGCGAAGTTATTATCAACGATATGGAACATGTAGATTATCCTTTACTTCCGCTTGTTAAAGCGGTAAAACAGTTTATAACGCTGCTGGATGAGAACGACGGCTTACCCCTATAAGGGGGGACCCTCCGGCAAAAGCCCTTTTACCCATGAATGAGAGCGCCGTTTACGGGGAGTATGTTTCTTCCTCTCCTGAGGAAACGCTGCTCTTGGGGGAAAAAATAGGCGGGCTGCTTGGGCCCGGCAGTATTGTAACCCTAAAAGGGACGCTTGGGGCGGGAAAAACAGTTCTTGCCGCAGGTATTGCCCGTGCGTTGGGAATTTCAGGGCAGATAACCAGCCCGACTTATACGATAATCAACGAATACGGAAACAAGACGCCTCTCTACCATATAGACGCCTACCGCCTTGCCGGGGACGAAGATTTTAGGCTTGCCGGAGCTGAAGAATTGCTTTACGGAAAGGGGGTGTGTATAATAGAATGGCCTGAACGGCTTAGCCTCCTCCCCCAGGATAAAGTTTTTAAGGTAGAGATTGTCATTAGGGAAGACGGAAAACGGAAAATTCTGTACAAAAACGGATGAAAAGTGAATATAATTGCCTTTGATACCGCGTCAGACACCTTTGCATTAGGTCTGGCTGTGGAAACAGGGAAGCCGGACGAAGAAAAACGGTATTACCTGGAAATTTCCGGCGGCGGAAGACATTCAGAATTGATCATGGACGGCGCAGACACCCTTTTACGCATGGCAGGCCTTAAAAAAGAGGAACTTGGGGGGGCCGCCTGCATGGAAGGGCCAGGTTCTTTTACCGGGCTCCGTATAGGCTTTGCCGCCGCAAAAGGAATCGCCCTTGCTTTGGGAATTCCCCTTATTGCCATCCCTACCCTTGACTGTATGGCTGAATCCCTTTCCTTCTGGCCAGGAATAGTCCTGCCCGTGATGGACGCAAAAAAAAACGCCTTTTTTACCGCCCTGTACCGCAGGGGGGAAAGAATAGGGGATTTTGCGGACATTGACGCTCAAAATCTTGCCCTCTTGGTAAAAAAGGCTGCCCCCTCCCCTTCCCTCTTGATAACAGGCCCGGCTGCCCCCCTGGTTTTTCCCGAACTTGCCGCCGTTTTTCCCCAAACGGCCTCCGATCCTGCCTATCAGCGCGCTCATCCGGGGGAATTGTTGAATTTAGCCATTAAAAAGTGTATATTAGTGGAAGGAAAGTTATTAGACTCTGAAAAAGAGCCGCATTCGCCCGATTCCGGTCCACTATATCTTAGGAAGAGCGATGCCGAATTACATAAACAAAATGGGTAGCATTATGGAAAAAGAAGAAGAACTGGAAGAACTGGAGGACTCAGAAGATTTTTTAGACGATATTCAGGCACAACCTGAAGAAATGTACAATGACAGGCTTGCCGATGAATTAGGCAGAAATTCAAAGTATTTTACTGAAGCAAATATCTTTGACAACAGCATTTTTCCCGTCTTTTTTGTAAACAAAGAACTAAAAATTATTTTTGCCAATAGTTCCTGTAAGAAACTGCTTCCCGTCGCCAATAAATTTGCCGGACAATATTTTACCGATATTTTTGGCAAATATATAAATCTTGAAGATATTAAGCAAATCCGGGAAATAGTTCTTACCGGAAATAACGGTTATTCGTGGAAGGGAGAGGTAAAAATAAAAACACGGGAAACCGTTACCACCCAGGCAAAGCTCTACCTTTTTCCGCTTGATATAGCCAAGCGGGAACCGGAAGAATTTATTTTTATGTTTGACGATGTAACCGAAGAAAACAGGCGTTTGCTGCGCAGCGTGTTCTTAAGCCTTCTGGAAGCCTCTAAACTTAAAGACAACGATACGGGGCGGCATATTACCCGCGTCAACAAGTATTCCCTGCGTTTGTCGCAGGAACTGTTTAACAAAAAAGGATATGACCGCATAGACGCTGATTTTATTGATAACATAGGCTTTCTTGCATCCATGCATGACGTGGGAAAAATCGGCACTCCCGATGACATTCTTAACAAAGAAGGGCCCCTTTCTGATTGGGAATGGACGGTAATGCAGGAACATACCAAAAACGGCGCTTTTATTCTTTCCACCTATCCAAACCCCATGGCGAAAGAAATAGCCCTTTCCCACCATGAACGGTGGAACGGCACCGGGTATCCTTTTAATCTTGAGGGAGACATGATTCCCCTGGCGGCAAGAATTGTCGCAATAGCGGACGTATACGATGCTTTACGGATGAAAAGAAGCTACAAACCGGCATACGACCATAAAAAAACAATGGAAAAGATGATGGAATCCAGGTCCGTTCAGTTTGATCCTTCCTTACTGGACGTATTTTACCATATTTCCGGGGATTTTAATGATCTTTTTGACGCCAATAGGGACGCAGAATGAGCGGTTAAAGTGATTCCCGAATCCCAAAATCGAATTCCGGGAAAATAGGCGTTGATTCCGCAGCGGCTTTATTTTCCGCCTTGATAGAGTCAAAAACTTCCTGACGGAATACCTTTACCGTTTTGGGAGCGTCTACCCCAATACGAACTTGATCGCCCCTTATCTCTATAACGGAAATGGAAATTTCGTCGCCTATCATTATTTTTTCATTGATCTTTCTTGAAAGTATCAGCATGGCGTGTCCTTTCCGCCCGTACCGGCCAGCTTTAACTCTTCCAGAATATCATGCTTGGTTTTCCACCGCGAATCACTTAATATTCCCTGCCTGCCTATGCGGGTTTCCCGGTTTATGATAAGGGGGCCCTGGAGGTTTGCCGTCATGGGGCCGCCAGGAGGAATGGTAACGATGGAAAAAACGAGGGCGTCTTCCGCCTTGGTAATGCCTATGTCCTTTAACAGATCATCTTCTATGTCCAATTCGTAATCGGGCCGGAACAGGAAAGGATTGATCGTTATAAAGGCGATGTGCTCCGCTTCCAGGGACTGAAGCCAGTAAAAAGGCTGCCGCTCCGCGTCAATAAGCACATAGTCCTTGACGGATTCAAAGCCAAAAAGCCCCGCCGGAAAAGACACCTTCTGGCGTTCATCAATTTCAATTAATCCGTAAGCCTTTGTTTGTATTTTCATGCTAAACTCCTGTTAAAATAATCTTAAAAACGCACGTTTCGCAGCCCAAAGGGCGAGAAATTGCAAAGGAACCTCTAAAAACAACCGGTTTTTAGAGGTTCCCTACCGTAAAAAGTCGAGCAGCGTTGGAGGAATCACCTTGGCGGCAGTCTGCAGCGCCGCACGTTGGGCAAAATCAATCATTGCCAGCTCCATAGCGGCGTTTGTATAGTCAAGAGAATGTTCCCGTCCCAAAGCCGCAGATACATTGATTATTTCTTCGTTAACACGCTTCCAGGTCATCTCTGAGCGTTCCCGGCGGCTTCCTTCCGTGGTAAGCCGGGCGGCAATGTTGGAAAGGGCCAGGTCAATGCCGCCTAAACCCTGGCTTCCGGCAAATTCCTGATCATGCCGGTACAGGCTGTCCCTGAGCCGGATTACCATGTCAAAGGCCGATCCCCCGGAAACAAGGGCGCTTTCATGCCAGTTGGTGGCATAGGGATCGTTGTTGGGCCGGATTATCCCCAAATCCTGCAATACGCGGGAGTCCTGCCTGTCTTCCATGCGGATAAGGTGGGGGTTGGTTCCGGTAAGGGCCAGGCCGCGGGTTTCCGGGTCTACATAGGCCTTAACAGGAGCTGCGGATTCGTTTATTTTGGCGATAATGGTATGGAGGGTGTCTCCGGTGGAAAGCTTTATTTCCACTCCGTCTACAAAAAAGGCGCTGTCCTGGGTAACCCGGTAATTGGTTGCGTCAGTACCGGAAATAACATTCATCCTTTCCGCCCAGAATGCCTCGCCGCCCCCTATATCCAGCGTGGTATATGTGCCGTCGCTAATCTCTGTACGGCGGCTGGCTCCCGCGCCCCGGTATTCCACTCCCACAATCAACAATTCACCGCCTCCCTCTACGGTTCCTTCAATCAGACGGAACGGTTCGGTAAAGGCCTTGTCCCCTGCGAACAACTGTTTGCCGTCAATGCCTGTTTTGTTTGCTATGGACGCTAATTCCTTAAGGAGTTCGTTTATTTCTATGGCGATGTATCTTGTGTCATCAGGCCCATAGATTCCGTTGGAGCCCTGCACCGCAAGTTCCCGGACCCTCTGGAGTATGTCGTTAAATTCCCTCAGGTAGCTGTCTTGAAGATCGTAGTGTTCCATGGCAAAACGGGTGTTTGTTTCATAACGCTGCAGCCGGGTAAGGTATGAATCGTAGCGTACCGAATGGGATGCGGCCATAGGATCGTCTCGCAGTTCTTTGATCCGCGTATTGGAGCTGAGTTTTGACTGTATGTTGGCTAAAGACTCTTCCTGCCGGCGCAGCCTGTACTGCATATCCGAAGTTGGCATATCGGATGATATTCTTCTCATGGTTACAATCTCCTGTTTATAATTTCCCTATATCGCCTGAACATTTTACTAGACTCCCATTCTGTTGATGATCGTATCAAGCATTGCGTTGATCGTTGTGATAAAACGGCTCGCCGCGTTAAAGCCGTGCTGGTACCGGAGCATATCCGCCAATTCCTCATTGATGTTCACCCCTGCCACGGACTGGCGTTGTTCCTTGAGTTCCTTCATGGTTATGTTATTGGTTTCTCTTAGGCTGCCGCTCCGTTCCCCCATTGCCCCTACCCTGCCTACGGTGTCGGCAAAGTATTCGTCAAAGGTCATGTTTTTGCCCACCATTACCCGGTTGTGGCGCAGCGCGGAAATGGCAATGGCCGCTTCTCCGTTGCCCGGATTTGCGGAGCGGCCATTTTCACCGAACCCCGCGGCAATGTTGGTTACGTCCCGCAGTATAAGGGGGTTTATTTCTATCCAGCCGGAAGGATGGGCTATAGGAGCGGCCGCGTAATCGTTACTTCCGCCGCGGAGGGCGGTTACCGCGTCGGGGCCGCCCCAGTCAAAGGCCCCGTCCGGGCCCCGCGCGTTAAGAAGCCCTGCATAGCCTTCCAGAAAATAACCGGAATCTTCCACATGGCGGATGACAAAATCGGGATTTTCCCAGCCTTCCGCAGGGGTTCCCTTTAACTGGAGCATCCCTTCCCGGTTAAGCCGGGCCGCCACTTCCGCGCCGGAGCTGTTGATCCGGTTGATAATGTCCGCTACGGTATCTGTTGGAAAGTAACGGACTTCCACATTGCCGTCCGGCCCTGAGAGGGTAATTACCCCTTCCAAACCGGTCTGGGCATTAAGCTCGAGGGCGTTGGTTCCGTTGATCCTGAAAATATAGCTTGAATCAAAGACGCCGTCGCCGCTGCGGTCATAATTGCCGTTTACGTTGGTCACATAGGGCCGCTCAACAAAGAAATCGTTTCCTGTTCCGCCGGTAAGATCATAGGCTTGCCGGTGGACTTCGTTTACCAAATCCATAAAATTCATGGTAAAGTTGTCAAGGGAACGAATTTCATCCTGTATGGTTACATCCCTCAATTCTATAAGGGCCGCCAGTCTTCCGTCCCTAAAATGCACTTCCTGCGTGGTGTCTTTCCAATAAATCTGGGAATAACCTTCTTCCCCCAAAGTAGGGCGCAGGGTGAATTCCCTGTTTACGCCCCCCTGGACAAGGATCATGCCCGCGGTATGAATCATAAATTCGTCCGGATCACGGCGATCCACGGTAATGTCGATCAATGAAGAAAGCTGATCGGTCAGCAGGTCCCGCCTGTCCATAAGATCATTGGGATTATCCCCCTGGGCCTGTATGCGCTGGATTTCCTTGTTAAGGCCGGCTATTTGCCCGGTAAGATTATTAACCCGGTTTGTGGTGAGCCGTATGTCCTGTTCGGCCATGTCCTGAAGGCCCTTGAGGGACTTAAAGTTCTTTTGTATTGCGTCTACAAGGGTTTTACCCCGTTCCGCCAACGCTGTCCGGGGGGGAATATCGGCGGGAAAATTGGACAGTTCCTGCCAGCCGTTCCAGAATTGATCCAGCCGCCCGCGGATTGAAGTATCCCCTACCTCGTGGTAAATCTGCTCCATCTGCCTTATGTAGGGATCACGGGCGTCCCAATACCCTTCCGTAGAGGCATGGGCTATAATCTGTTGATCGAGGAGTTCATCCCGGAGCCGCCCTATGCGCTGGACTATAACGCCCTGCCCTATCTGGCCGGGGGTTTCTTCCCGTTCCAGACCCGGAATGTAAATAGGTTCAAAAGCGGAAAACTCCACCCGCTGCCGGGAATAGCCCTCTGTATTCATGTTTGCCAGATTGTGTTCAGTGGTATTCAACGCCTGCTGGTGGGCGGCAACGGCGCGCTTGCCGATTTCTAATCCCTGAAAGGTAGAAGTCATAAGGTCTCCTTAAAAGGTATGGTTTACCATAACGCTCCGCATATCCGCTTCACGTTCAGTGCCTTTGCGGGAATACATTTTTCCCCGCCTGTCCGGATATGCCCGTTCCAAAACACCCGCCACGGCGGATTTTACTTCCCGCAAGTATTCCATCAGGGTGTCGTTTGCTATCCTGATATGTAGCGCTGCCAGCTTGAGCCTGCGGTACAATGCGGCGATTTCTTCCCGTTCACGTGAAGGCAGCGTCGCGGCCCAGGCATAGAACGATTCCGGCTCTTTGTCCCCGCCGACAGCCTTAAAAACCGCTTCCCGCTCCGCATCAAGCGTTTCAAAGCTCTCCCCCAGTTCGTTGACTGTTTCCGTAAGAGCCTCGTAATCGGTCCATTCACGCTTGATCACCGCGCTACGAATCATCCCCTGGAGGGGGGGGATTTTCTCCAAAATCTCGATTTCTTTGGCTAAAATCAGCGAAAAAACCTGCATATTTTCCATAAATTATGCCTCCTTTCTGATCATCGGTAAAAAAAACAACTAAATTTATGAAATTCTATCACCCAGGCTTGACTTTTTTTTTTCTTTGGGGGAATATAATCTTGTTCACGGTGGATGTAGTTCAGCGGTAGAGCCCCAGATTGTGGATCTGGTTGTCGCGGGTTCGAACCCCGTCATCCACCCAATCTTTGAGCAGTATCCGCCGTAAGCGTTCGTAGCTCAGCTGGATAGAGCGACGGACTTCGAATCCGTAGGCCGCAGGTTCGAGTCCTGTCGAACGCAGACAGTAAATGTCCAGGGGGTAAGCGGCTGAGTAGAAGCGTGGTACATCCAATGGTATACACTTCTTATCCCAGGGCCGCTAGCTCAGCTGGTAGAGCAGCAGACTCTTAATCTGCGGGTCGAAGGTTCGATCCCTTCGCGGCTCAGAGAATAGGTTGAACCTTTTATGGTAAATGCGCGAAGGGATCGAAGGGTTCAGCCCACCAACCTAAGGGAGGAAAAGGCACCAGGGATGGTGCCGAAAGGGTTGAACCCCGGCCTGGAATGAGCAAACAGGACGTTTGCGAACGGAAGGCGATCCCTTCGCGGCTCAGAACTGTTTTAGCCGCCACGGATGGCGGTGTTTTTTGGCTTTAGATTGCGGGAATAGCTCAGTGGTAGAGCGCGACCTTGCCAAGGTCGATGTCGCGGGTCCGACTCCCGTTTCCCGCTTTTTTATCCCACAATGAAAATTATTGTACCAATCAAACAAGTACCGGAGAGCAGTAACGTAAAAATGGACCAAACTACCGGTACGGTCATACGGACAGGGATTGAAACTGTGGTAAACCCGCTGGATCTCTATGCCCTGGAAACCGCTCTGCGTATTAAAGAACAGCATGGGGGAACTGTAACCGCCCTCTCCATGGGGCCGCCTCAGGCGATGCGGGTGTTAAAAGAAGCGGTTGCTATGGGATGCGACGACGCGGTATTGGTATCAGACAAAAAATTCGGCGGTTCCGATACTCACGCAACTTCCTACACTCTGGCGCAAGCCATCCGCGCTATCGGCGATTTTGACATTATCGTAACCGGCGAACGCGCCACCGACGGCGACACAGCTCAGGTCGGTCCCGGTATTGCCGCCTGGCTTGATCTGCCCCTGGCAAGCTATGTAGCCAGGATCTGCGGGATAAAAGACAAGCGAATTCTGGTAGAACGGCTGATTGAAGAGGGCTACCAAGCACTTTCCGTGCCTCTACCCTGCCTCATCTCTGTCGTAAAAGAAGCGGCATCACCCCGGCTTCCCACTCTGGACGGGAAAATCAGGTCCATGGAACTGGATTATCCCGTTTATTCTGCGGAGAGTATGGACCTGAAACCCGAATACCTGGGGCTGAAAGGCTCCCCTACCAGGGTTGTCAGCATCAATACGCCGAAAATTACCCGCAGCGGCAGGAGCATAACCGTTACCGATGACATTTCTCTGAACGAGGCGATTGACGCTATTATCGATTTGCTTGAAACAAAAGGAGTACTGACATGAGCGATGCGGCAAACGCGGTATGGGTAATGGCGGAACAGTTTGAGGGCAAACTCAAAGGGGTTTCCTTTGAACTTCTGGCACGGGGACGAAAGCTGGCGGACAAGCTGGGAACTTCCCTGGTTTCAATTCTTATCGGCCACGCAGTGAGCGGCGCAGATATGGAACGGCTAATCAAACAGGGCGCCGATGCGGTGTACGCCGTGCAGGACCCGAAACTTGCCTGCTTTGTCTGTGAAACCTACGCACAGGTCCTCGAAAAGCTCATCAGGGATTATAAGCCTGCTATCCTGCTTGCGGCGGCTACGAGTTCCGGCAGAACCCTTATGCCGTACACGGCAATAAAGGTACACACGGGCCTTACTGCGGACTGCACAGAACTTGATATTGAAGAAGGTACGGGAAACCTGCTGCAAACCAGACCCGCTATCGGCGGTAACATTATGGCCACGATTAAGACCCCGGATCACCGGCCCCAACTCGCTACGGTCAGGCCCAAGTCCTCCAGGCCGCTTCCGTTCGATGACAGCCGGAAAGGGGAAATCAGGCTTATTCCCTATGATCCGACCTTGTCAGGCAAAGGGGTGGAAGTGATGGGTTTAAGGCGGGAAGAATCAGGCGGCGCTCAACTGGAAGAGGCGGATGTTATTGTCGCCGGCGGCAGGGGCCTGAAGAAAGGGGAGAATTTCGCGCTTATCCATAAACTTGCCGGAACCCTGAATGCCATAAACGGCGCCGCCGCGGTAGGCGCTTCCCGTGATGCGGTGGACAGGGCTTGGGTTTCCTATCCCCACCAGATTGGGCTTTCCGGCAAGACAGTGTCTCCCAAAGTGTATATCGCGGCGGGTATCTCCGGGGCGATCCAGCACCTGGCGGGTATTAAAACCAGTGAAACCATTGTTTCAATCAACATCGATCCCGATGCGAACCTGCATAAACTGGCCGATCTTGCCATCGTAGGTGATGTGTTTCAAGTGATCCCTGAACTTCAAAAACGGCTTGAAGCCCGTTTAGGAGGGAAGTAATGCCAGCTTATAACAAAGTAACTCAAACGATAACGGAAGCTCTGCGGGATATTTGCGGCAAGGGCAGTGTCTTTACGGATGAGGAGAAAACAGAGGCCTATTCCCACGATGAAACCGACGCGGCTGAGTACGGACGCAGCCCGGAAGTTGTTGTCCTGCCGGACAGCACGGAACAAGTAGCGCAAATAGTAAAACTCGCCAATAAGGAACGTATCCCCATTACACCCAGGGGGGCCGGCTCCGGGCTTTCAGGCGGCGCAATTCCCTGGTTTGGCGGCATTGTCATTTCCCTGGAAAAGATGAACAAGCTGCTGGAACTGGACAAGGAGAACATGGTTGCGGTGGTTGAGGCCGGAATCGTTACCAACGATCTTGCAACCATCGTGCAGGATGAGGGGCTGTTTTTTGCGGGGTATCCTATGAGCCTCCAAACCTGCGTCATCGGCGGCAACATTGCCGAGAATGCGGGGGGCGGTAAGGCGGTTAAATACGGCGTTACGGGACGCTATATCCTCGGCATGGAACTCGTAACCCCCGAAGGGGAAGTTGTCAGGCTGGGCGGGAAGGTCTTCAAGGATGTTTCGGGTTACGATCTCAAGTCACTGATAATCGGTTCCGAGGGCACCCTTGGCATTGTTACCAAGGCTATTGTCAAACTCATCGCTTATCCGGGAGCCAGATCGGATATTCTCGCCTTGTTCAGAACTCCCAAAGAAGCCATTGACGTGGTGCCGGTGATCCTGACCCATGGCGTAACCCCCACTAGTATTGAGTTCATGGATCAGAAATCCTGTATTGCAAGCTGCAAGTACCTGAACGAGACGCTGCCCTATGAGAACTGCGGAGCCATGCTGCTCATCGAATTGGATGGTAACAACGGCATCCGGATTGAAATGGACCTTATTGAGACCGGGAAACTCTGCAAGAAACACGGGGCCCTTGAGGTGTATGTGGCTGAGGACAAGAACAATATTGAGCGCATTTGGAACGTGAGGCGTAATGTAGCCGAAGCATGGAAGGTCATAAGCCCCATACAGAGCCTGGAAGACATTGTAGTACCCGTTTCCCGAATCCCCGAAATTATTCCGGAACTGGAACGGATAGGAAAGAAGTACAATATGGAAATTCCCTGCTACGGGCATGCGGGGGACGGCAACCTCCACGCCACGCTGGTAAAAGACCCCTCCATGTCAATGGAAGACTGGAAGAAGAACGAGGCAGACTGCCTGTGGGAACTGTATCAGGTTACGAACAAGATGGGTGGCAAAATTTCCGGTGAACACGGCATCGGCATCAAGCGCCGGGAATACCTGAAAGAGCTTATCGATCCGGCGGAACTCAGGATGATGCAGGCGATCAAAAAGGCTCTTGATCCGAATAACATCATGAATCCCGGCAAAATTTTCACATGACGTTACGGTTGTAACTGACAGTTTTTACGGAACCTGAACCCCAAGCGAAGCGCTGACAGTTCCGTAGCCAACGGCGAGCATACAGGCCCCTTTTAGGGCGGGGCTTTTGGGAGGGGTAATAATAAGATCGGGAAACTCCCCGGCCAGAATTTCCTTGAGCTTTTCAGTAACTATCTCATCATGTTCCATGACGCCTCCGGCTATTACCAGCTCACGGCGCTGTATCATGGGGGACTGGAATAATACGCTTTTGACCAGCAGGGCCAGTTCCTCAGCGCCGGTACGGAGTATGTCCAGGGCAAGGGGGTCTCCCTTCCGGGCGGCGGCGGTAACTGCCGGGGCCAGGGCAGCAACTTTTACTTTATCCGCGTCATGGTGCACATACCGGATAAGATCGCCGTATTGGGCTAGGCCGGCTGTTTCGAGAATAGCGGCAGACATATCTGTGGGAATGTCCCGCTTTTCCAGACTCCTTAGTATCCGGGCAATGGCGGTTTTTCCGATCCATGCGGCTGACCCTTCATCCCCCAACATATAGCCGTGTCCGCCGGAACGTACCAAAACACCCGCCAAGGATCTTCCCAGCGCTATCGATCCTGTTCCCGCGATAAGGCAGTAACCTTCAAGGTTCTCAAGACCCCCACAGAGAAGAATCTCCCCATCGGTACAGAGTTTGACCGGAAATTCCGGCCCCAGAAGCATATCAAAAAATTCCCGGAAAAGTTTCTGCTCCTCTTCCCTGCCCAGTCCTGCGCTGCCAAAACATCCCGCTGCAAGGTTTTGTTTTTCTATCCCTGCAATTTTCATGGCCGAATCCAGCAGCAGCGAAAGGTTCTTAAAAACATCCTCTTTGTCTACGGAATAAATATT
>JAITCP010000027.1 GCA_031283025.1 Spirochaetaceae bacterium | reverse complement strand
GGTTGCGAGCCATTGACGCAGGCAAACGGGTAAGCATTAAACGGAAAATGTTTAGAGCCGGTCTTAACCTTGATTTTTTACACAAAGTCCTCTTCGGAGAGTAAGTGCTGTTGCCCTGTCGGCTCCCGCCCACTCATTGACGAATATAAACCAAACCATTATACTTTTCCCAGTTAACTTTAATAAGGAGAATAATGATGAAAAGCATGAAAATCGCCCTGCTGGGCATTGCGGTTTTGATTTGTCTGGCGGCTTGCAAACCCAAGGTCGAACGGGGAGAACTTACCATGAAGAAGGGATTTCTAATGGTGGGTATGGAAATCGGCTACCCCCCCATGGAATACTTTGCTGAAGACGGTAAAACCCCCATCGGCTTTGATGTGGAGATGGCTAAAGCGCTGGCAGACAAGTTGGGGCTTCAGGTGGAATATGTTGATACCGCCTGGGACGGGATTTTTGCCGGGGTGGAGACAGATAAATACGACTGTATTATGTCTTCGGTAACCTATACGGAAGAACGGGCGAAAAGATACAACTTTACAAGGCCATACGTGGTTAATTCCCAGCTTTTGATAGTCCGCAAGGATGCTTCTGCAAAACCCAAGAATTTGGAGGAAATTCAGGGCCTGCGCCTTACCTTCCAGGGTGAAACCACTTCCGACGAACTGTTTCAGGAATGGGAAAGAAGTACCGGGCTTAAAATTAACGAGGTATACCGTTTTGACAAGGTGATGAACTGCTTTGATGAACTTACCTTGAACCGGGCCGATGTAATCCTGGTAGACAGCGTAGTGGCCGCCGATTATCTGTCCAAGCCGGGAAACCCCTTTGAAGTCAGCGGTGAAGTCAGCAATGACGAGGTATTGGCCATCTGCCTGAAAAAGGGGAATGACGCCCTTACCAACGCTCTGAATACCGCGCTGAATGAACTTTTTGC
Organism: Spirochaetaceae bacterium; assembly: GCA_031283025.1. GTDB lineage: Bacteria > Spirochaetota > Spirochaetia > Treponematales > Breznakiellaceae > WRIV01. The sequence continues at coordinate 4,575 of JAITCP010000027.1, read as the reverse complement.
CGACGGAACTCTTCCGAGAATTTCCATGAGGATATTCGGAACCGATGTAGTTTCTTCCCTCTGGTAAGCGGGCAAACCTAAGGAAGCAGGGAATCTATTATGGATACGATAGAAAGAATAATCAAATGGATTCCCCCGCTTCTTGAGGGCGCTAAAGTTACCATTTCCCTGACGATCCTTTCGGTATCTGCGGGACTGGTGTTAAGCCTTTTCCTTGCTTTGGGAAAGATGTCCAAACATTTCATACCTAACCGGATATGTTCCGCATATATTTTCTTTTTTCGGGGCACGCCCCTCCTTATGCAGCTTTACTTTATCTACTTTGGGCTTCCCATGATCAGCCCCGTTTTAACGTTAAACAACCGTTTTGTTGCCGCCTTTATCGCTTTTACCCTTAATTCAGCGGCTTATTGCGCAGAAATTATTCGTGCGGCGATTCAGAGCATAGACAAGGGCCAGTTCGAGGCGGCCAAAGCCCTGCGTATGTCCTATGCCCAAACCATGTCCCTTGTGATCATTCCCCAATCGATCCGCCGTCTTATTCCCCCCGTAGGGAATGAATTTATCATGATGCTTAAGGATGTATCCCTGGTTTCGATCATCGCCCTTACCGATATAACCAAGCAGACCCGTTCCATTCAGTCTTCCACGGCATCGTCCATGGTGTATATACCGGCAATGATCCTTTACCTGATCATCACTGCGGTTTTTTCATTTATCTTTCATAAACTGGAAAAAAAATACTCGGTTTACCTATAGGCGGTTTGCAGATGTCCATGATAAAGACTGTTGATATATGCAAAACCTTCCACGGCAAAAACGGCAAGGGCCCGCTGGAGGTGCTCAAGGGCGTTTCATTGACGGTGGAACAGAAAGAAGTGGTCTGCATTATCGGCCCTTCCGGAGCGGGAAAATCTACCTACCTGCGGACATTGAACAGGCTGGAAACCATTGATGCGGGGAAAATTTACATAGAAGACAAACTGCTCTTTGATTGTACCAACGGGGTAAACACGATCCATCTTTCCCACCAGGAATTAAACGATTCCCTTTTGGAAGTAGGGATGGTCTTTCAAAACTTTAACCTTTTTCCCCATAAGACGGTACTGGAAAACCTTATGCTGGCTCCGGTACAGGTAAAGAAAATCCCTCCCGCCGAAGCAAAAGAAAAGGCCCTGCAGCTTCTTGACCGGGTGGGGCTTTCTGACAAGGTGCACGCGTATCCTTCCCAGCTTTCCGGGGGCCAGCAGCAGCGGGTTGCCATTGCCCGCTCCCTCGCCATGGAACCCAAGATCATGCTTTTTGACGAGCCCACAAGCGCCCTGGACCCGGAACTGGTGGGGGAAGTCCTCTCTGTTATGAAGGGCCTTGCCCAGGCGGGTATGACTATGCTGGTAGTAACCCACGAGATGGGTTTTGCCCGTGAAGCGGCGGATAAAGTTGTTGTGATGTTTGACGGCGCAATTCTGGAAATGGACAAACCGGAAAAAATATTTACCAGCCCGGCACACGAACGTACCCGGCAATTTCTTCAGAGCGTACTGTAGCCATTTTTAATATCCGGCATTCCGGTAATTCAAACCAACGCTTATACCGGAAAACCGCAGTAACAGCACTGTAGAAACCCTTGCCGCTATAATGGCTATGATAATTACCAATAAAATGCCTAGTTTATATTTTATTCTCATTTTTACCTCACACAGGTGAATATAAGTATTGAAAAATGTAAAGATTACACCCGATAAGAGAAAAAGATTATCGCAAACTACACCTGTATCTGCGGTTACTTTCCTTTTTCCGGTTTGACTTCCGCCAATTCCCTAACGCTTTGCAGCAGATCGGTGTCTTTGCGGATTTCATCAATGGAAGCGGGGAGCCGGTAGGTCCAGTTAAAATCATTGACAGTGCCCGGCACGTTGATCCTTTCCTGGGCGGGGTCTCTGGCGTACCATTTTTGGGATAAATGGAGCAAATCCTGAATCTGGAAAACACGGAAACGGGAAGCGGCGGCGGCGGCATTCTTTAGGATGATCTTTGCCGTACCGGGGTTATACACTTTGGGCAGTGAAGGCACGCCGATAAAACCCGCAAAATATTCCTGATCCGCTTCGGTATCCCACCATTCCCTCAGGGTAGAACTGTCGTGAACTGAAGTAGCGCAGACCGAAAGTTCGGGGTATTCCTCAAAGGGTATGTAGGGCTGATCTTTTTTATCCCAACTGCGGAACCAGCGTATTACCCGCAGCCCCAAAATATGCAGCCGTGAAAGCACTAAAGGAACACACTCCGGCACGGCTCCCAAATCCTCCGCACAAGGGAGCATGGAAGAAGATTCGGATAAAACCGAAAGCAGCTTGCTTCCTTCTTTTTCCCAGATCGCTTCCGATACGGTACTGTGTTCCAGAAGAAGTTCTTCCATGCCTTCCCGTTCCGTTTCCGAAAGTGAAGCATAGGCGCGGGAATCATGGTAATACCAAACGGGGAAAAAATTCCCCTCCTCGTATTCGATAAAAAGCCGGTTATACCAGGCCGAAAGCAGCGCCGTTTCCGCCGCAGAAGAAAGCCCCAGGGCGGAAATGTCCTTTTCCCCCTGAATATTTTCCTTGAACAGCCACAGTTCCTCACCGGCAATCCGGTTCAGGGCGCGGTCAAAAACCTGCGCCGCCTCCGCCGCAATTTCCTCTTCCGGGCATGACCCGCTGTGGTTATTCCGTATGCCGTCCCACACTTCCCCGGTAGGGACATGAGGCACGGAAAACCAGCGTATCCGTTCCGCGTCAAACTCCAGTTCCTCCAGTTCCTGCCGGGTTACCGGCACATAGGGAATATACCTGCCAAGCATGGAAGAATTGTCCGCACGGGAAGAAGCCCAGATACGGAAAAAACCCAGCACATGATCGATCCGGTAGGCATCGTAATACTTTTCCGCCGCCTTAAGCCGCGCCCTCCACCAACTGTAATTGTCCCGTTCCTGAGCTTCCCAATTATAAATGGGAAAGCCCCAATTCTGACCCGTAGGGCTGTACATATCAGGAGGCACTCCTGCGGACAAATCGCCGTGAAAAATACCGGGGTTAGACCAGACATCGCAGGAATCTTCGTTCATTAAAATGGGGATGTCCCCTTGAAGCATAATCCCCTTGCCCCGTATGGCCTGGGCCGCCTGGGAGAATTGCCGGTCCAGGGCCTGTTGCAGCCATGCCCAGAAAAAATGTTCGCCCTTAAGAGCGGGATCATTCCACAGCGCGGTAATGTCTTCGGCGCTTACCTCGCGGTACTGTTCCCATTCTTTCCAGCTTCTTTCTTCATTGGCTGTTTTAATTCTGCGGTATACCGCATAAGCCTTAACCCAGGGATTTGCTTCTATCCATGCGATAAGCCCGGCGTTCTTCTTGATATTATCTATGTTTGCCCGGTAAATCTTCTGCAAAAGTTCCATCTTTGCCTTAAGAACCTGGTTATAGGGGAAACGGCTTGCCGCATCAAACTTTTCCCTAAGAGCGTCAATTTCTCCAGAAAACGGGGCGGCTTCTTCCAGGGCGCTCAATCTGATATACAGGGGATGCAGGGCAAAAGCGGTAAGGGCGAAGTAGGATGAACTTTGATCGCCGGTGTCATTGACCGGGAGTATTTGAATCAACTTTATCCCCATGTCAACGCAGAGGTCTGCAAAACTGACAAGGTCAAGGAATTCGCCTACTCCGGCGCTCTTGCTGCTACGCAACGCTCCGACCGGAACCACCGTACCAATAAGCCTGTCCTGCCCGGGAATGTTTTTTTTAGCCATGCGTATACCCCCAATTCAGTATAACCCTAAACCGGGGTTTGGAATAGGCTTATTGGAAAGTAAAAACACCAAGATCGATGCTGCTTAAATCCGTATCGCTGGTAATCGTTATACCGGAATGGCCGCGGTACATATTCCCTCCCTTATAGAACGAAAATGAGTATTTAAGTTCATGGGGAAGTTCTAAAGCCGGAATCGTCGTTTTCCATTCTTTCCTGCCGGACGCGCTCCATCCCGTATCTGTATCGCTAAGCAAAAAACTCCAATCATAAGAATCACCGTTTAGTTCAGCGTCCTTACGAAAAAATCTGATGTCAAAATACCGGGAATCGCCGGTTCCGGGCGCAACTGCTTCTATGGTTCCCGACAGATGAAACGCATCTAAGTCCACGCCTGGGTAATCGTCAAAAACAATCTCTTTGTCGGTATCAAAAACCGTAATGGGATTTTCGGTAATCAGCATTTTCCGTAAATAGCCGCCGTTCTGCCTTACCTCAACATGAAACTCCAGTGATTTTTCTGAATCCGGCTGTTCTATATTAAGAGCCCACTTGCCGTCTGGCGCAATATAAGCCGACCAAGATGGCACTATAATCACTCCGCCGCTAACACTGGGTTTTGGCAGAATATAAATGTTCATCTTCCTGACAGTATAGTCACCAGTGGAAGTATCATCACCAGGAGGCTCGCCGTTAATAGTTATGGGCAAATTCCCAAAAAGCCGCACCACATCAAAATTAATAACGCCAATATCAATGGCTGTGTTTTTGCCCTGTAGCTCAAATTCT
>JAITCP010000026.1 GCA_031283025.1 Spirochaetaceae bacterium | reverse complement strand
CGGAAGGGACTAAAGGCCACCCCCGTTTCCGTAAAAAACTTGCTAAAAAATTCATAGTACTGCAGCCGCACTACCTGTATGGCAACGATCATCCCTTCCAGCAGGATGATAATGGCGTTTCCCAAAACAATGATCAGAAAGGAAATAAGAGAACCCGCCGCCAGATTCGCTACCATCTCTGAAAGGGTAAAGACGATGAATGAAAGCACCGCGTGGGAAAGGGCAAACGCCCCCACCCGCAGAAAACTGACGGTGTTGGAAATATAGGTGGATGCCGATTCAAGGAGTTCCACAAACCCTTCCATTATAAACACCATAAGACCGTGTTCAAGCACGGGACGTTCACCGGATAAAAGACGCTGGATTACAGGGCCGAAGAAAATCAAAAATACCGGAAAAGCAAGCCCTATCCAGTCATAGTTTCCAAAACGGCCCCCCATGATGATCCGCACAGCGATAAATAACGCATACCAGAAGAGGAGCAATCCGGCAAGGCCGGTTTTAGCAAAAAAGGCTTTCTCATATTTCTTGAGTGAACACTGGTTTGTGATGTTTACCAAAAGGCCGATGGAGTTGAGGATTGCTCCCACGGCGATAGTAAAACCAAAAAAGTAAAACAGTTTGGCGATGTTTCCTTTTTCCGGCATTAACTGGAGTATCCGTTCCGGCGCTTCTCCGGACATTCCAAAAATATGCATAAAGAAAGTCAATAAAGACCTGGTTGGCTTAATAAAGATTTTTTCGTTGGTAAAAAATGCGCCGTTCAGGAAACCCATAAACATTGAAGAAATCCCCACCGCTTTAAGGGGAACGGAAAAATGCCTGAATGAAGCAATGAATTTACTTTTGCTTTTTGTTCCAAAAACAAACCCCAAAAGGAGGAGTACCAGCCCCTGGCCGGCATCGCCGAACATAATCCCAAAGAGGATTGTAAAGAAAAAAGCGACAAAGGGAGTGGGGTCCAGAGTGCCGTAGAGAGGAGCGCCGTAGGAAAACACCACCGGCTCAAAGCCTTTTACAAAAGTGCCGTGTTTAAGGGAAACAGGCACCTTTACCCGGCCTTCTGCAACATCTTCCAGTTCTTCCGGGTTATAAGAGCGGATTGCCGTACGCCCGTCTGTACGGCGGCCTAATTCTTCCACCAGGGCGGCAACTTCATCTGCGGGAACCCATCCGCTTATGACAAAAACATTCTGTGTTCCCCGCAAATGCCGTTTGAGTTCCTCTACCGCCTGGGCCATTAAGTAGGAAGCGTTTAGTTTTTGCAGCGAAGGGCCGTATTCTTCCTTAAAATTTTCTTTTTTTAGGGCGATGTTTGCAAGCTCTTTTTCCACTGCGGCGATACGCTCGTTTAGGCTTGCCAGAAGGTCTGCCGGAACCCCTTTATAACCTTCAGGAACGGCAATGGGGGTAAATGCCGCTTTTTTCAATGCGGAATCCAGGGCAAAGCGGCCTTTCCGTGAAGTGGCGGCTAAAATTCGCCCTGTGTTGTCCAGAGGAACGATTACCGCCCTCTCCGCTATGTTATCCCGCAGTTCATCCTGGCGGCGGGGATCAAGCCGCCCTACCCGCAATGTCAGGTAAGAAAGCTGATCCAGATCGGAAAACGGCGCGTTCAGTTTGGAAAATGCCTGGGCTTCCGTGATCGTTTCTTCCAGTTTTTTCTTTTCCCCAAGCTGTTCGTTTTCATTTGCGCTCAGGGCCAGGATCGTTAAGACGAGCGTGCCTGTCAGGTGTTCTTCCGCCTCATGGGGAAGAACGGTTTCCTCCTCCGGTTCGGAGGGAAGTTCCACCCCCAGATATACTGCGGCGGAATGAAGGCGGTCCAGATTTTCCCGTATATGGGCAACTGTGCCGGAGCTGCCGGCGCTTGTTCCTTCCATGGACAGAGTGTCGCCGGAAAAGTGCATAAGCCCCCGCCGCCCCAAATATTCGATCACCGGGTCTACATCCCGTGTAAGAACGGTCATCTCAATTTGCTTCATCTTCCGGGGGCGTATCATAGGGCAGTCTCCAGCATGGTTAGTACTTCCCTGCCGCTCATGCCCATGCTGAGCCCTTCGGCATTGCTGGTAAGGAGGTCTTCTTCAAATTGTTTAAGTTTGATAAAACAAAAAATTGTGTCTATGGAAGAAGGCTGAAGCCTGAAATTGTGCAGAGCCAGACGGTACAGGTACTCCGATGCGGCATTCTGGAAGTAACGGGGATCGGCTTGCCATGAACCTGAAAAGGAACCGGGGTTGAGGAAGCGGAAGCGTTTCCATTTTTCCCATTCACTGTGGTTGTCCAGAGAAAACTCAAGCGCCGCCAGAGCGTCCGCGCAAAGACCGGGGGTTTCTTTAATATCAATAAGATGCTGCTTCACTTCATAGTCCTTCATGCCATAGTAGGTTCGCAGCCGCAATACCCAGGCGCAGTTCCGCAGGCTGATTTCTTCCGCGGTGATCTTTTCCGCAGCGCGGCGGTCTTTCTTCTTCAGTTTTTTCAGGCTTGCCCACAGTCTGGAATAGTAGTGCCGGTCCAGGGCGGCTTCCAGGGATATTCCTTCATTTTCATCTGAAAGTTTTTCTGCGGAACCGGCTTTATTAAAGTACCGTTTAAGAAGGAATTCAAAATCCGTTCCGGCGAGCATTGCTTTAGGATCGGGCCATGCTTCAAAATGAACCGTGCCAAAACGGCCCAGCGGGGTAAAAGCCGGTTTTGCGGTAATTTCCCCTTCAGCGATGAGTGTCAGGGCGGTTTTTAGATCAGCGTATTCATATACCTGAATCAAAAGAATCAACAGTTCCGGCGGGTTTTTATAGGAATTGAGGATGGCGGTGATGGCCGACACGGAACGCCGGGAAAAACGCCGCTCCAAATCGGGGAGCAGTTCCCGTTCCGGCAGTTCCTTTGCTTCCATGCCAAAAACAAGCCTGTCCAGCTCTGAAAGGCGGCTTACCGGGTGAAGGGCGGCAATACGGCGGCCCAAGTAGGACTTGCCGATAATTCCGCAGGCCTTGGCATAGGCGTAGGCCCGTTCCCCGGCGCCGATCATTCTTCTCCCAAAAGCAGTGAAAAAGCCAGGGCGGAAAACGCATTGTTGTCTCTGGGCATAGCGTCCAGGCTTTGACGGTATTCCTCCAGGGATTTGTCATATTCCGTCCTGACGGCCTTGAGTTCCTTCTTGTATTCCGCTTCCAGTTCCGCAATCAGTTTTTGATACTCCCCGTCATAGGACAGGCGGTTCTGTTCTTCCGCTTCTTTTATGCGCTTGTCCGCTTCCGCCTGGGCATCGTCTACTAGCGCGGCGGCTTGCCCTTCAATCTCTAGTAAGTGCTGTAAAATGTCCTTATCTTCCATAATACAAGCCGTCTCCGGGTGTTCAGGGCGGTGAACATCGCCCCAGGCTTAATCTATTGTAGTCAGGATAGTCTCATATTTCCTGATAACCTCGCTGGCCGCAAAAGGAGTGTTCTGGGCGGCCAGATCGGTAAAAAACTGCGGGTCTTCAAGCAATTCAGCAAGCCGTTTGAGAATGCGCAGATGGGATTCTGTTTCTGTCTGTGGGATTAAAAGCATAAAGAGGAGGTATACCGGTTGGCCGTCCAGCGCATCGTAATCAATACCCTGCCGGGAAATGCCCAAAACGCCGTAAACCTTGTCTACAGCGCCGGTTTTCCCGTGAGGAATGGCGATTCCTTTATGAACGCCCGTAGACATCTTTTGTTCCCGCTCTCTGATAGCATCCAGCATTTCCTCCCGGATAGTAAGGCGGGAAGCCTGGCAAAAGGCATCGACAAGCTCTTCAAAGGCCTCGTCCTTGTCCTCCGCCTCCAGGCCGATTTTGATAAACTCAGGTTTAAAGAGCTCGCTTATTATCATACTATTGTTCCGTGGCAGCGTTCTCTTCTATATTAACATCGTCGATGCCGGTATTGCCGGTCGTGTCATCGATGTTTACGTCGCCGGTATCGTTGTTCATGAACCAGTCGCTTTCCTGTCCGGCGGACTGTTCCCGTCCGGCGGCCTCAATCCCGGTTATTCCGCCGCTGCGGTTGAGCAATGCCAGCCCCAGGCTTAGGACAAGGAAAAGGGCTCCCAGAATGGAAGTAGCCCTGGTCAACACATTCCCCGACCGGGAACCGAAAGCGGAACCGCTGCCCCCGGCAAAAATACCGCCTAAACTGTCCCCTTCCTCATTCTGAACCAGCACCAAAAGGACCAGCAGAACGGCAATGATAATAAAAACCACCAAAAGCAATATGCCCAAAACGCCCATAAAACAACTCCTCTTTACGCCGCATGAGCGGCGAAGTTAACCGAATGGCCCCGCAAAGCGGAGCCGCATACTCCTATTGTCCACTTTACCATAAGATAGCGGGGCTTATCAATAGTGGGACAGGCATCCGGCTGCCGGGTGTTTCTGATTTTTGGGGGAGGCGCACTTGCCGCAAATATCACTGAAAAAACGGACGCTTTATGAGTATTTCTGCATATGGGCGGCGGGAAGAACACCCCTTCAGGCCGCAGAAAAAGCGTCCTTCAGGGGTAACCTTCCCACTGTCAACA
>JAITCP010000161.1 GCA_031283025.1 Spirochaetaceae bacterium | reverse complement strand
ATGGGGAGTGGGGAGTGGGGAGTGGGGAGTGGGGAGTGGGGAATGGGGAGTGGGGAGTGGGGAGTGGGGATGTGGGGATGTGGGGATGTGGGGATGTGGGGATGTGGGGATGTGGGGATGTGGGGATGTGGGGATGTGGGGATGTGGGGAGTGGGGATGTGGGGGATGAGGAGTGGTGTCGTAATCTAAGCGTAAAAGCATCACGCTATGCTTACAAACATAAACCTATTCCCTATTCCCTATTCCCTACTCCCCACTAAGGAACAAGCCTTTTACTGATGGCTTTTGTACCAGTCTTTTAATTTAGGCAGTAAATCTTCCACGTACTTCAGAAAAGTCCCGTTTTTGGCCTGTACCCCGGCCAAATCGCCGCTTTTGGCCAGCATTTCCAGTTCCAGGGCCATTTTTCTGGCTTCTTCGGCGCAAACATTGGCGCAGGCGCCTTTTAAGCCGTGTACGGTGTCGGCATAGTCCTTTAATGTTTCGGTTGATACGGTTGCCAGCTTGCTTAAAACAGCCGGTGTTTTGTCAATAAAACTGCTCAAAACAGAAACATAAACCTCCTCGTCGCCGTCAAATAAATCACCAAAAACACCCTCGTCTACTCCGGGTATATTAAGTGCCATTTTTACCCTCCTTGTACTATAAATTAGGTATTTAATGCCAATTAGTTCACTAAAATAATTGACAAAAATTAACCTATGGACTATTATAATGTAATAGTTTAATACTTACAAGAGAAAAGGAGAGTATTTAAGAATGAAACTTAAGATTAAGCTAAGCGTCATTATGATCGCTATTGTGGCGGCTGTAACTGTGGGGATTGCCGTAATACAACTACGGCAGGCGTCCGCCATCAGCCTGAATCTGAGCAAAAAGAGCGCCGGCTATCTGGCCCACCAGCGCGCCCAGTACTGGAGCGGCCGTATAGGCGGTTATATTGAGGTGCTGAATACGATAGCGGATATATTGGGCAATTATGAAAGCATAGAACCGGCAGACCGGCGGAACCAGTTTAGGGGAAGTTTGATGGCTGTTATGGATAAACAGATCGATTTTATCCGTCTGTTTACCGTCTGGAAACCAAACGCCATGGACGGCATGGATGCCCAATACATAGGCAGGCCGGGCACCACCGAGACGGGACAAGTCGCTTTTTCCTTAACCAGGGAGTACGGTGATATACGGATTATCACTTCCACCATCGTGGAACAGGCAATGGCGTTTGTTAACGGCCCCGACTCGCGCAAAGAAAATGTAGCCCAGCCCGGCATCATGATGGTGGCGGGAAAAGAGGTGTACGCGGTCAGGATAATGATTCCCATAACCAATCCCCGCACCAGCGAAGTAGTCGGGGTGGTTGGCTGCCAGTTGAATATTGATTTGATACAGCCGCGGATAGACGCCACGGTGAAAGAATTTGAAGAAATTTCCTTATTGGGTATGTACTCCAACAACGGGTTTATTTTGGGCCACCGGTGGCCTGACCGGATAGGGAAAACGTTCAAGGAAGCGGAAATCCAGTTCGGTAGTTACGCCGACGCCGCATTCGAGGCTGTTAAAGCGGGAAAAGAATTTGAGTGTTGGAGTTACGCCCCCCTGCTGAAAACAAATATACAACTCGCGTTAGTTCCCATTACCCTGGGGTCTGCGGAAACAACTTGGACGGAGATGGTCGGCGTAACGGAAACCTACATCATGAAAGACGTCAACAGGATGATCGTTTTTACCGTTATTTTGGCGATTGTGGCACTAATTGTCGCCGTCGTTATCGTTTATTTTGTTATCACCACTGTTACCAAGCCAATCATCCTGGTATCCGAAAGCCTAAAGGAAATATCCGAAGGCGAGGGGGACCTGACCAGAACGCTGGATATAACCACCAACGACGAAGTCGGCGATCTGGCCAAGTATTTTAATAACACGCTAGGTTCTATTGCCAGCATGATTAAAAAAATAAAATACAAGGTCAACGCGCTAACCAACACCGGGCATGAGCTTTCCAGCAATATGGCAAAAACATCCAAATCGGTAGACGAGATTTCGGTGAATTTTGAAGGCATGAAGTCCAAGATGAGCAAGCAGGACGAAAGCGCCGCCGAAGCGGACAAGGCGGTTAGAAACATAAAAGGCAGCATTGACAACCTGAACAAGCTGATAGAGGACCAGTCCGCCAGCATCAACAATTCATCTTCCGCAGTTGAGGAAATGACCGCCAACATTCATTCGGTAACCAGAACCCTTATAGAAAACAGCAAGAATGTTACCGAATTGACCGAAGCGTCTGAAAACGGGAAAACCGGGCTTCAAACGGTGGCGGAGAAAATTCAGGAAATCGCCCGGGACTCCGAGGGGCTTTTGGAAATAAACTCGGTAATGAACAATATCGCCAGCCAGACAAACCTGCTTTCCATGAACGCGGCAATCGAAGCGGCCCATGCCGGGGAAGCGGGGAAAGGGTTCGCCGTAGTCGCCGATGAAATCCGCAAACTTGCCGAAACGTCCGGAAAGCAGTCAAAAACAACGGCGGGAATGTTAAAAAAGATAAAGGCTTCCATAGACAGCATTACCATATCTTCCAACGAGGTTCTTTCCCGCTTTGAGGTTATTGATTCCGGCGTAAAAACGGTTTCTACGCATGAATTGAATATCCGCAACGCTATGGAAGAACAGGAAGTTGGCGGCAAGCAAATACTGGAATCCATTGAGCGCCTGAAAGAGATAAGCGTGGCGGTTAAAAGAGGCGCCATGGACATGATGGAATCCGGCAACCAGGTAAGCCGGCAGACCAGTGAATTTATAAGCATCAGCAACGAAGCGATGGGCGGCATGAACGATATAGTAAACGGCGCCATGAAAGAGATAAAAGTCGCCGTAGTCCACGTAGATGAAATGAGCACCGAGAACAGCAAGAACTTTGAAGAGCTTAAAACAGAATCGCAGAAATTCAAGACCGAATCGGGCGATGAAAAGAAGAAAGTCATCGTTATTGACGACGAAGAAACCGTTCTTACCCTGACAAAAGCCTCGCTGGGCGATGATTACGACGTAACCACGGCCAACTCCGGCCAGGCGGCTCTGAACTTGTTCTTCCAGGGCTATACTCCCAATTTGGCATTGTTGGACTTGACCATGCCTGAACTGGGCGGATGGGCTACCTTTATCAGGATACGGGACATTAGCAAACTGCACAAAACCCCGATTGCCATTTACTCGACTTCCGATGACCCGAAGGACAGGGCCAAAGCTCAGGAAATGGGCGCTGTTGACTTTATACACAAACCGGCCAAAAAAGCCGAACTGCTGGAAAGGGTAGCAAGACTGATAAAATAGTGTCTGTCCACAAAGTCGGTTACTTTGCGGCCAGACCTTGCATTTTCTTAGCCTTTAGGCTGCGAAAATGCAATAATAAGGTAGTTGCGGACTAGCAGTCCGGGTCCATAATGTGTCTACATTATGGACAAACTCTAAATAATCAGGACTGGGGATGTACGGGGCTGTTAGGAAGTAAATTCCTGGCAGCCCTTTTTTGTTTTTACCGTAAATATGAATTTCGCCCCTTTGCCAAGTTCCGACTCTACCCAGATTGAGCCCTGCATAAGTTCTACAATCCGTTTGGTAATGGCAAGGCCCAGGCCTGTGCCGCCGGAACTTTTTGCTACGCCGCCGCCGGCATGGTTAAAGGACGTAAAAAGGGTTTTTTGCTGTTCCGGTGAAATCCCTATGCCTGAGTCCGCAACCGCTATTTTTAAGGTAACTTCGCCGCCAGCTTCTTCCGTCTTTTCCGCGCTCAATTCAATCTTGCCGTTTTCCGGCGTAAATTTAACAGCATTGGTCAGCAGATTCGTAATAACCCGCGCCAACCGCAGTTCGTCGCCAATGAGCAACGGCGGAATGTCGGCGTTTACATTTACGGCAATACTCTGATTTTTTGCCGAGGCGCGGGGGTTTGTTACGGCAATGACGTTTGCCGCCATAGTTCTAAAATCAAATTCGCCCAGGGAAAGTTCAAGTTTATCCGCTTCTATTTCGGACATATCAAGAATATCGTTGATAACGCTCATTATATACTTTGACGCGCTGAGCGCCTTCTCCAGATAATTCTTTATTGAATCAATCCCGGTTTCTTCCGCGGCGATATTTATCATGCCTATAACTGCGCTTAACGGGGAGCGTATTTCATGGCTCATGTGGTGCAAAAATTCGCTCTTGGCGCGGGAGGCGTCCCGCGCTTCCCGTTCCGCCGCTTCGCGCAGTCTTATATCTTTTGTTTTTATTTCAAGCAATTCTTCAATTTCCCTGTTCCGGTCCAGTATTACTTTTTGCTGTTCCATCAGGGAAAGATGGGTGTTTATCCGCTGGAGCAGCAGCGGAGTAATAAAAGGCTTGTGGATATAATCAACAGCGCCCAGTTTTAAGCCCTCCATTTCACTTAGTTCATCGATCAGGGAAGTGAGGAATATAACTGGTATATCATGATACCTGTCATCGCTTTTCAGCTTCTTTAGCGCTTCATAGCCGCTCATGTCCGGCATCTCCACGTCCAGCAGGATTAAATCCGGCTTAATATGCCCCAATAAATCAAACATCTCCAACGCGGAAGGACAGGGATATACCCCGTAAATGTCTTTCAGGGTATTCCTAAGGGCGATTAAGTTTTCGGGGTTATCGTCAACCGCAAAAATTTTTTTTCTTCCACCGGTCATTTTCCCAATTCCTCTTTATGATGGCGGCAGATGCGTTTCGAGCCGCTGGAACAGCAGCGGAGTGTCAAAGGGCTTGTGGATATAATCAACGGCACCCAGGCTTAAACCCTCTATTTCACTTTGCTCATCGGTCATGGAAGTCAGAAATATAACGGGTATATCATGATACCTGTCGTCGCTTTTCAGCTTTTTTAGGGCTTCATAGCCGTTCATATCCGGCATCTGCACGTCCAGCAGGATTAAATCAGGCCGAACATGTTCCAATAAGTCAAACATCTCTGACGCGGAGGGGCTGGGAAATACCCCGTAACGTTCTTTCAGGGTATTCTTGAGCGCGTTCAGGTTTTCAAGGTTATCGTCCACTACGATAATTTTTTTTCTTTCACCGGCCATTTGCTAATTCCTCCCCGGCAAGCCGCTGCGCGACTTCGCCCATCTTTGATATGTCGATTTTTTCCCTTATCCATGCCACTAGCTCCGCCCCTTCTTCGTAATCGGCGCTTTCCAGTTCCGACATGGCCGCATCAATGCCTTCTATATCGTAACTTTCACAACTCTGGCGCAGCCGCTCCAGAAGTTCCCTGCCGGGGGCTTTTAGCCGGGGCTTTTTTTCACTATGGGCGTCATATTCCTCCAGCCATGCTTTTATATTCGCCACAATGATCTCCGTATCGGCAATGAGTTTGCCGTTTCCGGCCAACACGCCCTGCAAGTCGCCCGCACGGGACTTTGTTTCCAAATCCAGCGCCGCTTCCCGTAACTCTTCCGCGCCTATGCCAGCGCTCGTGCCTTTTAACCCGTGTACGGTAATAACATAACCCGGCAGGGTCGGGCTTGAGACAGTCCGCATCTTGTCCAAAATTCC
>JAITCP010000158.1 GCA_031283025.1 Spirochaetaceae bacterium | reverse complement strand
GATAAGAGAATTATGATGAATGATGACAGAGTTGATTTAATTATTGTCGCAAGAAAAATATCCGCTGACGAAAAACAATATGCTGATAATGAAGGTGTTACATTAATTGAGACGCCCATCGCTCTTGACGCACTTGATTTTATTCTTAACTCTCAAAATACGGTTAATTCGCTGAGTGTTACACAGATACAGGATATTTATTTGGGAAATATCGTAAACTGGAGTGAAGTTGGCGGCGCAAATGAGGCAATAGTGCCATATATTAGAAATCCAAATTCGGGCAGTCAGGAAATGATGAACGAAATTGTAATGAAAGATACGGGCATACCTGATTGGGAAGTATCGTTCAGCGATGAAGAAGCAATTGGGACTATGATTGCAGTTTATTCAGAACTGAGGGACAATATATACGGAATATGCTTTACACCGCATTATTATAAAGAATATATGGTTCCTTATGCATCGGAATACGGTATTAAAACGCTTGCTGTCAATGGAATTACGCCTGATAAAAACACGATAGGAAACAAAACTTATCCGTTTGTTGCCGAAGTTTATGCTTCAATTCGTTCTGATTTAGACCACAATTCAATGGCATATAAATTATATGAATGGCTGCGGACAAAATCCGGCAAAGATACCATAAAAGAAAGCGGATATGTGCCTAATTAGAACGTGTCATGCCCATTATTCCCCCTTTGTGAACATTTTTGATCTTTGTGTGAGATCATTTGAAATTTATTTTTAAGGAGAAAGAATCATGAGAACCAAAAAAACGACTAACAAAAAACCAGTTGCAAAAAAGGCAACCGCAAAAGCGAAAACAGGAACAGCCGCCATCAAACTGTTATCCGCAACAGGCAAGGCAACCAAACGCCCCCCCAACAATCCCGATGTACCGCAGGCGACCATCAATCAAATCAACCTCGTATTAAACGAACTCAAAAACATACTCGACAACTACTCACAGCACCTGCGTGCCCTCGACCGCAAACGCCTCAACGGTGTTGGAGTCAGAAAAACAGGCTTCATCGAGCGAGCCTATGAATTGTCATTGGAAAACGCCGAGTTTCTCCCTCATTATATAACCCTCGAAAGGTTCGGAACAGACATACAATACTTCATGGACTTCCGCAGTCTCGTAGACATCACCGCCCAGATACGGGAGAAACTGTGGAACATCACCATACAGTCATCGGACATAGCCTACACAGACACATTGGAATTCTACGCCTCCGTCCGTGAAGCCGCCTGCCAAAAAACCGAAGGTTTTTTGGCTAGGAGTTTGCGCTATGCGCAAACTCCACACATTAATTCGTGGCCGCCGAAACCCTGTTCGCCGCATTATCAGTATTTTTCAAACACCGCCGGGGCATGATGGAAGAAGGCGAAACCCCGCCAACCGGAAAAGCGGTATAGTATAAGCATTAACACTTCGTGTTAATGTACGATATAAATAAGCGGCGAGTCCGCCGCTTGATATTGGAGTAAGCATGGGAAAGGAAAGCCAAGAAAGCCGGCAAAAAGACAGACATTATAGAAAACATCGGAAAAGTCCTTATAAACCTCGGACAGTTAATGTTTGGGACACTGTTTTTGGGGAGCGTATTGCGCGGCGAAATGCCGCAGCATATGATAATGACAGCAGGTGTTGCAGGGGCGATAATACTTATCACAATCGGTCTTATCGCTTCCGCAAAAGAACGAAAAACAACGGAGGAATAGCGTATGTGGATAATATGGTATATGTTGATTGCCGCAATACCCTTATTGTTGCTAATGTTGTGGGGTTGGTGGCATAACCGCCAAGTAGACAAATACGAAGAATGGCAAAAACAGCAAGCACAGGAGAGCAACGCAAAAACCGCCTGACACCCAAAAAAGCCTGAAAAAAAAGGCAAGGAGTAATTTATGTGGTTAATTATTTTTATGGTTGCAATCGTTCTTCCTCTTATAATTTGGGGGGTTGTTGCCAGTTGGCGTGAAAAACAATTTGACACGGACAACGCAAAACGTGCCTAACACCCCAAAAAGAGGGTTTTAGAGAATAATGGGTCAAAATGACCCGTTTTTGGGCTTTTTTAAGCAAATTTCCCCAATGATCACCAAAACATTCTACTAAAAGACCAAAACGTTTTGGTTAAAGAATGAAACGTTCCCTGCAAATGATTAAAATAAATAGTATTAAAACAGTATGTTCAAAAACATTATTCCCACGCCTTGCGCCGTCCATGACGCAAGGCGGTTCGTCTTGGCGCGCGCTACGGCTAATAAATCAGCCGCGCATTATTTTACAATGGGGCATTTTCTTGCGCTACGCCGTGCAACATTTGTTCATCAACGCCCTGCGGGCGCGGTTATTGGGCGGGGGCAAAAGAATTTTGAATAAGTCGGCAGTATATAAATACGCTGTAAAGGCAAACGGCATTTAACAAAACGGTTTATGGGGCGGTTCCCGCCCCTACATTCTGCGTGCGGCAGGATGTCGAAAACCGCCATTAAGCTACGGTATTAAAACGGCATTAGGGTTCGTCTTTTTGATCTAACGGATGTTTTTGCAGAAACGCCTTTACTATCTTCCGGTATGATATAAAGGCTATGGCAAAAGAGGCTACAAAGAGGATAGGTATGCCGATAGATGCCTTATCCGCGGGAATATGGGGAACCAAAAACACCGTATACAGTAAAAACAGCACAATTATACTAATCCCCGTCAATACTATATTGAGCGCCGTGCCGGCAAGCATAAATAACGCAAATTTTACTTTTTTTGTCATGATTTTGTTTTTCCTTTAGAGCCCGGCAAAATGAGCGTAATCAGGAACAAAATCCCAAATACTACCACAAAAGAGTCCGCCAGGTTAAACGTGGGCCATCGGGCAAATCCCAAAAATCCGTAAAATTTTACGCTGATAAAGTCAACCACGCCGTCGGATCGGAATATTCTGTCAATGAGGTTCCCCAGTCCGCCGCCAAGTATTCCCGCTAAACACCAGCGCTGAATGGGGGCAAGTTCATTGGATTTTAGGTAGAACCAAACCAGATATACAAGCACCGCGATAGGAAGCACTTTAATCACGATGGGTTTAAGCCAATCCGGCAGATTATGCCCCAAACTAAATGCTATGGCAGTGTTCCGGACGTGCCATATCCACAGGAATCCGTTATGAAACACATCAATTATATCCTCTTCCGGCAATTTTTTTACAATAATTGCTTTTGAAAGCTGATCTACGCCAATGATCGCCGCCGTTAGTATAAGGGGAATTGCTTTTTTCTTCATCTGTTCATCCTTCATTAGTTTTTTATGGAAAGTTGTTCAGAAACTTCAGTTTCTGAACAACTCTATTTATAATCCTGTGGGAATATCAATAAATTCCGTGTCTATGTTAAACTGAGCGGCACATTCGGCCATAACCCTGCGTACCCCCCAGACTTCAGTAGCATAGTGGCCTCCGGCGATTAGATTTAGCCGGCCTTCCATAGCCGGATAATAAGAACTATGCCCTATCTCACCGGTAACATAAAGATCCACTCCTTCTTCTATCGCTTGAAGCGCTTCATGAGAAGCGCCGCCCGAAACAACCGCGCAGCTTTCATTCAACTCTTTTCCAAAAGGATACACACCCAGTGGGCTGTTGTTCCCGTGCGTTATAGCCCTGGCAGCCTCCGCTACGGTAAGGGGCTTTTTCAATTTTCCTTTATACCCTATTTTCCTGCCATGGTAAAGTCCAAAAGGCTGGGGGTCTTCGATTCCCAGCAATTCCGCCAGCGCCGCGTTATTACCCAGACGGTGGTGCTGATCCAGGGGCAGGTGTACCGCATAAAGGGCAATGTTGTGATCCAGCAGAAACATGAGCCGTTGGCGGTGCGGCCCTTTTAAGGCCAGGGGAGCGCCCCAAAAAAGCCCGTGGTGGACAAAAAGCATATTCCCCCCGGCGGCGGCGCAGCGGCAAAAACTTTCCATGCACGCGTCAACAGCAAAAACAATCTTCCGTATTTCAGAGCCGTCATTGTCAACCTGGAGCCCGTTCATGGAAGAATCAACAGACTGGAATGACTCTATATCCAGGAGGGAATTTAAAAACCCTTCCAATGACGCCATGTTTGCTGCGCTTGTCATGGATGGAGTATAGTCCGGCTGTTGGGAATATTCCAGACCCCTCCTGTCCTCAGATATATATCCCCATTCAGGGGTGTTTTTACAAGGCTTGATTCATTCGTATGCCCGGAAAGGTCTGAAAAGACAGAAGACTCTGAAAAGACAGAGGTCTCTAAAAGGACAGAGGTCTCAAAAAAAACCGGAGGTTCAGAAAGGATCAAGGCGGCAAAGTTGGTAATCAGGGAAGCGGTAATTTCCGGGCCCCCTGTCCTTTCAGGGCCCCCGGCCTTTTCAGGGCCTCCCGCCTGGCTTTCTGTATCAACTGCCCCCGGAAACAAAAAACTTAGTATGGGGTAATACCGGGGGCTGTTGGAGTAATCAAGCGGACCTGCTCCCGGTACAGCGGCAAGCAACGCGTTATTTTGGGAGGCTGCCAGGGCCCGTACTATTGTTTCATAGCGGCCTTCCCTGTCCTGAATAACCCGGTCTGAAACAAGAAACAGGGCAGGAAGCAGGGGCCTGGGAATATTTTCTACATGGGTGATTTTTCCGGGAAGAAATTGCCGGACAAAGCCTGCAAGCCGCGTGAAAATCGTGGCGGCGGCATTTTCTGAATGGCGGGGAAGTTGAGGATCGCTTTCCATGGATGAAAACAGGGGCGCTTCCACTGCAATGATCCCTTTAATTTGGGGATACCTGTTTACAAAATCATCCTGCCCGGAAAGGTATGTAAGGGCCGCCCCGCCGGCGCCGTACCCGGCCAGGAAAATCGTACTTCTTCCGTCCCCCAGTTTATCCTGCAGGGTTTTGTTCTGCGCCAGTTCCCTAAGGAGCAGTTCCGTATCCCGCCGCCGGCCCTCTTCCAGCTCCCTGCTTCTTGCATTGGCCAAGGTACTGTTAAAACCTCTGGTCAATGCATAAAGAAGCCGGAACAGGCGGGGAATAGAAAGGCGCACCGGTACACCCTGTCCGTCAAAAGCGGGGGAATCAAAACCCGGCCTTGAATAGGTTAGAACGGAAAAACCTTTGTCCCTTAGGGCCTGGCAAACTCCTTCAACCACCAAATGGGAGCCTGCCACCGGCGGCAGGAGGATTAAGAGGGGCCGGATACGGTTTTTTACCTCCGCTTCGTCTTCATTCAATTCAGAAGTTCCGGTCTCGGCAGTATCGACATTGGCAGTATCGACCTTAGAAGCATCGGCCCTGGCAGTATCGGTTTCAGCAGTATCGGCTTCAGCAATGCCGTATATACGGACATACAATTCCCCATCCTTATCCCGAATAGAGAAGGTTTCTACTTCTTGTGTAGACAGTTCTATATCCATACCCGGGGCATAATAAAAACATACCCACGTAGTACAAGCAAAAATAACCGCTGTAACAAAGGTAAAGATCAGCCTTCTGTCCCGGTATGCGTCGCTTTGGAGGCCGGAAAAAAGGGCTATAAGGTCATATATATTGGCAAATGTTAGAAAAAGGGCAAAAAGAAGCAGGGGAACACATTCCGGCCTGAATCCATAAGCGGGAAAAATGCCCAATAGAATAAAGAAAGCAAGCAGCGGGCAGGCCACGAGCCCTTCCAGCTTCCATAATCCCCTGACCAGGGGCCTTATTATGGATAAAAACAGGCAAAAAACAGCCAAACATACTAAAATTTTCAGTTCCATAAATTTGCTTCTTTCCGTGTATATAAATTATAGTAACATATAGATATTGCGTGAAGGGCCAAGAAAATGTATAATTGCAGCACAATAGTAGAGTTGTTTAGAAACTTCAGTTTCTGAACAACTTCCTATTAAAAACTGCAAAATACGCAGTATTTTGCTTAACTTGTTCAAGAACCAACCAGGTTCTTGAACAAGTCTAGTACAAATATTACAAATGATAGGGATTAAAAATGGCCGGGTCACATGAATTGGTGATAGATGAATCAAAAATTAAAATGGCAGTTCAATCGGGAATACCATTAACGATTACTACCTTTACTCTGCCCCATGAAATAGAAGTCTATATGGAACAGGTACTGACAATCTTTTTAAGGGAAGTTAGCCAGGAAAAGTTAAAGGATTATATAGTTTACTGCGTCCAGGAGTTGGCTGTAAACGCAAAAAAGGCCAATACCAAGCGGGTTTATTTTATTGAACGGGGTTTAGATATTGCAAACCCGGATGATTATAAGGAAGGGATGAGCTCTTTTAAGGAACATACCTTAACTAACATAGACCATTACCTGCGTGTTCAAAAGGATAAAGGGTTATATATCAAGCTGGTTTTCCAAATCAAAAAGAATGTTATCAACGTTGAGGTTAGAAACAATGTTGTCATTACCAAGATGGAATTGGTAAGGATTCACGACAAACTGGCCCGTTCCCGTCAGTTTGACAGTCTGGAAGATGCGCTTACCCAGGTTCTGGATGATTCAGAAGGCGCCG
Organism: Spirochaetaceae bacterium; assembly: GCA_031283025.1. Lineage (GTDB taxonomy): Bacteria > Spirochaetota > Spirochaetia > Treponematales > Breznakiellaceae > WRIV01. The sequence goes on along the minus strand of JAITCP010000158.1, from coordinate 10,250 downwards.
GGCTGGGATTGGTAATTATGGTATTGATGCTAAAGAAGATGGGCCTGGACGAGGATTGTTTTGACATTGTTGGAACGGGAACAGAAACTATTGCCAGAATTATAATGCCGCTGGATAAAACAAGGCTGGAAAACCTGTCCAGGCTTTCAAAAACCATTGTGGATAATATAGAATCCCTGCCCCAGTTCCCGGAAAATATCGTGATGGTTCAAAGGATGATAGGGGATCCAAAATCGGACATGGCCGACATTGCCCGGCAAATTTCCATGGATCCGGCTTTTACGGCGGATTTACTGAAAATAGTCAACTCCGCCCAATATATGCTGGCGAAAAAAGTTGACAGTATAGCGGAAGCGGTAAAACTTGTGGGGATGCGGGGAATCAAAAATCTGCTTTATTCCTACGGAACCCAGAAAATCCTGGGAGATGATACAAACGAAAAACACCTCTTGTGGGAATACAGCTATAAATCCGCTTTCTATGGCTACAATTTGGTCAAAAACTTTAGAAAGGATCCGGCCCTTATGGACGATGCCTATGTGGGAGGCATACTCCATGATATGGGCAAGATCATTTTTGCCAGCGTACATCCCGATCTGCTGGATAAAATAAGGGCCTTTTGTGATGAAAAAGGAATGCCTCCCTCCACGTTTGAAGACCTTTCCGCCGGAATGAACCACGCGGAAATTGGCAGTATGGTGGCGGAAAAATGGAATTTCCCCGAACACCTGATAGCGGCGATTCGTTACCACCATGATCCTTTGTCTGCCGCTGTGGAAAATCAGGAACTTGTTTTTGCCGTGTACATGGCCAATATGCTTTGCCATTACGAGCAGGGCGATGTTACCTTTGATCAATTTGAGACTGCAGTTCTTGACAGTTATGGCATAAGCTCACAAAAGCAGATTGACAACTTGGTACAACGCTTTTCCACCGGATTTAAGAGAGAAAGCCAATCCTTATAAAAAGCAAAGCGAATAAGCCAAAGGGAACCCCTAAAAACTTCAGTTTTTAGGGATTTACCGCTGAAAAACGCACGTTTCGCAGCCCAAAGGGCGGGAAACCCCAAAGGAACCGCTAAAAACAACCGGTTTTTAGTGGTTCCCCAAATCTAAAAGAAAGCCGCCATGGGGTTATTTACCATCAGAATGGGCTGATGGGTGGCATCCAGGGTATCACGCCAAAGGTTACCTTCCGGGTCTACATGGCTGCGCCGGGAAACCACTGCTTTTATGGGCAGGTGGACAAATTCGTTGTTCACCAGGCCGATGACGCACTTGGTTTTTCCCGCCATGGCCGCATGGGCGGCGGCGTTTCCCAGCCGTTCGCAGTAGATTGAATCGCTGGGATTGGCCTGGGCGGAACGTATCTGGTAGCTTGGGTCAATGTATTTCAGGTTGATTTCCATTTCCTTGCTGTCAAAGTATTCGATTATTTTGTCCCGAATAAAAGGCCCTACATCGGCCATTTTTACATTGCCGCCGGCATCTGTTTTTATTTCCTTGAGCAGCTGATCCTGTAAGGCTCCCTCTGCAACAATAATTACCGCGTGCTTGTGCTTAAGGAGCCGGGTTTCCAGATGATGCAGAAAACCGTTGGGGCCGTCCAGTTCAAAGGGGATTTCCGGAATCAATACAAAATTTACTTCATGGCTTGCCAGAGCGGTGTGCGCGGCGATAAACCCGGATTCCCGGCCCATCACTTTTACCAGTCCTATGCCGTTAATCTGGGAATGGGCTTCCATGTGGGCGGCGGCGACGACTTCTACCGCTTTGGCTACGGCGGTATCAAAGCCAAAGGATCTCTGAATAAAGGAAAAATCATTGTCAACTGTTTTGGGAATGCCGATATTGGCGATCTTTAGCTGCCGCCGGCCAATTTCTTCCGCTATATCCAGGGCACCTCTTTGGGTTCCGTCCCCGCCTATGGTAAAGAGCATATTCAGGTTTAGCTGTTCCATTGCGTCAACAATTTTTGTTACTTCTTTGCCGCCTCCGCGGGCGCTGCCCAGAAAAGTACCCCCCAATTTGTGAATATCGTCTACCAGATTGGGGTTAAGTTCCATACTGCCAAAGTTATATTCGGGAAGGAAGCCCTTAAAGCCGTAGCATATACCGGTAATGCGGCGTACCCCGTAACGGTACCAGAGGCAGCGTACTATAGCGCGGATTACGTCATTGATGCCGGGGCAAAGTCCGCCGCAGCTTACAAGTCCCGCATGGACGTGCTGGGGGCTAAAGTAGATCATTTCCCTGGGGCCGGCGGCCTCAAAAACCTGCGCCCGCTCCATGGATTCCTGTTTGCCTAATTTAACCGTTGTTTCCAGCCGGATAAATTCATCGTCAGTAACATAATTGGCAATAAAATCCCCGTGAACCTTTGACATACTTATGGGAGATTTTATGTTGCATTTCCCAAGTGATTCAATGGTAAAATCGTAAGCCATGGCTTTGTCCTTTTTAATATCGGATAAATGAATATTCGGAACAATAACGTCCGCTTTTTCTTAATATCTATAATATACTATATAACCAAGAAAAGTCAATCACGCACGCACACCGCTAAGGCATTGGCGAGAGAAACAGAGTATAAGTATCCGGTTCGTTACATGGTGAAGAGTTTTACCCCTTCATCGGGGTACTTTTCCTTGACTTCCGCCACGGCGCTTTCTATGCCGCCGGCTTCTTCCTTTTCGCAATAGATAACCAGAGCAAAGTTTTCTTCCGGCCAGACGGCATCCCCCATGCGGGGGCCGGAAGAACCGGCTCCGGTTACCCTGGGATAGAGGGTGTAGTACTTACCTACCCCGTGATCTTTCAATGCGTCCAGTATATTTTCTTCTACCGAATGATTGGCTATTATTTCAACCCTCAGCATCTTGTTCCTCCTCCTTAATTTCCGCATGGGCGGCTTTGCGGCCCAAACCTGCGGCTATGGCTTCCCGCTCGGCTTCCCGTTTTGCTTTCCGTTCATCGTCCCGTTTGTTCATAATGGCATAAATGGTGGGCATAAGAAACAGCGTCATAAGCGTGCCAAAAGTAAGCCCGCCAAGTACTGTTTTTCCGATGGGCGCTACCAGTTCCGAACCTTCTCCGGGGAAAAAAGCCATGGGAAGGAGGCCCAGAATCGTGGTCAGGGTGGTCATAAGTATGGGGCGCAGGCGGTTCCCGGCGGCTTCCACGCACGCGTCTATCAGACCCAAACCGCGCTTGCGCAGCAGGTTGGTGTAGTCCACCAGGATTATGCCGTTATTGACAATAACCCCCAAAAGTACCAAAAGCCCCACTGCGGTAAGAATATTAAAGATTGTGCCGGTGATAATGTAGATAAGCACAATTCCTATCATGGACAGGGGTATGGTAAAGATAATGATAAAGGGATCCCTGAACGATTCAAAAAGGCTTGCCATAACCCCAAATACCAAAAAGAACGCCACGATAAGGATTAAGACAAAGGTTATCATCATCTTTACCAATTCCGCCGTATCGCCCTCAAAAGATATTATTACATCGTCTTCCGCGGGGATTTCCGCAGTAACAAGGTTACGCACCTCTTCCGACAGTTCGCTTAGCTTGGTTCCCGGAGCCATGCCGGCGGTAACATGAATGACGCGGCTTTGGTTTTCGCGGTTAATCGTTAAGGGGCCGGTTCCTTCTTTATAACTGGCAAAACTGGACAGGGGAACCCTGCCCGCTATCTGGCTGTTTACAAAGATTTGATCCAGCGCGGGACGGGTACTGCGATCCGCCTCGGCAAGGATGAGCACTACGTCATAGTCATGGCCGGCGCTCTTGTACCGGGTAGCGGTTATACCGTCAACGGCGGCCTTTATCTCGTTGCCCACCGTGTAGGTATTAAGACCCAGGGCATAGAGTTTTTCCCGGTTTATTTCTATTTCAATTTGAGGAAGCCCGTCCCGCAAATCTACCGTCGGCTCTGTGGCATTCGGAACTTTTTCTTTTATCAGCGTTGCAATACGATCCCCCAATGCCTTACCTTTAACCAGATCGTCTGTACGCAGTACTATGTCTATCGAATTTCCCGCGCCAAACATTCCGCCGCCGCCAAAGCTGCCGCCAAAAGAAAACATAACGCCGGGGAATTCGTTAAAGTGATTGCGGAGCTTGTCTTTTATCTGATCCGCCGTCATAGTCCGGTCTTTGTAATCAACCAGATTAATGCGCAGGGAACCGGTATGGCTTCCGCCGCTGCTCATCATACCGCCGCCCCCGGCATTAAGGATAATTTCTTTATAGACGGCTTTATCAATATCCCGTTCAATAATGCCCTGAAGCTGCTGCAGGGTTGATTCTGTTGAAGTCAGGGCAGTACCCATGGGAAGCGTTGCGCTGATAGAAACACTGTCCGCTTCCTGCTGGGGCATGAATTCATATCCTACAACGGTAAACGCCACTACCATGCTGACGACAAACAGGACAATAACGGAGACGATTACGATCAGTTTATGTTTGAGTACTTTACGAACCGCACGACGGTACTTGTCATCCAGCCAGTATAAAAAGTTTCCTATGATTTTATCGATCCCTACTAGCGGGCCGGTAAGGGGCTTTTGTTTCCGGGTAACCAGAGGCAGGTAATGGCTGGAAAGGACCGGCACCAGGAACATTGCCACCAAAAGGGAAACGGACAGGGAGATAACCACGGTAAAGGCGAGGCCGGAAAACATTTCCCCCCCCATTCCCAGAAGATTTTTGAACATTACCAGAGGGGCAAAAACGCAGATTGTCGTAACAGTGGAAGCGATAATGGCGGTAAGCATTTCCGAAGTTCCCAGTATTGCCGCAGGCCGCAGTTTTGCTCCCTTTTCCCGGTAATGGTAAATGTTTTCCAGGATAACTATGGAGTTATCTACCAGCATACCTACTCCCAATACCAGCCCCGCCAGGGTCATCAGGTTCAAGGTGAGGCCGGCAAAGTACATTGTCATGATCGTAATGATGATAGAAACGGGAATTGCCACGCCAATGATAATTGTAGGTTTAATGGAACGGAGGAACAAAAAGAGGATAAGGATTGCAAGAACCGCCCCGCTTATTGCGGTGGAGGTAACCTGGTTAATCGAATTTTCTATTTGGTCGGTAGTGTTCCACATTTCCTGTATTTCCAGGTCCCGCGGCATTTCCTGTTGAATCCGCACAAGGCGTGTTCTAAGGTCACGCGCCGTCTGGACGGAATTTTTTCCGCTCTGCTTTTGAACCATCATCATTACAGAAGGAGTTCCGTTAACCAGTACCAAACTGGTTTGATCGCGGTATCCTTCATACACATTGGCAAGGTCGCGCAGGTACACGCTGTAGGGCATGGGCTTGCCGCCCACCAGCCCTCCGCCCTGATAAGAAATAACCGTGCTGCGGATTTCTTCCAGCGACTGGTACTCGCCCATGGTGGTTAGAATATAGGACATTCCTTCTTCTGTGATTGTCCCTGCGGCAACCTGGGTATTGTTGGCCGCCAACATCTGCTGTATCTGCGTTACCGTAAGGCCGTAGGCTTCCAGCCGGCTTTGAGGTATTTCTACCTTGACGATCTTTTCACGGCCCCCGTTAATGCTGGCGGTAGCCACGCCGGGGGTTTGTTCTATGCGGGGAATAATCGTGTTTTCTGCAATTTCCCGCAGTTCTTCCTGGGAACGGTTGCCCCTTATCATAAGGCCCATGATAGGAATCATGGACGGATCAAATTTAAAGATCATCGGCGAATCCGCTCCGGTGGGCCGGTAACCCCTGATCCGTTCAAGGGAATCCCGCACCGAGTTTGACGCGTCGGCTAAATCGGTTCCGTAGGTAAACTCCATGATCACAGACCCCGATCCTTTGGAGGATACAGACGTTACCTTTTCCAAACTTGAAATGGTGGACAGGGCCGCTTCCATGGGCCGGACTATAGTCCGCTCTATTTCTTCCGGGCTTGCGCCGGGATACCGCGTTATGACAACCAGATAGGGGGGGCTTATTTCCGGCCAAAGGTCAATATGAAGGTTGGCTAACGCAAAAAAACCCAGGCCAATGAGCAGCAAAAAAAAGATAAAAAACGTGGTTGGCCTGTTAACTACTTTTTGGGCGACACTCATACCAGCCTCCTAGCGTTCCGCATTAAGGGGCGCTACCCTTTCTATGACGTTAACGCGGGCACCGTCATTCAGCAGGGTTTGGCCTTTAATTATAAATTCTTCACCGGGTTTTAGGCCGTCCATTATTTCCAGCACTCCGTCAATTAAAATGCCCGGTTTGACGATGCGTTTTTTGGCCTCATAGAGTTTAGCCGGAGGGGTTTCCGGCGCGGCTGCATCATTGGCTTCTTCCTTTTTGCCAAAAAGCGAAGCAAAGAAACCTTTTTTTTCTGCGGGCTGTTCAGCGCTTGGCGCAGCCTCCGGCTCAAGCTCTTCCACAACAAACACATAACTTTCGCCAAAACGCTGAATCAGGGCGGATGCGGGTATTTTTACGATGTTTTCCCTTTGGGTGGTAATAAGTTTTACCTTGGCAAACATCCCTTCCTTTAATTTATCTCCCTGGTTGGTTACATTCACTTTTACTTCCATGGTACGGGAAGCGGCATCCACCACGGGGCTTATCTCTGTAACGGTGCCCCGAAAAACTTCTCCGGGCCACGCGTCCAGGCTGATTTCGCAAAGCTGGTTCATTGCCACCTTGGAGATAAAGCGTTCCGCTACATGGAGTTTTATTTCCAGAGCGCTGGTGCCGGATATGCGGGCCAGGGGAACTGCCTGGCTTACTGTGGCGCCTATCTGGGCCGGCAGGGCAATAATCGTCCCCGCTATGGGAGCGCTTGCCACGCCGGGAATAAAGTTCATTCCCGGCTTGCTGGGATCAACCGCCGCAATGGGAGTGCCCCGGCTAACCCGCCGGCCTACTTCAACATACACCCGCGTAATTTTTCCGGCCACATCGGAATATACGTCCACTGTGGAACCGGCGATAATGTCCCCGGAAAGAGCAATGTAATCCCATATTTGGCCCTGGGCGGCGGTACTGGTGTTCACAGCAAATACCGGCACATTCTGCATGGGGCCGCCGGGCTTTTTTCCGCCGCATGACGCAAGAAGGAAGCAAAGGAAAACAAGCGCTAAAGCGCCGGATATGCAGAGAAAAGAGCGATTTTTCATAATAACCTCACTTTATTTTTGAGCGCTTAGGGAACCAAAAGGAACCCCAAGGGCGTATTCAAGATCAAGCAAACCCATAAGGTAAGTATAATTCTGCTGGAGAGATCCCAGCCTGGCCTGGCGCAGGGCTAACTCATCGTTTTGAACTTCTATGAACTGCTTAAGGCCGTTCCGGTAGGCGGTTTCTGACAGCCTGAGGGTTCGTTCAGCCAACTCTACCGTTAAGCGTTGGGCTTCCGCAGTGGTTCTTGTTTTTTCCAATTGCAGAATTATATTGTAGACCTCCACTTCGGTTCCCTGTATTGCCCGGAACATTCCCAGTTCCATGGCCTTAACCGCATCCTCCATGGCCTTGTAATCATTGGCTTCTTTGCTAAAGGGAAGAAGCGCGTTTAGCCGCCATGCAAGGGTAATCCTGAACATTCCCGACTGCTGTTTCCATAAATCGCCCTTAAACCAGTTGTCCTTCCAGGGATCACCCTGAAAGGCGGGATCCATGGTAAACCCCAGGGAAAGGGTTGGCGTATAGAGGGAGTAGAACAACAGCGTTTTCTGCGCTTTAAGGGCCGCCAGAGTCCGCCGTAATTCTTCAATATCGGGTTTGTTTGCCGCCGCCTGTGAAATCAGCGCCTGCGCTTCCAGGACGATAAATGCCGCGTTTCCCGGCAGGGATACCAGTTCAAATTCCGCGTTATAGGGAAGCCCTAAGAACATGGCAAAAGACGCCATAGCCATGCGGTAGGCATTTTCCGCTTCGTCAATTTGCGGTTTCATGTTTTCCCGCGCAACCTGCACCTGTAAAAGGGAAACTTCGGGGATCAGCCCCGCCCGGTAATTTGCCTGCGCCATAGTTACCTGCCGCCCCGCATTGGCATAACTTTCCTGCAACAGGGAAATTCGTTCTTTTGCCAGGAGCATATTATAGTACGCCTTGCGTATATCCCGTTCCATTTGCAGCTTTGCCTTTTCTATGGTTACTTTTCCCGCCTGGTATTCTTCTTTAATCTGCACCAGCGCAGCGTAAATCGCAACATTGAGGTTTAACGCAACCTGGAGGGAACCGGACAAAAACCATTGGGGAGCGTCAACGGAATAGGGCATGACGCCGTAAATGGGGTAACCGGGGATTGGCACCGGCACAAACCCGGTTATCGACCGCTCTATATTACTCCTGCCCAGCGTACCGGCTACATCTACCGTAGGAATTAACTGATTCCACGGCGTTTTGGCGTTCCTGCGCTTGGCTTCGTTGGCTATCTGCGCCTGCTTGATGCTCAGGTTGTTTTCTATAGCCATTTCCACCGCCTTGTCCGGGGTAATGGAAACAGGCCGGGAAGCGCCGGCCTCCTGGGCAAAAATCCGCGGTACAAGGGCCAGAAACAACACATACATTTTTATCTTCATAACTACTCCGGTTTCAAAACAGTATAATGTTTTGTAATATAATACAATCATATGGGAACCACTAAAAACCGGTTGTTTTTAGTGGTTCCTTTGCAGTTTCTCGCCCTTTGGGCTGCGAAACATGCGTTTTTAAGCGGTAAATCTCTAAAAACTAAAGTTTTTAGAGATTCCCATATTCCAAAACACGGGCTGGCGGCGTTTTTATGTTACCGACCAGTCGTTAACATACTGGATTTATCAATTATTGTCAAGCCCTTTTATGCCAAGACAAATAAATTTGTACATTTTCCGTAAACTCTTATAATCCAGCTCAGGCAGCTTTTTAAGCCGTATAAGAAGAATTGCCAGCAAAAAGGGAATCCACAGGGGGATATTTTCCCAAATATCCCCGGAGGAGCGCTCCGGCTTTAGATCGTTAAAAAAATCGTACAGCGCGGGGGGAAGTGAAATGTTCAGTTCCAGGCGTTGTATCCTTACCCAGTCCATGGCGACAAGCAGCTCCGGCCTTGCCTTTAGATACTCGGCAATGGAAAGAATAGCCAGATAAAGCCGCTCCTCCCGGAGCCCTGACATGGCAATGCGGGTGGTGGTACATTCGGCAATGTGTTCAAATTCAGCCATAAAAAACCGGGAAAGCATATCCTTTTTGCTTTTGAAGTGGGCATACAGCCCGCTTTTGGAAAGCCCCGACCGTTTTGCCACCGTTTCCATGGATGCCTTCCAGAGCCCTTCTTCCGCTACAACTTCCGCCACCGCTTTTAAGAGCGGATTCGGAGGAGTATGGGATGCCGGGTGCAGGGCTTCCAATTTTTCCAGGGAAATGGCGTTTATGCGCGCAGGATCAAAAAGAAGGCCGGACCGGACTTTATTGGCGACAGATTCGGCAAAAGAGCGAATCTCCTCTTCAGAAGGTTCCTCCTTTGGGGGCTGGACGGCGGAACAGCCTTTTTCCGTACCGTTAAGTCCGTACCGCCGCCGGTGAAATTCGGCAACCTCATAAATAGCGGTAATCCCCGCAAGAACCAGCGCCGGCGGATACTGCCGGTCTGTAGGGCTGCGGAAGGCAGGTTCGGTAAAATGGAGCCCCCGTTTAGCCATGGCCTGTGCAATGCGAAACCGGGGTTCCTTATTGCTGCTGTGAAACTGTATGAGGAAATAAATCAGGTAGTTCAGGTGATGGGCAAAATAACCGGCAATAAACCGCACTATTGCCAGAAGCCTTTCCTGCCAATTCCGGTTTTCCAGTATCTCCCGGAGGGCGGGGGTAAAGGCGGCGGCGTAGTCATCGTAAAAGCGCTCTTCCATGGCTTGCAGCAGGGCTTGCTTGCTGGGAAAATGCCGGTACAAGGCGGGCTTGGAAACCTGCAGAGTCCCGGCCAAAGTGGTAAGGCTGGTGGTTTTGTAAAATTCCTGTCCCCATACCCGGAAGGCGGCGTCAATAACATTATCCCTGGTCATTGTCAGTTAAACCGACAGTATAACAGGTTTTTAGGAAGAAGGACAAGAGTATGTGCGGGGTTTGTCTATTAACTGCAAACCTTATACTATAGATGTATGTTAAAGAAAAAAAAACCTCAAGCCTTGCTGCTGATCATTCTTTATGCGGCGATGTTTCTCTTTGGTTTTCTGGAAAACATTAAGGGCGTTTCGTACCCTCTTATAAAGAACGAATTCGGCGTTTCCTATGAAACCCAGGGGA
>JAITCP010000143.1 GCA_031283025.1 Spirochaetaceae bacterium | reverse complement strand
TTTCATCCAGCCGGCTTATGATGCCGGGAATGTCCCCAATGCCGTCCCCGTTGGAATCCTGAAAACTCCGCGGGTAAATTTGATAAACAACCCCTTCCTTCCACCATTGTTTCATGTTATAGCTTCCTTCATTTCACGGACGTATTTGCTTATGTAAGTCGCAGCATTGCCGCCATGCTCCGCGATAATTTTGACAATGGCGCTTCCCACGATTACCCCGTCTGCGATGCGGGCCATCTGAGCGGCCTGCTCCGGGTTGTGTATGCCGAAGCCGACGGCAACCGGCAGTTTTGTAACCGATTTGATCGCTTCGGTAATGGAAGCGATGTCGGTGGTAATTTCACTGCGAACGCCGGTTACGCCCATTGAAGAAACAAGGTAGATAAAGCCCGACGCTGTTTTGGCGATTTCTTTTATCCGCTCTTCTGACGTGGGGGCGATGAGGGAAATAAGGTCTACGCCGTATTTTGAGGCGGCCTCCCGCACTTCGGCCTGTTCCTCAAAGGGAAGATCGGGGATGATGATCCCGTCAAGCCCGGCAGCGCCGCAACGCTTAAAGAAAGCGCCGTATCCGTAATGGAAAACCGGATTAAGGTAGGTCAAAAAAACAAGGGGAGAAGCGGTATGTTTACGCAACTCTTCAACAAGGGCGAACAACTTTTCCACGGTGGTTCCGGCGGAAAGAGCGCGGATGTTTGCTTCCTGAATAACCGGGCCTTCGGCTATCGGATCAGAGAAGGGAATTCCGATTTCAACCAGATCGGCTCCGGCACTGAACATTTCCAGCGCAAACTCTTTTGTCTTTTCAACGCAAGGGTCTCCGCCGGTAACAAAGCCTATAAAGGCTTTGCCGTTTTGAAAACTATTATGTATATTACTCATGTATCGCCCTCCCCCGGTATTGCGCTATTGCCGCAACATCCTTGTCTCCCCGGCCCGAAAGACAGATAATGACGTTTTCATCACGGTTAAAATCCCCGGCGATTTTTTTGGCGTGGGCTATTGCATGGGCGCTTTCCACAGCGCAGATAATTCCCTCGGTGCGGGCAAGGTACTCAAATGCCTGTACCGCTTCTTCATCGGTAACGGGCACATACGCGGCGCGCTTACTGTCGTTGAGCCACGCGTGTTCCGGCCCTATGCCCGGATAATCCAGCCCCGCGGAAATTGAATATACCGGGGCGATTTGCCCTTCATCGTTCTGGCAGAAGTAGGACTTCATGCCGTGGAAGATGCCGACTGTGCCTTTGGCAATGGTGGCGGCGTGTTTTTCCGTTTCCACCCCAAGGCCCGCGGCCTCGCAGCCGATAAGCCGCACCGTTGCGTCGGGAATAAAATGGTGGAAAATCCCCATCGCATTGCTGCCGCCGCCGACACAGGCCAGTACCGCCGCGGGGAGCTTGCCCTCTTTCGCAAGAATCTGCTCCCGTGCTTCCCTGCCGATTACGCTTTGAAAATCCCGCACCATGACGGGAAAAGGGTGGGGCCCCATGACAGAACCCAGCACATAATGGGTGTCGTGAACCCTGCCGGTCCATTCCCGCATGGTTTCATTTACCGCGTCTTTCAAAGTTTGCGTTCCGGACGTTACCGGATGAACCGCGGCGCCCAACAGTTCCATGCGGTACACGTTCAGGGCCTGGCGTTCGGTGTCTTCCTTTCCCATAAATATTTCACATTCCATCCCAAGCAGGGCCGCCGCCGTCGCCGCCGCCACTCCGTGCTGGCCTGCTCCGGTTTCCGCAATGATTCTGGTCTTGCCCATTTTTTTTGCCAGCAGCGTCTGTCCCAGCACGTTGTTGATCTTGTGCGATCCGGTGTGATTCAGGTCCTCCCGTTTAAGGTAGACCTTTGCACCTCCAAGATCGCGGCTCATCTTTTCCGCATAGTAGAGAAGTGAAGGGCGGCCTGCATAGTTTTTTAACAGATCGTCCAGTTCCGCCGTAAAAGCGGCGTCGTTCCTGTAATGATTATAAGCCTTTTCCAGATTGATGATCTCGTTCATCAAAGTTTCCGGTATGTACTGCCCGCCGTAATCGCCGAATCGTCCTTTGCTCATACGTTATTTTCCTTTCTTATTATTGCCGTTAATTGTAATATTTTTTCCCGATCTTTTACACCGCCAGTTTCCGCCCCGCCGGAAATATCTATGCAAAAGGGGTTAAGGGTAATCGCATCTTTAATATTGTCTTGAGTTATGCCCCCGGCCAGAAACCACGGTTTGCCTGCCGCGCTTAATCGGCAAGCGCAAGGGCTGTCTGAGCGGAGTATGTTCCAGTTAAACGTTTTCCCGCTGCCGGCCCCGCTGTCAATCAGGAAATAATCCGCATTTGAAGGCATAACTTCCCCCGCCGTCTGATTCCCGATAGCTTGTTCGACCGAACAATCGGCCATCCGTCTCAGTTCCCCGCTTTGTATCGTTTTTATAACCGGAACAGGATCGCCCTTGTTCACGCCGTTTTTTTTGCTTGCTTCTTTAAGGCGGCTAATATATGTTTCATCCTCGTTTCCGTGAAGCTGGGCGAGTGAAATCACTCCGTCACGGTAAAGGGCGCTTATTTCATCAATGGGAGCGTTCACAAAAACACCGGCTGGAGTGATGCCATGCGCTAAACGCTCCCTGAGCCGGGCAGCCTGCGCCACGGTAACGTTACGCCTGCTTTGGGCAAACACAAAGCCTATATAATCGGGCCGGGCTTCATTGACATAATCAATGTCTTGATTACGGAAGATGCCGCAAATCTTTATTTTCACTGAAGCAATCGCCTCCTTTACAATTTCTCCCGAAGATTCACATAAAGAATTATTTCCATTTTTTCTCACGGAGGAACACGGAAATCACAAAGGGGGAGGAAGGGGTAATTGTCTGAGGGTGTTGCTTGGTAATTTCAGAATAAGATAGCATACAATAACCTCTTCTTATAGGCTTTGTGTTTCTTTGCGCTCTTCGTGAGATGAAGATAAAGTAAATCCTCCTTTCAATTTCGCCAAAAATTGTTTTTTGTTTGCGGCACGCATAAGGCTTTCACCAATCAGAACCGCGTCAATACCTGAACCGTGTAACGAGCGGACATCCTCCGGGGAATGTATGCCGCTCTCCGCCACGGTGATAAGATTTGCGGGTATGAGTTTTCTTAAGCGGGCGGTAACGCGGAGGTCTACCTTGAACGTTTTTAAGTCCCGGTTATTGATTCCGATGATCCGCG
>JAITCP010000107.1 GCA_031283025.1 Spirochaetaceae bacterium | reverse complement strand
GAGCCATTTCCAAAACTCGGTTAGTTTTGGAAATGGCTTAAGAAAAACTGTCCAAAAGGCCAGTTTTTCAATTAAATCTAAGGTAGCTTTTCCAAAAACTGAAGTTTTGGAAAAGCCTCGAATCAATGTTTTTCTACTCCGTGAAACCCCGCGGCATTTTTGTTTCAAATTTGTCCACATAGTAAACCTTACAGGGAAATCGCAAAACTTACAGATACAATGCCATTGTTGAGTTTCCAACTGCCGTCATTGGAAAAATCATTCCGCTCGTACCAAAAGTCAACGGAAAAATAATCGATTGGCGTAAAGCGGCAGCCCAGTTTGGAAGTAAGGGTGATGTAGTCCTTGCCAAATACCGGATCATCGGTACGCAAATCCGCCGGCATAATGGCGGGCATATACCGGGCAAAAACATAGGGCATGATTTTATTATGGGCCAGATATTCAAGCTGAACCATGCCGGCCCAGAGAAAATCGTTATAGGTCTTTTCACTTTTTGTTTTTTCATCCCACGCCTTGAATGGTTTTCCGTTTATATTCATCAATTCAAGCAGCAGAAATCCGCCAAAGCGGGGCAGGGGAGAGAAAAGAGGATTCTCGTTAATGCTGACAACGCCGTTAATTACGCCGTCCTTATTTACGTTCATCCCCAGGACAAGGGCGGCGGGAATCGCAACATCGCCGATTCTTGCCCCGCCTATCGTGGTGTTCCGTTTGAACTGGGCGCCCGTACCCCGGAAAAACCACTGGAGGCCGCCGCCCGCTTCAAAATCGTATTCCCCGTTTTTAGCCTGGTAGATAAAATCAACGCCGGCATAGGGTTTTATTACCATGCGCCGTGGCAGATCAAAGCGGTATTCATAACCAAGGCCAAAGGCAAGGGGGTTTTCCGTGAGCGCTTCTTTATTCTGCGCCGGATCATTTTTATCAATATCATTGTTCAGATCGATGACGCCGTAATTTGCGGCGCCCAGAAAGGAAAGGTTTACCGTATTGGAAAGATCGGGACGCAGGGTTATGTCAAAACCGCCTATCCAGGAATTTTCGGTATTTTCCTCCCCGCTCTTCCATGATCCGGCCTTGAGGGTAAAGTCGGCGTATTCAGATTTCAGTCCCGCGCTGACGTTTCCCGCGACAGGAACTTCCCTGCGGTTCAGGTGTACCAGGTCCTGGGCGATCACCGGAACAATGCCGTGATTGGGCCAGGGCCTGTAATGGGCTGCGGTATGAAAGAGGGGCAGGTACATCCGGTTCTTGTCTATGGCGGTACGGTTTTGGGTTATGGGATCAAAAACAGACCGGATAGAAGCCTGAGAGAGGGAGACTTCCGGCTCAATACCGGCAATCCGTATCCAGTACCGGTTGTATTCCAATTGGGCGATGAATGTGTCGAACCAGATGCTTGTTGCCTGATCAATGACAACGTCATTCGGCTTGGGGACATATTTTTCGTTTGAGCCTCCGTCCATAAATTGATAGTCATAGCCACGCCAGGCATAAATTGCAGAATTGGAAAGCTTAAGGGAAACAGAAAGAGCGTCCCGCCTGGGGGTAATATTCCGGTCCGAATAGGGAACATACTCAAACCACAAGCCAAAACCCGCTGATGTACTGAGCCCTGTAGCGCCATTTTCCAGATTCGCCGCAAAGATCGTTTCCGCATCTATGTTAAGGTTGACGTTCCCGAAGAAGGGGAGGGGAGTTTCTCCAAAAAGATGGAGTGCCGGAAACGGCGGAAGAAGTAAAATGATAAGCAAAACCAAACGAATAGTTTTCTTCATGGCGTGCCTCCTTACATCCGGATAGTAAAGGCGGCGCTTACAAGCCCATTGTTCAAAACCATGCCGTTTGAAACAGTTTGTTTGTCTTGCCGTTTATAAGAGATGTCCACGGAAAAGTTGTGGAACGGCGTAATGTAAATACCCAGGGCGGAATTGATGAACCTGTCCCCTGTCCGTGAGCCGCTTTTTATCTCCGGCGTGTATCCTCCGCGGATATACGGGGTGATTTTTCCTTCAAACAGGGCGTATTCGATCTGGGCCATCACCGCATAATCCATTTTTTTGCCGCCGTTTCCCATGATGTTCCCCAATTCCGCCTGGAGAAAGCCGCCAAACCAGGGAATAAGCGAGTCGCGATCGGGAGTGTCAAACCATGAAATAATCGCGTTCATATTGGAGTCCTGATCTGTGTTGAGCGATGCGGAAAACCCCAGGGGAATTACGTCGTCATAATCCAGTATCCGGTAGGATGCTTTATAATCATAACCGCGTGTATAGAGGAAAACGCCCCCTCCCGCTTCCCACTGTGTTTTTTCGCTTTTCTTTTCATAATAAAAGTCAAAACCCGCAAAAGGCGCAAGGATCAGCAGTTCCGAAAGGGGCAAACGGTATTCCACGGAAGCCCCGGCGGTATAGGGATTTTCTTCCCCCGCTTTGTCGTAATTTACCGCGGCAAACCCGGTAAGGCCCGCCTTCAAATTTTCTATGGGAACAAGTTCGATGTCCGCCCCAATAAGCCACGCGTTGTCCGTGTTGTCTTCTCCCCTTGCTTTTGAAGCTGTCTTGAGGGCAAGGCTCCAGGTTTCAAATTCAGCGCCTGCGGCAAGCGTGCCGGAGACGTTTCCCCGGTAATCCTGGTCAACATAATCGCGGGTAATAAAACCTTTCAGGAGCGGAAAATCCTGAATGTTATAGCGGTCAGCCCGCCACAGAGCTTGGTCTTGAGCGTAGTAGAACCGGTCGTTTACATCCATTACCTCGTCAAAGATCGAGCGGATGCTAACCATATCCGTCCGCATTTCCGTACCTGTTCCCGCTATGCGGAAAAAATAATTTTTCCAAACAACGTCCGCGTTAAAGGAACCAAAGGTTAGAATAAGGGGCCGGGCTGTCCATGAGTTAAAATTATCCTGTTCGTAATTCCCGCCTTTGGTTTGATAAGTTACCCACCAAAGAAATGACGCGTTTCTTAGGGCCAGCCGTACTGCCGGCGTTTCGGCGTCTTCCGGGTACACTCCCCAATTTCCGCCGGGAAAGAGGGGGAAGATCAGTTCCATGCCCGCTCTGGTAAGGAGGCCGGTAGAATTTTTTTCAAGGTCCCATGCGAAGGTAGTGGTTGCCTCTACCCCCAGGGCGGCGGTTTTTCCCGCTTCCAGGCTTGAACCGGTATCCGGCGGCAGTTGGGCATAAAGGGCCTCTGCCAATATAAAAAGCAGTACGGCGTACTTTTTCATGATAGTCCTCCTAAATCCACAACCCATAATCATAAACCCACAACCAGTTTGGCAGTCTGTGAGCGAGACATATTTCTTATATGATTTTATACCTGCCTTTTGGGGTCAAATACCCTAAAAATTATATGATATTTCCGAGTTTTTTGCATTGAGTAATTAGGATATGTCTGTGCGCATTAAAACCGGAGAATACCTCACGCCAAGGCGCATAGGTAAAACGGTAGTTCGATTTTTGTTATAAAAAGGGCCGGTTGCCCGGCCCTGTATAATTCAGACTAAACGCTTGTTATTCAAACTTGATAGAGTTAATCGACAACACAGAACCGCTGGAATCCGAATAGATTTCAAAACCGGTACACCATCCATTCGTTTCCGATACTTTAACACCAAGCCAGCTTTGATGATCAGAAGTAAAGTTATATTTTGCCGGAGAAGTTTTACCCCATCCGGCAACCCCTGCCTTCTTGGAGTCAGACGTATAAATTGAGATGTTAGCTCCTCCCAATGAAGTTCCGCCATCAAGGTCAAACTCCAATACGAAATCTGAAAGGCCGCTAATATCAACAGCCGGATCGATCTTAACCAACAATCGGAACTCATTATTGGTTGTATCCTTATTCACTTTAATTTTTCCATCCTGGACAGAATGTGTAATACCTTTTTCATTCGCCTGTATAGTAACGCCGGTACCCAATGTACCACCCCCAAATACGGTAAAAGGACCGGATTCATCACCGCCCTCATCTCCGCCATCCCAATCAGCAGCATTCGGAATGTTAATTGAAGTAAAATACAGGTACTGGCGTTTGAGTCTTGGATCATCAGAGAATATCTCAATAAACGTACATTTGCCGTCAGTATCATCAAGCGCCGGACCTTCCCAGCCACCCCAACCAGAAGCGTGATTAGTTACAAAATGGATTTCTCCGTTTGTATTTCCAACATTTTCCTTTTGAAGTGCAGCATCATTTGTTTCTATGCCAGCAGCCGGAGAGTAATTAGCCATCGTTAACTTGATATTGAAGTTTCCCTGCGTCTGGGAACCGGAAATCCAGCTTATTACTAATTTTTCAGCATCAGAAATATTCAGCGCAGGATTTAAGTTGATTCCCAGCCGGAATTCATCCACTTTTTCCCCATCTGCAATTTTTGGCTGGGGCGCAACCTGTATCACAGTGTCATTATTTTTTTTACCCAGCTTTACATACGGTGATGAATTAAGCGTTGCTCCCGTACCAGCAATAAAAACATCTGACAACATTGCATTGCTGCCTTCAGTAAAGGTAGAATCGGCTCCAAGCGGCGGATCCACCTGAGGTATAGAATTAGGATCGTTTATAAGCGCAAAATTTTGTAAGGAGAATGTTTTTTGGTTAGGGCCACTGGGGATTTGAAATAGAATTTCATGGATGGTTGTCAAATCCACAGCAGTTGCAGTTTCCGCTCCCCAAGCTTTACCAAAATTTGCGAAAGATACTTCAAGCGGTGTCCAGTCATCCGCACTGGGGACAGCGTTCCAGCCATCTGTTCCATTATACTTGAAAATCCATGCGGCCTTATCAGTCCCTCCCGTTGTATCGCAAACCAGTATGATTTGGTAATTTCCGGAAGATTTGTAATCAAACTTGAAACCCAGATAGGACGACCAATCCAGAGGATTAGTCTCTGGCGTGGTTAATTTACCTTGTACTGTTTGATCGTTTTCATTAGTACTGGTACCAGTAAAAGAAAAGGTATGTTCGCCTACAGTTACCGTTGCAGCTCCCTGATCTATTTCAGTAGCAGAAAAAGCGCTCTCTAAACTTATTTTCTCCTCCCCTCCGTCCGGCGGCTCGTCGACATTACTACCACATCCAATAAATACCAAAGTCAACGCCGCCAGAAGCGCCGCAAACCAAACAAATTTCTTTTTCATGGCAATACTCCCAAAAAAAGTATCGCAGGACATCCCTGCAAGCCGCCCGACGGGCGGCGTAATTACCCGTTATTTTTCACGCAGAGGCAGCAAGGTTTGCCCTTAATGATCCCTCCGCACCTTTGTGATCTCCGCGTGAAAACATGGGAACAATCCCAAAATCCTCCTATTCCAGGTCCCGGTACTGTATGCCCCGGCCATTGGTGCCAAGGTATACTCTGCCGTAAATGCGGGGGTCTCCGGTGATCGTGGTGGTGGCGGCGCCGAACTGGTGAGCGTCGTCATTGATCCGTATCCAGCTTGCGCCCTTGTCCTCGGAGCGGTAGATTCCCCATTTGCCCCGGATTTTTGCGTTGGTGTAGAGGCATTGGTACGATGCGCCGGGGGCGGCCATGCCTAAACCGATAATCGGCGCGATGTCGATGCCGGCCAGACTGGTCCAGGTTTTGCCGCCGTCGGCGGAATGGTAAAGCCCCGCTTCCCCTGCGGCAAGCCAGAGTTCGCCTTCAAGCCCGGTTACCGCTTTAAGGTTAACGGCGCTTACTTCCCCCTTGATAAAGGAATTGTTCATTACCTGGAAGGTTCTGCCCCCGTCAACGCTTGAATAAGCGGCATCCCTGCCCCCCTGGGGTTTGCCGAACGCATAGAACCTGGCAGGATTTACCCGGTCGGAAACAACCCTGGTTCCCGGCGGAAGCCCGGTGCAGACCGTCCAGGTTTTGCCTTCGTTATTTGTCCAATGGGGCGGCAGGTTACCCGGCGCCCAGACGATAATTCTTGAATCGGCGGAAACTGCGGCTGTGCCGCTCCAGCCTGTGTCGGCGCCTTCAATATATTTTTCCGACGGTTTCCATGTTTTTCCCGAATCGGAACTAATCCCCAGTTTGCCGTCTCCCATACGGATTAGGTACGAAGGCTTGGCCGCCGCATAGTCGATGCTGTTCACTCCCCCGATTGTAGGGTTGACGATCATGTTGGGAGCCCGGTTCAGATTGGCGTGAATAAAACCGCCTATGTCCCCCATGGCGCTAAAAAGATGGACTCCGGCGGTGGGGCTTACCAGGTCAAGAATAGCACATTCTTCAATGCCTTCAGCCATAACCTCAAAGCGTACCCGCCTGTTCCGATCCCAGTCGGTAAGATTTTTGGTGCCGTAAATGGTCGCGCCCGTGCCGTACATCATCACATTTGAATTAAACGGATCGATTACAATGCAGGCTATGCACCATCCCAGTTTGGGGTTTTCTTCTGGCAGCTCTTTCTGCTCACCCCAGTCCAGCCAGGGGGCCATATTGATGTCAATGCTGTATTTGTTTATCCTGTCCGGCCAGCCGTCCATATCCCAGATCGGGTCCCAGTTTTTTCCGCCGTCCGTTGAGCGGTAGATGTGCTCGTCGGGCCACCAGTTATTCAGGGTAACGGCGACAAGGACGTTCGGGTTCTGCCAGTCAACGGCCACGCAGCCCACGCCCCTGTCCGGAGTCTTGTGCTCAGAAGGATTATAGAACGGGCTTGGAGGCAGGCTTATGTCTTCCCATTTTTTGGAGGCAAAGGCATATTTCCAGATTTTTCCGCCCTGAAAGCTGGAAGAGTAGGGGCCGAATCCCGCGTTCCACGCGGTGATAAGGGAACCGTCGGGGCTGTAAATCCCCCGGAGGGGGTAATACTTGTTACAGGGGCAGTTTTCTACCAGGTGGGCGTGTTCCCGCTCATTGCGGACATTCATTGCCGGCTGGCCTTCCAGCGGGTGCCATGTTGCCCCCGCGTCGGTTGATTCGTAAATGGTTTGGCGGGTGTCGGCCACGCCGGCATAAATGTTTTTGGAGCCTTGCCCCGGTGTTCCTGATGCGGGGTCAAAAATCACCCACATTATGCCGTGGAAATGCTTAAAGTTTTTGTCTGCATAGAAAGTAAAATCGTTGTCATAAACATTCCCTTTTGTTGGGAACGATTTTACTTCTTCCCAGGTATTGCCGTAGTCCCGGCTCCGCCACAGCCCGTCGCCAAAGGAGCCAAAGTAAACAATCCGGTTATTATTGGGATCGATGGCGAGCCGTTCGCCAACGCCGCGGCCCGGCATATTGCCCCCCATCTTAAAGGGCATATTGATCCGCTTGAAAGTGCCGCCGTAATCTTCCGATACGAGCATCTGCGACGGAGTTTTGTCCCAGTCGTTGGTGTATGTTCCGGAAGCGATTATCACCCGGTTCGGCTCCACCGGGTCTGTCGCGATGCTGGCAATGCCCAGCCGCCCGTAGTCATCAACCCCGGCAAAATCGGTAAGGGGTATCCATGATTCGTTTTCAGAATTCCAGCGGTATGCGCCGCCCATGTCGGTACGGACGTAAGCAATGCCTTTCTGCGCAGTGTTAAAGATAATGCCGGGGATCATGCCGCCGCCGACTATTTTTACGTTTTTCCAGCCATTCTGGGAGTACTGGGGCAGCGTCCGGTCAGGGGCTTTTCTGCCCATGGAACCGGCAGAAGCGCAAGCCCACAAAGAAAGAACAAATCCGACAGAAAACGCAATCAGTACCATTGCCGGTACCGGATAACCAGACTTCCGCATCTTGATCCTCCATCTCCGAATTTAGTTTATGCCCCGAATTTCCGCCCCAGATACCCGGCAAATTTCATATCTTTTGCCTTAAATTTGAAGAATTCGGGGGTATAAAGCCCCAAACCCGGCAGAAGGGGAAAATGGGAGAAATGGGGCTGGTATTCAGGGGAGAGTGCGGATTTTCATAATTCAAAAGCTTTCAGTAGTATGTCCAATTCATAATTGCCTGCCCTCTTGGCAATGATTGCCGGTAAAGGCAGCTTATCGCTTAGAAAACGCATGAACTGTACTTTGCTTTTATGGTGCCCGTATTCCCTTATCTTTGCTTCCAGAAACTGCCGATGTTTCTTGTTCTGAGCTTCACTTTGTTGCAATCTGGCTATTTCATCCAAATATTTGGTAATCTTCTTGTCATAATACTGTATTTTTTCATTATCTTTATTATGGAATATTGTATTATCCAGGTAACTTGCAATTATATGTTTGAGCTGTTGTGTGGTTTTATCTTCTAAATCTTCTAACGGAGGGATACTTAGGAGCCGCAGTAAAAAACCTTCGATAGATTGTGGGAATGAAACTATGATGATCGGATTTCTCATATCTTTATTCAATTTCTGTAAACCTCTGTATGGACATCCTTTTAATGCATCCCTGTCAATCTTCCATGCGGCTGCAAGGCCTTCCAATGCCTCATCTGTTATTGAATATCCGGGTTTTGATTCAAAGTCTTCATCAAAAAAGACATACACGTTCACGTCTCTGGCTGAATGTTTTATGCCATTGGTGATTATTTGATTGGCGCTGCCGCCGTTACAAGGCTGCGGGTTAAGCCGGACATTGCTATACTCTGCCAGATGTTCCAGAAAATATCCTTCCCGATAACCTTCATACATAACATAAATAGAATTCTTTCTTGTTTTGACGGCCATTTTAGGTTTCCATTATTTTTGGACGCCCATCATACTCACCGGCTATATACTTCATAAAATAATTTTCATCATTTCGTACACCGGCAATTTCGTCAAGGCGGGTTATCTCCGTTTCAGCTTCATTGTTTTTTTCGGTAATAAATATTTGTGTTTTGGTCAAATCCTGTAGAAACCACGGATTATGCGTCGTAAATAGCAGTTGTGCGTTATTAGGATTCTTGTCTTTGTTCATGAACCTATTGATAATCCTGCTGGTAAGATCGGGATGGAGGCTTTGCTCTAATTCATCAGCGATGAACAGGCCGCCGTTTTGCAATACTTTGGATAAAGATATAAATGTTTCTATGTAATGCAATGTTCCGGCGGATTCTTCCAGCATGATCAACGGATAATCTTTGTTGGCAACCTTATGGCTGGTCTGTATAGTAAAAAACTCCCGTTCATTGGTGATTTCATTCTTATCAGCCCTCTTGATTTTTTCTTTGTCTTCTTTCAATTTAAGTGAAGATATACCGGTATCTATAATTTTCAATTCCTCCATAAGTTCGTCCAACATAATGTTGTCATTTTGTAAAATTTGTGAGATAAGGTTTAAATTATATTGATGGTCATCGCGGATGAAAGCAAATCCTGGCTGAACATTTGAATAGAATCTTTTAAGTAATAGAAATTCATTTTTTTCAAAATAATTGAGTTCAAGCATAAGAGACAGCAAAGACATATCATCGCCAAGCCGGTTTGAATCTTGTTTATTTATTTTTATGGTTTCGCTCAGTATTATAGGTTTGCCGGTTTCCCGTTTGAAAATATAGCTATAGCGCTTGGTAGTCTCGTCCCGTTTCTGTAAAATTTCTTTCCGGACTGTACCATTAAGAACGGATACTTCATATTTGTATTGTGTTTCGTTATCTATGAATTCGGTAGAGAACTCTGTAGGTAAACTTTTGCAGCAGAAATGGGAGTTGAGTCCAATCGTAAATCTGAAAAAAGATGCGGAATATGACATACACATAGCTCTCAAAAAATATACTATACCTTTCAGCACATTGCTTTTGCCGCTTGCATTGGGGCCAACAAGGCAAGCTATATTGTTGATTGATTGATCGTTAATCTCGGCAAAAGCCCCTAATTTTTGGCTATCCCGTATGGTAAAATCTATAACAAGTTCTTTGCCAATAGAGCGATAATTAGTTATTTTAAAGTTCAGAAACATAATTTCACCTCGTTTTTAACGATTTTACGTTAAATATAGTATGAAATCTGCAAATTGTCAATAATATACACTGTAAATTCAGTGAATTTTCCGTCTACAACTGCCTCCCGCCGCGTACCAAAAGCGGCAGGCTTAAAAAGCCGTGTTTTTCGGTTATCCAGCGGCCGCCATGCACGGTCTCTCCGGTAAGAATCTGTTTCCATTCGCCTTCAGGAAGGTAATACGAAACTTCGCCGTCTTCACTGAACACCGGAGCGACAAGCAGGTCGGGCCCCAGCATATACTGGCGGTCCAGGTACGCGCAGGATGGATCATTGGGGAATTCCAGAAACATTGCCCTTAATACCGGAACGCCCCGTTCGCAGGCATCCTTTGCGCATTGCAGAATATACGGCTTTAGGCGGGCTTTTAATTCGGTAAAGAAGCGGCAGACTTCGGCGGATTCTTCGTCAACGCTCCACGGAACACGGTAGGATGTGCTGCCATGCAGGCGGGAATGGGAAGAAAGGAGGCCGAAGGCAAGCCAGCGTTTGAACAGGGCGGCATTGGGGGTACCTTCAAAGCCGCCGATGTCGTGGCTCCAGAAACCAAATCCTGAGAGGCCCAAAGAGAGGCCGCCCCGCAGGGTCTCGGCCATTGCCTCAAAGGTGGATTCGCAGTCCCCGCCCCAGTGGAGGGGAAAGCGCTGACCACCCGCGGTGGCGGAACGGGCAAAGAGGCAGGCTTGGCCCTTGCCCCGCTTTTTTTCCAGCAGTTCAAACACCGCCTTGTTGTAGAGGTAAGAATAAAAGTTATGATGGCGGTGAGGATCGCCGCCGTCAAAATAAATAGCATCATCAGGGATGCGCTCGCCAAAATCGGTCTTGAAGCAGTCCACTCCCATATCAAGTAATTTTTCCAGACGGCCCGTATACCAGCGCGCCGCGTCGGGGTTGGTAAAATCAACGATTGCCATTCCCGCCTGCCACTGATCGGTCTGGTAAATTGAACCATCATCGTTCTTGAGGAAATAGCCGCGTTCTTTTCCCTCCGCAAAAAGCGGGGAACGCTGGGCGATGTAGGGGTTAATCCACACGCAGATTTTAATCCCCTTTGCTTTAATCCGGGACAACATTCCGGCGGGATCGGGGAAAGTCGACTTATCCCAGGTAAAATCGCACCAGTTAAAACCTTTCATCCAGAAGCAGTCAAAGTGAAAAACAGAAAGGGGTATCTTCCGCTCTTCCATGCCGTCGATAAAACTCATCACTGTTTTTTCATCGTAGGAAGTGGTAAAGGATGTTGAAAGCCACAGGCCGAAACTCCATTCAGGAGGCATGGCGGGCCTTCCGGTTAGGGCGGTGTAGCGTTCCAGAACCGCCTTGGGTTCCGGCCCGTAAATGATAAAATACTCAAGCGTTTCCCCGTTGACGCAGAATTGTACTCTGGAAGTTTTTTCGCTGCCGATTTCCAAAGAAACTTTTCCCGGATTGTTGATAAAGACGCCGTAACCCCGGTTGCTCATATAAAAGGGGATGTTTTTGTACGCCTGTTCGCTGGCAGTTCCCGCGTCAGCGTTCCAAATGTCAACAGTTTGCCCGTTTTTTACCAGCGGCCCGAAACGTTCGCCTAAGCCGTATACCAGTTCCCCCACGGAAAGGGACAGCTCTTCCTTTACAAAAGGACTCTTTTCACTGTCCGTCATGTATCCGGTGGATTTGCCGGAGTTTCTGGTCAGGACTTTGCCACCGCCGCAGAACGTGTTGTTCCAGTTCCGGCCTTGTTCGATACATACGGAAAGTTCCCCGCTTTCCAGGACGGCTTCTTTTTCCGTTACACGTATGGCAGGCTTAATCGCGGAACCACTGGCCGGATCGTATTCCAGCGGAAAATGGGGCCCCCTGTCCGGCCCTCCTTCAAAGTGGGAAATCCGCACCCTGATTACATTCTTCATGGGGCTGGAATAACGTAGCGTAAGGAGCGGCATATTAAGGGTGTCTACCCTGTGGCGGATCTGCCTTTCCGGAGCGTAAACCACAAGTTCATTCCCCTGCTGTTCCGCTTCAAGAGCGCTTGCGGCAAAATGCGCTTCAACCCCTTCCCTGATAAGCCAATAACCGTTGGTAAATTTCATATCATTCTCCGTATGAATTCATTGTATACTATAATCGGCTGCATTGATCTATTATCTTGCAAGTTGAAATCGTCATTCAAGCGGTCAAAGCCGAAAGCGGTACCACATTAACCCCATCCTTACGGCGGCAGGCAAATCCGTTGGCGGTAATGACCGTTAATGCCGCCGGAGGGCCCATTTTTTGCTGATCGATTTTTTCGGCAAAGGCGAGCAAATTGGCGGCAGCTTCGTCCTGGGCGCGAAAACCCATCTTTATCTCAAATGCCGCCCAAGTGCTGTCGGGGTATTCCACTATCGCGTCAACTTCCATATTTCGCGAATCCCGGTAATGGTAAACGTTTCCGTCGTGTACTTCCGCATATATTCGAAGATCCCGGATAACCAGAGATTCAAAAAGAAGGCCGAAATAGTTAAGGTTCGCCATAAGTTTTTTCGAAGAAAGTCCCAGACCCCCAACGGCAAGAGAAGGGTCAACAAAATGCCTCTTGGGCGCTTTGCGCAAAGTGTCGGCAGAGCGTATATGGGGGCTCCACGCGGGAAGCTGCTCGACCACCATAAGGCGCTCAAGGGCTTCCAAATATTCGGCGATTGTTTCATCGCTTACCCTTGTCTCTGAGCCGCCGGTATCTTTTGCAAGGGAAGTAACAGACGCTTCTGTAGAGATGTTCCTGGCCAATGATTGTATAAGGCGCCTGACTTTTTGCGGTTCTCTTCTTTTGCCGCCAAACCTGCTTATGTCTACTTCGGCGACAAGCGCGATGTAATCCTGCATAAAGCGTAACGCAGCCCGGCTCCCGGCCCCTATAAGGCCCGGCCAGCCGCCAATAGTGATTTTTTCCGCCAGAGTTTCAAGTTCAAATTCCACAGGGCCGGACTTTGGGGTGCCGCCCTTCATTATTTTGGCAAGGCTTACCTCACCGCTTGACCAGCCTTTTTCGAATAATGTCATAGGACGCATTTTTATTATTGAAAAACGGCCCGCGCCAGAGTGAAGTCTGGCTCTTTCTTCAGGATTTGCGGAACCGGTAAGGATAAACTGCCCTTTCTTTTTCCGGTCATCCACTTCACGCCGGATATAGTTCCATATTTGGGGATATTCCTGCCATTCATCTATCAGTCGGGGAACCGGTCCATTAAGTACCATTTTGGGGTTGACTTCCATGTACGCCGATATTTCATCATCAGTATCAAGCCGTACAATGCTCTTTGCCGCTTGAATAGCGGTTTCAGTTTTTCCGCAGCCCTTGGGCCCCTGAATCAAAACAGCCCCTGACAGGCGCAGACGGTCTTGCAGCGCCGCATCTGTAAAACGCTTAAAATAATTATTTTCCATCAACAATGATTATAACACATTAACCGGAAAAATGTAACTGTTCTAACCGGAAAAATGTAATTATCGTAAATCAAACCGCCAGATGCCGGTTTTTCCGTAAAGCGCCAGATACAGATCATGAACGCCGCATATTTTTTCAGTAATCGTTTCCGCAAAGGCCCAGACCGGACGGCGGCGGGGGCTGTACGGGCCTACCTGCGCGTAAAAGGAAATATCTCCGGTATTGGGAACGGCGATTGTTCCCGCCAATGCGCCGTCCGGAGCGTCCAGACGCAGTTCAATGCGGCTGCCCGGCCCGCCCTGCACAATGGCGAAACAATGTTCATGCCCTTCGGCAAAGTCCAGGGCGGCAAACCGTATCCAGCCGCCGTCATTTTTGTTAAACACGGCGGGAACGGCGCTGCCCCGTTTTTCATGGAGGTAACAAGCCGAATAATCGTCAAATGCTTCCGCGTGGATGGGGCCGGAAATTTTCCGGGGAAAGAGTTTTTCTCCGCGTACTTCAAAGCCGCCCGAAAGCCTTATGTCTGCGGAAGACGCGCCGATCATAACAGTGCAATAGCCCGCTTCCACGCAGAAACAGTTTTGATGGCTGTTCCAGACCGCCAGTTCCCGAACCGGAAGGCTAAAGCGGACAGTTTGTTCCTCACCGGGCGTAAGGGAAAGGCGGGTAAAACCTTTCAGGCTTTTTAAGGGGCGGCGGAACGCTGAACCGGAAACGGCAATGTACATCTGGGGCACTTCTTCCGCTTCTATGGAACCGGTATTCTTCAATTTGAATGAAACGGTAACGGTATCATTTTCTTCCACCGCAGCCTTGTCAATGGCAAGTTCCGAGTAGGCAAAACTGCCGTAAGAGAGGCCGTAACCAAACGGAAACAGCGCCTTTCCGGGAAAGTACTGGCAGGTGGCGGCTGCGGAAACAATATCGTATTCCATTATGGAAGGAAGCTGTTTTTCATCTTCGTACCAGGTAAGGGGGAGCCTGCCGGCGGGGGAATAAGCGCCGCCCAAAATGTCGGCAAGGCCGTGCCCGGTTTCCTGAATGCCGTGGGCCATCCAGAGAACGGCGGGTACTTTTTCCGCAATGTCCTTGCAGGTGAAGGGATAGCCGGAAATCAGTATCAGTATGGTTCGCTCATTGCAGAGGGAAACACGGCGGATCAGTTCTTCCTGCCGGGGCGGCAGGTTCAGGCTGGGCCGGTCAACTTCTTCCCGCCCGTTGATCATCGGATCGCTGCCGCCGATAAAGATAAGCTGCTCCGCCTCCGTAGCGGCTTTCACGGCGGCGGCAAAGCCGTCCCGTTCGGTTTTCATCCTGAATAATTCACCCGGGCCGTCAAACGTACCGTCTCGCAGTTCCAACGGGCCTTGTTCCTGCGGACAGGCAATGCGGCGGTTGTCGTAAATCCGCAGGAGGCAAAGCCCTTTTTCTTGTGGAATGATATTGAACAGCGTTTTGTTAAACCAGATAAGGGAATTTTTTGCGGACGCTTTGATTATAAGCTGAGTCCTGTCCGCATCGGCGCCAGGTTCCGGCCTGTAGTAGGGGCTTTCCAAAAGAAGGCCGCTTTCAACATCGGCAAGCGTCCATGCGCCCCAGCCCCAGTCTTCCAAATAAAACCGGGAAGGCTTTTCCCCAAAAGCGCCCGCGGCAAGAACCTTTCCGGCGGAATCCCCTGCGTCAATCAGTACCAGGGGCCTGCCGTCCTCCGTGGTAAAAGACACGATGTCGCGGCAATCGGCATATACAACCTTGTCCTGGCCGTACAATTCCCGCAGTCCCTCCAGCGGCGTAATCATATAGGGCGGATGTCCGGAGTACCAGTCCAGACGCAGTTCAGCGGCCAACGGGCCCATAACCGCAATTGAACCCTTAACGGCGCCGGGACGCAGGGGAAGAACCGCCCCTTCGTTTTTCAATAAAACGGCCGATTTTCTTACCGCTTCCCGCGCCAATGAGCGGTACTCGTCTTTCATCAGATCTGTTTCGTCAATAGCGTCATAGGGGCAGATGCCCGGCGGATCAAACAGCCCCAGGCGGAACCGGACGGCAAAAATCCGCTCCAGATGTTTATCCAGTTCCGCCTCGTCAAGAAGATTTCTTTTCAGCGCTTCCATGACGGCGGGAATTACTTCGGAAGGTTCATCGGTCATGCTGTCCGCTCCGTTCTTTAATGCGGCG
Organism: Spirochaetaceae bacterium; assembly: GCA_031283025.1. Classification (GTDB taxonomy): domain Bacteria; phylum Spirochaetota; class Spirochaetia; order Treponematales; family Breznakiellaceae; genus WRIV01. The sequence continues at coordinate 15,603 of JAITCP010000107.1, read as the reverse complement.
GCCAGCGTTTCCGCGTGCGTGTCAAAATAGTGGTGCGCGTTGACGGTCTGGAGAAAATCGTTGCCGTCAGTTACAAGGTGGCCTTCCAGCCCCCATTGATTTTTTACCATATCGTTTAACATGGGGTGGAGCATCATGGGAATCCCGTTGACTTCATTGTAGGAAGTCATCAGGGAAACCGCTTTTGCATTTTGTATCGCGGAGCGGAACGGGGCCAGGTAGTATTCATGCATCAAGCGGGGGGGGATCGAACAGGAACAAGCCGAACGAAGGCGCTCATTGTTATTGGCAAAAAAATGTTTTGGCCCGCAACTGACCCGCAAGTAAAAAGGATCGCCGCCCTGCGCTCCCCGAATGTATGAAGATGAAAGCTCGGAACAGAGGAAAGGATCTTCACCGTACCCTTCTTCGGTGCGGCCCCAGCGGGGATCCCGCTCCATATCTATGGTCGGGGACCATAAGGCAAGCCCCCCCTTGCGGCCGTGGGTTTTGCAGTATACGCGGGCTTCAATGGCGCTTACTTCGCCGATTTTCCGCAGCAGTTCCCGGTCCCACCCGGCTGCAAGCCCTATGGTTTGGGGGAAGGTGGTGTTCCGCCCTTCTCGGTCTACAAAGCCGTGGGCGCCTTCCGCTCCGATTGACCAGGCCGGAATATTCAGGCGTTCTACGGCGTGATTGCGGGATGGAATAAAACCGGCCTTTTCCTCAACGGTAAGCCGGGAAACAAGGTCGTAAATTCGCTCTTTCAGGGGCAGCGCGGGATCAAGAAAAGGGTATTCAAAAGGCATAATAACTGAAAGTATAATAATGTTTTTTTGAAAAAAAAAGCCCGGACCTTTACGATCCGGGCTGGGGGGAAACAATGGCCGTTATTTAACGGCCAAAAAATACTTATTGAAGTTGTTCAAAAACTTCAGTTCTTGAACAAGGCTATTCGTTGTCCTGCAAAGCGTCGTAGCCTTGCTCTCCCGTGCGGACTTTAATGACATTTTCAACATCCGTAACGAATATTTTGCCATCGCCCACATTTCCCGTATACAACACCTTTTTCACGGTGTCTATTACCGTTTGCGGCGGTATTTTGCATACGATTATGTCAACCTGGACTTTTGGCAGCAGCTTTATGGCTACCGGAGCGCCGCGGTAATATTCAGTATGCCCTTTTTGCATTCCGTGGCCAAGGACGTTGGTAACGGTGAGTCCCGTAATGCCGATCCGGTCAAGGGCGGTATGAAGCAGCGAAAGTTTATTCTGATTGGTGATGATTGTAACTTTTGTCATCTTTGCGCCGGGCTTTGAATTATTTACAACGGGGATTGCCACATTGGACGGAACCGTGTCTTTGCCTGAAAGGAAGTCCGCGCTGGAAGGAGAGATCATAAAGTCGGCATAGCTGCTTGCAATGTTGTGTTCCGTAATATCCATGCCGGCAATTTCTTCGGCTTGTGAAACACGGATACCGACTGTTTTTTTGATTAACGTAAAGACGATTGTCATGGTTACCCCTACCCAGGCCATTACCGAAACAACGCCCAGTGTCTGAATGCCGACCATTTCCCATCCGCCGCCATACAACAGTCCGCCTTCAAGGGCGAAAAAGCCGGTCAGAATGGTTCCCGCCGCGCCGGCAAGGCCGTGCACGCCTATTGCTCCGACAGGATCGTCAACCTTTAATACTTTGTCAACAAACTCTATGCCGAATACGATCACAAACGCCGCTATAATGCCGATGCAGAACGCTCCGAATGGCGATACGGCATCGCACCCCGCGGTTATTGCCACCAGGCCCGCAAGAGCGCCGTTCAACGTCATGGACACGTCCGGCTTTTTGTAGCGGATCCATGTGATGAACATGGTAAAGACCGCTGCTGTAGCCGCCGCCAGGTTTGTCGTAACGAAAATAGAACTGGCGGATACAATATCAGCATCGCTTCCCATGGCAGTAGTAGAGCCGCCGTTAAAGCCGAACCAGCAGAACCAGAGAATGAAAACGCCCAGAGCGCCAAGTGTCAGGCTGTGCCCGGGAATCGCCCGTGATTCGCCTGATATGGAATATTTGCCAATACGAGCGCCGACGATCTTCGCGCCCACCAGTGACGCTATGCCGCCGACCATGTGTACGGCGGTAGAACCTGCAAAGTCATGGAAACCAAGCTGCGCAAGCCAGCCGCCGCCCCAAATCCAGTGGCCGGAGACGGGGTAAATCACGGCGCTGATGATAAAGCTGTAAAGGCAGTAAGCCGAAAACTTTGTCCTCTCCGCCATCGCTCCCGAGACGATTGTCGCCGCAGTAGCGCAGAACACCGTCTGAAAGATCAGGAAGGCTGCCGTGGGATAAGTGCCGCCATAATCCCCCCTGACCATAAAGTCCAGCCCGCCGATAAGCGGACCGCTTCCCGCGAACATAAGCCCAAACCCGATAAGCCAAAAGGTCGGGGTGCCGATACAGAAATCCATCAAGTTTTTCATGACGATATTCCCGGCGTTTTTTGCCCGCGTAAAGCCTGTTTCTACCATAGCGAAACCCGCCTGCATAAAAAATACAAGGGCGGCGGCTATGAGTACCCACATTGTGTCAACTGACGAAAACATAAAAACCTCCAGTTAGCCCGACAGCTTGCAAGCGTCAGGCTGGTTTAATCGAAGTCTCCGCAACGCGGAGAAGAACTTCCTATATGACGCTGTACAGTATCTGGCCATAAGTCGGGAACGGCCAGTGTTTTTTTGCAATCAGCGTTTCGAGCTCGTCAACGGCAAGCCGGAGCTCAAGCATTGCGGCAAAAATTTTGTCGCGGTAAAAAAGAGCGTGTGTTACAATGTCCCGCTCTTCCTTGGATTCCAAAAGCACGCTTTCCAGAGCCGATAATTTTTTGAGAAGGCAGGAGGATAATTTTGCGATATTATTCAGCAAATGTTCTTCCAGCGAAGAGTCAAAATAACCGAGCGCTTTTTTTCGTTCAAGAAGTTTGATTACGTCGTTTTGGTAATCTATGCAGGCGGGCATTATTTCCCCCTTGACCATATCCACCATGGTAAGCGCCTCTATATGGATGGTTTTGCAGTAGGCATCCATCAGAATTTCATAACGTGAATGAATCTCCGTCTCCGTAAAAACATGGTGCTTGGCAAACAGCTCCACGCTCTTTTTGGAAATAAATTCAGGCAGCGCGTCAACGGTGGTTTTCAAGTTAGACAGTCCGCGCCGTTCCGCTTCTACTACCCACTCTTCGGCATAGTTGTTGCCGTTAAAGATGATCCGCTTGTGTTCGCTGAATGTCTTCTTTACAATCGCGGCGAGATCACTCTTGAAATCTTTTGATTTCTCCAGAGAGTCCGCAAACTGCCGCAGAACTTCCGCGATAATGGTATTCAAAACGATGTTCGGTCCTCCGATTGAGAATGCTGATCCGACCATACGGAACTCAAACTTGTTTCCGGTAAACGCGAACGGGGACGTGCGGTTGCGGTCCGTCGTGTCCTTGGGGAAATGCGGCAGGACTGACACGCCTATTTCCATATCCGGTTTTTCTTTGTTTTTATAGCCCTTGCCCGATTCAATGGCTTCAAGAATTTCCGTCAATTCTTCGCCCAGGAAAATGGATACGATGGCGGGTGGCGCCTCGTTAGCTCCCAGTCTGTGATCGTTCGCCGCGCTGGCGACGGAAACCCGCAGAACGTCCTGATAATCGTCCACAGCCTTGATAACAGCGACAAGGAACAGAAGAAACTGCGCGTTATCATGCGGCGTATCGCCCGGCTCAAGCAGGTTCACGCCGGTGTCGGTGCTTATTGACCAGTTGTTGTGTTTGCCGCTGCCGTTAACTCCGGCAAACGGTTTTTCATGAAGCAGGCAGGCCAGCCCGTGCTTGTTCGCGATGCTCTTCATCAGCTCCATCATCAACTGGTTGTGGTCGGTGGCGATATTTGTCGTTGCAAAGATTGGCGCCAGCTCGTGCTGCGCGGGAGCGACTTCGTTATGCTTGGTCTTGGCGCAGACGCCGAGCTTCCACAACTCTTCATCAAGCTCCTTCATAAAAGCGGATACCCTGGGTTTGATGCTGCCAAAATAATGATCCTCAAGCTCCTGGCCCTTGGGCGGCCTTGAGCCAAAAAGAGTCCTCCCGGTGTAGATAAGGTCCGGACGTTTCAGGAACATCTCTTTGTCAATAAGGAAATATTCCTGCTCAGGTCCGACAGTTGTAAGGACGCGCTGCGCCGCCGTGTCGCCGAAAAGCCTGAGTATGCGGATTGCCTGTTTGTCAATCGCTTCCATTGAACGGAGCAGGGGAGTCTTTTTGTCGAGCGCTTCGCCGGAATAAGAGCAAAACGCGGTGGGGATGCACAGGGTTCCGTCCTTGATAAAGGCGAATGAAGTTACGTCCCAAACGGTGTAGCCCCTCGCTTCAAAAGTGGCCCGCAAGCCGCCTGACGGGAAACTGGAAGCGTCCGGTTCGCCGCGGACAAGCTCCTTGCCGGAAAATTCCATGATGACTTTCCCGTCTCCGGTTGGGGAAATAAAGCTGTCATGCTTTTCCGCCGTCGTCCCGGTCATGGGCTGGAACCAATGGGTAAAATGCGTCGCTCCGTTTTCAACCGCCCAGTTTTTCATAGCGTTGGCGACAACGTTGGCGACATCGAGTTCCAGATGAGTGCCGCGTTCCATCGTCTTTTTCAAAGCCCGATAAATGTCCTTGGGAAGCCGCGCCCTCATCACCGATTCATTAAAGACCATGCTGCCAAACAAATTCGGAATGTCTTTCATTAAAATTACCTCCAAAAAATAAATTCCTTTTATAAAGGTATTTGTAAATAAAAAAGGCGCTCACCGGTAAAATGGCCGCTATGGGCCGCTTTACCGATAAACGCCTTTGTTTATCCTGGTAAAATCCTATAAAAAAAGATTTTTTTTGTCAAGTAAAAATTAAAAAAAATACCAATTTTGTCAAAAAAAAGCAAAAAAAGTCAAAAATATGCTGAAAAATAACTTTTTTTGAGCAAATTTTCAAAATTTTGGCAATTTTTCTGTTTTCAACCTATCAGTGTGTCAAAATAACACATTTTTTTGCTATTTAGACTGCCGTATCTTGATATGCACTTCCCGCAACTGTTGTTCCGTAACCTCGCAGGGCGCTCCCATGAGCAGGTCCTGGGCGGCGCTGTTCATGGGGAAGGCGGCAACTTCGCGGATATTTTCTTCCTCAGCCAGAAGCATGACAATCCGGTCAATGCCGGGGGCCATGCCCGCGTGGGGTGGCGCGCCGTAGTGGAACGCGTTGTAGAGGGAAGGGAATTTTTTTTCAATATCGGCCTGGGCGTATCCTGCCAGTTCAAATGCTTTTACCATCACTTCGGGCAGATGGTTGCGGACAGCGCCGGAAGAAAGTTCCACGCCGTTGCATACAATGTCGTACTGCCATGCAAGAATGTCCAGGGGTTTTTTTGTGTTAAGCGCTTCAAGGCCGCCCTGCGGCATGGAGAACGGGTTGTGGGTAAATTCAACGCCGCCTGATTCTTCATTGATGCCGTACATGGGAAAGTCTACGATAAAACAAAACTCGAACCTGTCTTTGTTGATAAGATTTAACTGACTGCCCAACGCCGTGCGAATAAGGCCGGCAAGGTTGTTTACCTTAGACGGAGCGTCCGCAATAAAAAACAGCGTGTCGTTTACTTTTAGAGAGAGGTCTTTTTTAAGCGTATTCTGTTTTTCATCAGAAAGAAATTTTACGATAGGCCCTTTAAGGCTGCCGTCTTCCATAACGGAAATGTAACCGAGCCCTTTCATGCCGATTTCCCCGGCGTAGGCCAGCATTTTCTCAAAGAAGGATTTTGACTGCAATGCCGCTCCGGGCGCGGCTATTCCCCTGACGGGGATATTTTTGAAGGGCTGGAATTCCACGTCCGCAAAAAAACCGGTAAGGTCGGTGATGACAAGCGGGTTGCGGAGATCGGGCTTGTCCGTTCCGTACTTGAGCAGAGCCTGGGCGTAGGGGATTTTAATGAAAGGCGGAGGGCTGACCGTCTTATTCGAGAAAGCGGTAAAAACGCCGTACATGACCGTTTCCGCCACGCGGAAAACGTCTTCCTGCCCTGCAAAAGACATTTCAAAATCCAGTTGATAAAATTCTCCCGGGGAACGGTCGGCGCGGGAGTCCTCATCGCGGAAACAGGGGGCTATCTGGAAATAGCGGTCGAAACCGGAAACCATAAGGAGCTGTTTGAAAATCTGCGGGGCCTGCGGCAGCGCGTAGAATTTACCCCGGTGCTTGCGGCTGGGAACAAGGTAATCCCTTGCCCCTTCCGGGGAGGATGATGTGAGTATCGGCGTTTGAAATTCCGTAAACCCAATTTCTTCCATTTTTGAGCGCAAGTAACTGATTACTTTTGAACGCAAAAAGATGTTCTTTTTCACTTCAGGGTTCCTTAAATCAAGAAAGCGGTAACAAAGGCGGACTTCTTCTCTGGTAGTTTTTGAGTCGCTTATTTCAAACGGCAAAGCGCGGACAGCCCTGCTCTGAATAACCAGCGTTTCGGCGTGAACTTCAACAGTTCCGGTTTCAATCTTTGGGTTGATCGTTTCCGCGTCCCGCTTTTTTACGGGGCCGGAAACCGTGATAACGCTTTCCTTGCTTATCTGCTTTACAGAATCCTCGTCGTGCAGGACAATTTGAGTAACGCCGTATTGGTCCCTCATATCAAGAAATGTTACCCCGCCGTGGTCGCGGATGGCATCCACCCAGCCGGAGAGCGTAACGTTTTGCCCTGTATGTTCTTCCCGCAATTCCCCGCAGGTATGCGTCCGGTATTGATTCATCTTTTAGCCCCTTTTAGCGTCTCTGTTAATGTTTTTTTCACCATGTCGGGATTTCCTTTTCCGCCAAGTTTCTTCATAACCTGCCCCATTAAAAAGCCGAACACTTTTTCCTTTCCCGCGTTGTATTCCGCAGCCGAATCCTGATTTTCAGTAATAACCGCGTGTACCGCTTCGATGACCGCGTTGTCATCGTTAATCATCAGCAATCCTTTTTCGGCGATGTAGCTTTCAGGATCAACATTGTTAGTGAATACCGCCTCGACGGTTTCCTTATACGCGCTTCGGTTGATCTTCCCGTCTGTAACAAGGGTAATGAGTGTCGAAAATTTATTGGCGTCTAAAGACAAATCTTCCGGCAGAATATTGGCATTGTTCAAGAGGCGCATAATTTCACCGGTTAAGAGGTGAGCCGCTTCAACGGGCTGACCGCTTTGCAGAGCGACAGCCTCGAACAGATCGCAGATGTTTTTATGAACGGTAAGCACCGCCGCTTCGGATTCGGGTATGCCGAATTCACGATAGTACCGTTCCCGCTTTTGATACGCCAGTTCCGGCAGGTTTGCCTTGACGCTTGCAAGCCAGGAGTCATCAATCTCCATTGGCAAAAGATCAGGTTCGGGAAAGTAACGGTAATCCTGCGCGTTTTCCTTTGAACGCATACCGTAGGACTCCAGTTTTTCATCGTCCCAGCGGCGCGTTTCCTGAACAACCTGTCCGCCGTCTTCCAGTATTTCTATCTGCCGCGCCGTCTCATATTCAATGGCGCGTCCTATTGCCTTGAACGAGTTCATGTTCTTGGTCTCGGTACGCACTCCCAATTCATCGCCTTCGCGGCGCACGGACAGATTGATGTCGGCGCGGATGGAACCTTCCTGCATTTTGCAGTCGCATACGTCGAGGTAGAGGAGCGTTTCGCGCAGTTTCTCAAGATAGGCTAGAACTTCGCCTGCGCTGCGGAAGTCGGGCTGTGAAACAATTTCCAGCAGAGGCACTCCGCAGCGGTTAAAGTCCATGAACGTGTCCGCGCCTTTAGGATCGTGTACCAGTTTTCCCGCGTCTTCTTCCATGTGTATCTCTCGTATGTTGATTGTCTTTTTTCTGCCGTCAAGCTCGATGTCAAGATGGCCGTCCCGGCAGATCGGGGCGTACAGTTGGGATACCTGATACGCTTTGGGCAGATCGGGATAAAAATAATTTTTGCGGTCAAACTTGCAGTGTTGGGTAATGGCGCAGTTAAGGGCGATACCAAGACGCAGAGCGTATTCAACTACGGAGCGGTTAAGAACAGGCAAAACGCCGGGCATTCCCGCGCAGACGGGGCAGACGTGGGTATTCGGCCCGCCGCCGTAAGCGGTGGTACAGGCGCAAAAGATTTTTGACTTTGTTGACAGCTCGGCGTGAACCTCAAGGCCGATAACGGTTTCCCACTTCATGCTTTTGTTCCCTTAGTTTTTTTTTCATGGTAGTCAGTACGCCCTTGATACACCCGCGCCGCGCCGATAAGTTTGTTTTCCGAAAAAGCGTCCCCAATAAGCTGGAAGCCGATGGGCAATCCTGCCCGGTCAAACCCGCAGGGAAGCGCCGCGGCGGGGAGCCCTGCCAGATTTATTGATATGGTGTAAATGTCCCCCATATACATCTTCATCGGATCGCCGACATTTTCCCCAATCTTGTACGCCGTAGTGGGAGCGACAGGAGAAAGAATCATATCATATTTAGTAAACAGATTTTTGTAAGCGTCTTTAATAAGTGAGCGTACCTGCAATGCCTTTTTGTAATACGCGTCATAGTACCCCGATGAAAGCACAAACGAGCCGAGCATGATCCTTCTTTTTACTTCCAGCCCGAAGCCCTCGCTTCGGGAAAGGCGGTACAGTTCGGAAAGTGACTGGGCGTTGCTGCTGCGGTAACCGTACTTCAAACCGTCATAACGTGAAAGGTTTGACGACGCTTCGGCGCAGGCGATGATATAGTAAGCGGGAACCATATAATCCATCAGCGGCATTTCAAATTCTTCTATAGTTGCGCCCGCCGCTTCAAATTCCTTTGCCGCCGCCAGAATGGCTGGCTTTACTTCTTCGTCAATGCCGCCTGAAAAATAATTGCGGGGCAGCCCTATTTTCACCCCTTCAATGCCGGTTTTGGTTTCGCCGAATTCAAAAGGCTTTTCGATTACGCAGGTGCTGTCCCGCGCGTCAGGCCCTGAAATGATCGACAGTAAAGCGGCGCAGTCGTCAATGTTTTGCCCGATGGGGCCGATCTGGTCAAGGGATGACGCATAAGCGACCAGCCCGTACCGCGACACGGAGCCGTAGGTTGGCTTGATGCCCGTAACGCCGCAAAAAGCGCAAGGTTGCCGTATGCTGCCGCCCGTATCGGAACCAAGCGCTATGGGTATCTCTCCCGCGGCTACGGCGGCGGCGCTGCCCCCCGAAGAACCGCCTGCGACACGCGCCGTATCCCAGGGGTTGTGTACCGCTCCGAACGCCCCCGTTTCGCTGGAGCCGCCCATCGCGTACTCGTCCATGTTGAGTTTCCCGATGACAACCATTCCGGCGTTCTCCAGCTTCTCGATAACCGCCGCGTTAAACACGGGCGTGTAACCTTTAAGCATTTTAGACGCGCAGGTAGTTTCGATTCCAATCGTTGAAATGTTATCTTTGACGGCGATGGGCACGCCCGCAAGCGGCGAAAGCGCCTCCCCGGAATCAAGCCGCGATTGAATTGCTTGAGCGCGTGTTAAAGCGTTTTCTTTTGATACCGCAAGAAATGCGTTATAATGGCTGTCGTTTTTTTCTATTATGTCGATATACGCGCTTACCGCTTCAATGGCCTTGAGTTTTTTCGCTTTGATGAGTGCCGCCAATTCCAACGCGCTTTTTTCAAACACCGCCATAGCCTTTTTCCTCATAGTCTGTTACAACAAAAACTTTGCTTCTTTTAATCACGCAGATGCGCAAAGGAGCGGGGCTTATCGCGTAATTATCTGATAATGCGTATCCCGCCGGAGTCTGTAGGAAAACCCATGAAAAAGAGGTTCTCACAGAGGCACAGAGCACGCACGGGGGATAGAGAGGAAAGAGGTATGAGAAGTGAAGTTTGCAGTCTAAACGTGGTGTATACGAATAAATTTGATACGACAATACCTTATTCTTCCCTCTGTGTCCTCTGTGAACCCCGTGCCGCCGTGTGAGGTCTTCAAAAAAAATACTTTTCCTACAGACTCCCGCGCCCCTGCGCCTTTGCATGGAGTTATTAGGAAAAAATGTATCATAAACATTTAGGTGTTTCAATCTGCCGCCAACCTTTTCATTCGACTGTTTTGGGAGCGATGATCATTTGATCATTGCTGTGCGGAGCGTTTTTCAATATCAACGCGCGGTCAAACGAAGGGCGCGCTGTATCATCCCTAAAAACATTTACATTGTCAAACGGATGGCTGCGCTCAACCACGCCGTCCGTATCAAGTTCGCCGAGCCGCGCCATATAATCAAGAATTTCCTGCAAATCATGGGTTAATTTGGCCTTTTCATCAACTGAAAGCGTCAGGCAGGATAGCTCCTCCAGATACTCAAGCAGTTTATCGTCTATTTGCATGAAAATACTCCGTGATTGCGGCGGCTCATTTACCTATTTCCCGGCAAATCAATTCGCCCATTTGCCGTGTCCCCACCACCTGGGTTGTTTCGGCGTCTTTAATATCGGGGGTTCTTGCGCCGCTTTGCAGAACGGCATCAACAGCGTGTTCAACCGCCGCACATTCTTTCTGTAAGCCAAATGAATACTTGAGCATCATTGCGGCTGACAATATAGTCGCAACGGGGTTTGCCTTGTCTTGCCCTGCAATATCAGGTGCGCTGCCGTGGATAGGCTCGTACAGGCCGCGTTTAGTGTCGCCTAGGGAGGCGGAAGACAACATTCCGATAGAGCCTGTTATCATTGCCGATTCATCGGACAAAATGTCGCCGAACATATTGCTTGTTACAATCACGTCAAATTGTGAAGGGTCTTTTACCAACTGCATTGCCGCATTGTCTACCAGCATATCGCTCAATTCTACCTGCGGGTATTCCCCTGCCATGTTGTGTACAGTTTCGCGCCAAAGGCGGCTGCTTTCCAGTACGTTTGCTTTGTCAATGCTGATAAGTTTTTTTCTTCTCGTCATTGCCGTTTCAAACGCAACTTTGGCAATGCGCCGTATCTCCGTTTCATTGTAGCGCTCGGTGTCAAAGGCTTCCGCGCCGTTTTCTGTACTGCGCCTGCCGCGCTCTCCAAAATAAATGCCGCCCGTCAGCTCGCGGACTATCACCATGTCAAAACCCCTGTCCGCAATGTCGGCGCGCAAGGGGCAGGCTTTTTTTAGCGGCTTAAAAAGAACAGCGGGGCGTATATTCGCGTACAAGCCCATAACGGAACGCAGGCCCAATAAACCCGCTTCCGGGCGTAAATGTCCCGGCAGCGTATCCCATTTGGGGCCGCCAACCGCCCCCAGTAACACGCTGTCTGATTTAAGGCATACGTCTATAGTGTTCTGCGGCAGAGGAACGCCACTTGCGTCAATGGCGCATCCGCCCATTAAAACTTGAGTAAACACAAATGAATGATTATAGGCGGCTCCGACGGTTTCAAGAGCTTTCATTGCCTGCGTTACAATTTCGTCCCCGATACCGTCGCCTTTTATAACCGCTATGTTAAAATTCATTTCTTTGCCATCCTGTTTAGTAAACCGCCCGCAGTGATTATTTCCTGTATAAAAGCCGGGAATGCCGGAACGTCAAACACTTTGTCTTTTGACTTAATTTCGCCTTTATCAAAATCAATCTCTATCTTTTCGCCGTTTTGTATTGCCTTTGCCGCCTCGGCGCTTTCGATAATCGGAAGGCCGATATTAATCGCGTTACGGTAAAAAATCCGCGCAAAACTTTCCGCCACCACGCAGCTTATGCCCGCCGCCTTAATGGCAAGGGGAGCGTGTTCCCGCGATGATCCGCATCCGAAATTCCTGCCGCCTACGATAATGTCGCCCGGCTGTACTTTCCTGATAAATTCCGCGTCAATATCTTCCATACAGTGGAGCTTTAATTCCTCCGGGTCGGAGCTATTTAGGTAACGCGCCGGAATGATAACGTCCGTATCAATATTATCGCCGTATTTATGCACAGTGCCTTGTGATTTCATAATAGCTCCTTTCCCAGAAAACCGGAGAGCGCAACTTTTGCCGCAATGTACGGGCTTGCCAGATACACTTCGGACTTAGTGTGGCCCATGCGGCCCACAAAGTTCCGGTTAGTGGTGGCAACAGCCCGTTCCCCCGCCGCCAAAATCCCCATGTGCCCGCCGAGGCACGGCCCGCAGGTGGGGGTGCTGAAAACAGCGCCTGCTTCGACAAAAATTTCCGCCAGCCCGTTTTTAACACATTCCAGAAACACTTTTTGAGTAGCGGGGATAACAATACAGCGGACTCCGGCGGCAACTTTTTTCCCTTTCATAATTTCCGCCGCCGCCGCCATATCTTCATAGCGCCCGTTGGTGCAGGAACCTATAACCACCTGATCGATATTTAACGGTTCGCTGATTTCTTCAACTGTTTTGGCGTTCCCCGGCAGATGCGGAAAAGCAACGGTGGGTTTAAGGGCGCAGAGGTCAATGATCAAAATTTCGTCATAATCCGCGTTTGTGTCTGCTTCAAAAACCTTGTAATCACTCACCCCCGCCTGTTTCATATACGCAACAGTCTTATCGTCAACAGGGAAAATGCCGTTCTTAGCCCCAGCTTCAATCGCCATATTGGAGATGCACAGGCGGTCGTCCATTGAAAGGCTTGCAACGCCTTCGCCTGAAAATTCCATCGACTTGTACAACGCGCCGTCAACGCCGATTTTGCCGATGATGTGCAGTATCAAATCCTTGCCGCTGACATTCGCTCCAGGTTTTCCCGTCAGGTGTAATTGTATCGCGCCCGGTACTTTGAACCACGCCTTGCCGGCTGCCATTCCCGCCGCCATATCCGTGCTGCCCACGCCGGTGGAAAAAGCCCCCAGCGCGCCGTAAGTGCAGGTGTGCGAATCCGCGCCGATAATGCAGTCTCCCGCCTTGACTAACCCTTTTTCGGGGAGCAGAGCGTGTTCTACGCCCATTTCCCCCACGTCATAGAAATGCACTATGCCGTGCTTGTGGGCAAAGTCCCGTACCTGTTTGCACTGTTCGGCGGCTTTAATATCCTTGTTCGGCGTAAAATGATCCATAACAAGGGCGATTTTTTCTTTTGAAAATACGCTGTTCAGGCCGGCTTTTTCAAACTCGTTGATGGCGACGGGGGAGGTTATGTCATTGCCCAGCACCATATCAAGGTTTGCTTCGATTAACTGCCCCGCCGCCACCGTATCAAGAGCGCAGTGCGCCGCGAGTATTTTTTGCGTCATGGTCATTTTATAATTTATTAACTCCGTTCAAATAAGCCAATATGCTGGCTTCGATAATGTCGGTACTGACGGCCCTGCCGACAGTCTTTTTATCATCCATGGTAAGTTTGACTATGACTTCTCCCAGCGCGTCTTCGCCTTCCGTTGCCGCGCGGATGGAATAATCGTCAAGTTGAATCTTTTTATCAAGGATGCTGTCGATTGCCTTATACGCCGCGTCAATGGGGCCGTCGCCGCAGGAGACCTGTTCAATAATTTCATCGTCCACTTTCAGACTGATTGTCGCTGTCGCCGTTATTTTGCTTCCGCTGTTTATGACAAAGTTGTCCAGTTTATAGTGCTGATTGGCCGGTTCCAGCTTCATAACGGCAAGCGCGTCCAAATCGCCGTCTGAAATCACCTTTTTCTTGTCCGCCAAAACTTTGAATCTGGCGAACGCGTCGTCAATTTCCTGTGTGTTCAGGCTGTACCCAAGCTCAGTAAGCCTTTCGCTAAAAGCGTGCCTGCCGGAATGTTTGCCAAGAACCATTTTGTTTTGGGGGATGCCTATATCCTGCGGCGACATAATCTCGTAAGTGGTGCGCTCCGCCAGTACACCGTGCTGGTGGATTCCCGCTTCATGGGCAAAAGCGTTATCCCCGACTATCGCCTTGCTTGGGGCAACCGGAACGCCGGTAATGGTTTGAATCAATTTGCTTGAATGGTAAATCTGCCGTGTGTCTATCCCGCATTCCGCGTTGTAATAATCCTTGCGCGTCCGCAAATTCATAACGACTTCTTCAAGCGAGGTGTTGCCAGCGCGTTCGCCTATCCCGTTTATGGTACACTCCACTTGCGTCGCCCCGGCTTTAATGGAGGCAAGCGTGTTACTAACGGCAAGCCCCAGGTCATTGTGGCAATGTACGGAAATAACCGCTTTTTCAACGCCGTCCACATGATTCTTTACATAAGATATATAGGCGGCCATTTCTTCCGGCGAGAAATACCCCACGGTATCGGGGACGTTGATAACCGTTGCCCCGTTGGCGATTGCGTTTGAAAACACCCTGGACAAAAACGCCTTATCGCTCCTTGAAGCGTCTTCCGCGGAGAACTCCACATCATTGCAGTATTTTTTTGCGTAGGCGACAGCGCGGCCCGCTCTTTCCAAAACCTCGTCTTCCGACATTTTCAGTTTATACTTCATGTGGATAGGCGAGGTTGCCAAAAAGACGTGTATGCGCGGGTGAACCGCGTGTTTGACAGCTTCATAAGCACGGTCTATATCCTGCTCAACCGCCCGGCTAAGGCTGGCGACCGTCGCGTTTTTTACCGCTTTGGCGATTTCGGATACGCTTTCAAAATCCCCCGGCGACGATATGGCGAATCCCGCTTCGATGACATCCACGTTGAGCTTTTCCAACTGCGCGGCAACCTCCAATTTTTCCTGTAAATTCATGCTGCATCCCGGCGATTGCTCGCCGTCACGCAAAGTAGTGTCAAAAATGATAATTCTGTTGGACATCAGTTTTCTCCATTATTGAGTTTATGTGATTATACAAAATTCCGCGGGTTTAGACAAGGCGCGGCCGCCGTTGCAGATGGAAATCAATTTTCAACCACCAGCCTGCCTGTCTGCCACAGGCAGGCCGCAGGCAGGCGAACCACACGAACAGGAAAAAAAATCACGTAATGGCAAAACCAAATTCCCGTAAAACTCAATCCGTTCAAAATGTTTTTTGCGTAACAACCGCCGCTTGCCGAAAGTATTTATGGCTTGTTATACTTAATTCAAGGAGAAATTTATGCCCCAAACCATGACACTTGATGAAAAACTTGCTGTCTCAAACAAGGCATTTACCTTATTGGAAGCCGGAGACAGGGATGTTTCCGGAAAATTCATCGCGGGATTTCTTACATTGAACACGGATAACACGAATTGATACAGATTACACGGATACCAAGTTTACTCCGTGGGTATCCGTGTAATCCGTGGTTAAAAAAAGGAAGTGAAGGAGGGGCGGGAAAATTAGACTTTGTTTAACAACCCGGTTGGTTGTTAAACAAGTTAAGGTGCTGTCCGGGAAGTCGGTTGCTTCCTGAACAGCCATCGTAATTTCATGTTTTTTCGTTGAAAAACCATGAAATTACAGCATTTATTCCAGTGTCCGAAGAAGTTATCTAACTTTTCGGACACCCCCAGTTTTAATAGGAAGTTGTTCAAAAACTGAAGTTTTTGAACAACTCAATTATTTATAACCGGTAATAGTTTGAATATCAAGCCCAGTGATTTTCTGTACAAACTCAGGCGAAGCACCCTGTGCAAGGGCATTACGCGCTACTTTTTCCATGCCTCTGGCCTCACCTCTTACCTCGCCTCTGGCTTCA
>JAITCP010000105.1 GCA_031283025.1 Spirochaetaceae bacterium | reverse complement strand
TAAATATGTTTTTATCAACAAATTCAGGTAAACGTATCAATGAAATCCAATTATATTTAGATTTATTTTTTGGGGAAATTTTTTCATTATTATCAAACCACCATAGTCCTTCTAATGGCAGAACAACATAATCGAAATAGCCATTAAGTTTATTATTGCCCATTTTGCTCATTTTTATTGTATATTGAATGCCATACAATATTTGCAACGCTATAGGATATTCTCCATTTTTATCATTTGGATCACCTTTGCCTTCCACAGCGACAAACTGCATTTCGGGAATATCTATTATCATAGGTTTCGTTTTCGGTAGATATAAGTCCTTATAATCCTTTTTGTAATCTTTTGCCATAATTTCTCCGTTTTTTAAGTATATTCATACTTCACATTATGTCAATACATTTTATCTATTGTTTGGTAGAGCAACAGTTCCAGACACCAAATTCAAAATTTCCCAAAACAGCCGTTTTTCGCCCTTTTCGGCTCATCATAACCGCCCTGTAGAATACTACAGACACCATGTAGAACTCTACAGAAATCCCGTAGTGCTCTACAGCCTGCTTTTGATACACTACAGACACTCCGTAGAACACTACACTGGGCGCGAAACTTGCAAAACAGCCCTAAAAAAAGGTAAAATGGCGTAAATAGACAGTAGGCGGTAGTTACAGCGGCGTATGAAAGCTGGCTTATCTCGTTAAAATAAACCGTGTTGTACTCATGCCCTAAAATCTTGTCCGCTTGCTCCCTGTCCCCAAGACCGCCAATCCAAATTTCCGAGCCGTTAAAAAGCGTTATCATGCTTTCATGGGCTAAATAGGTGTATCCGCTTTTCCCGACAGTGTTATCAAGCCACGGCATAAGCGTTTCCCGCAGTACCGATAACCGAGCGTCTTTTGCCCTGTAGCGGCATATCAAATGGCGGCTTCCGGCATACATCAAAACCCTGAAAATAATCGCCATAACAAGCACGGTAGTTTTCCCTGAACGTGAGCCGCCAAATAATAAAATGTGTTTAGCCCCGCCCTTCAAAAGGGCAAGGGCTTTACGCTGAATTGCCGTTGGCTTAAAAACTACCGTAGTTCCCATGTATCCCGCCTATAATCCTTGAAAATCAGAAACAAAGTTTAATTCGCCCTGTTGGTGTTCAGGCTTGCCCCCGGACGTTACCAGCCCCGCCGTCTCACGTTCCGCCTTAATCGCAGTCTGCACCCATTCAGTTACCGCCCCCTGCGTCAATTCGGCGGGGTTCATCAAGTCAAGTTTTTTAGAAACCACATCGAGCATTTTCCCGGTAACTTGCTTGTGTTTTTCGCCCTGGGCTTCAATCGTTTTCCGCAGCTCCTCTTGTTTCAGTTTTTCAAGATAACGGTCAAAGTCCGCCGCACGTTCCCGCCAGCGGTATTGGCTGCACCAGTTCCGCCACACCCGGTATTTCTTGCCCTGCACGTCAGGATTTTTCTCCACGGTCTCTACCGCCTTGCGGATATTCCTGTCAGCCCCGCAATCACGGAAAGCGCAGAACGCCGAAAACGCCGCCGAAGTTTCCCCAGCCAGCCGCTCCCAACTTTCAAACAGAAGTACCTCCGCCAAGGCCGCTTTCGGCCATGCTTCCTCAATAGCCTTGTCAAAGTCCGTCATACTAACCTCTGCTTCGTGCGGTTGAATAACCGCACAGTAAAACCGAATATGAAACTCTGTTTCATACTTCGGCCCCCGTTTTTCTCCGTTTCCGGTTCCTCAAACAATTCGACATCGTTTTTTTCATTCCCGCTTGCCAGTAACAAGGCATCGTTTTTTTTCAACCCACGTTTCAATTTCAGAAAGACGGAAGCGGATAGAATTATTTATTTTGTGGAAGGGTACTTCACGGTTCAAAATCCACCGCCTGATTGTTTGCACCGTGAATTTGAAATACGCCGCCAATTCCTCTACGGTCAAATAAGTCTCCAATTTCCACTCCTCTGAAAAAAATCAAAATGCTTTATAGCATTACTCCAATATCACCACCCGCAAGCGGGAAAGATAGTTGGTTTTAGTACAAAATAAAAAGCCCCCGGCAATTCGGGGGCTTAATAAAAAGTCATGCAATTTCACGCCGCCGCTGTTTTCGTATCTCCCTTGTATTCCAGTAGCAATATCCGTTCAGGCAACAACCCCGCAAACGCTTCTCTTTCCGTTGCCTGTATAATTTCCCGGTCTCCATCGGTTTCATGGTCTCCATAATGGGCAAGCATTTCATCTGTCAGATGTCCGGTTTGTGATTTTAACAGTTTCTTATCAAGTTTCCTAATCATGTAGGAAGTAAAGAAATGCCGCCAACCGTGAAACATATACTTTGCCGCTTCACTTTTGGTAAACCCAATTTGTATCAATGCTTCACGCAACCCGTCAACAAACAACCGCCCCCACATTGGTATATCTTTTTTAGTTTCCGTCCAAAATACAAAACTGTCCGGCGTTAAGCCCCAGGGGGTTTGTTTTGCAAGTTCCAAAAGCCCGTGTATCAAATCGGGAAAAGGCAACTCCACTTTCCTTATCTTGTTATTCTTTGGCAGTTTAATTTTATCAGCCCTGTTCCATGAACCACGGATATACAGACAATCCGGCCCAATATCTTGAAACCGCAAGGCTAAAATTTCGCCGCTCCTCATTCCGGTAACAGCCGCCAGCATATTGGCAAGTTTCGCCCTCTCATCTTTCCATACAGCCCTGAAAGCGGCGGCGGCGGCAGTCGGGTTTAATATATCCCGTTTCCGTTCTTCACCGGAAAACATAATATGCCCTCTCGTTGGGTCTTTATCAATCTTGCCTTTAGAAAACGCCCACCGTAGGGGTTTTGTTCCAGCCTTAATAACCACATTTTTTCTGGACGCTGAAATTTCTTTATTGCCCATATCGTTAATAAATGCGTCAATATCAGAGGCCGTAATATCACCTAAAAACCGCCCCTTAAAAAACGGCTCCCAATAAATAGTTATCCCCTGTTTTTGTTTAAGGCAGTGGAGTTTATGAATACCGTGGCTTTTCCGCAATTTTTCTTTAATGTACGGAGAAGTATCCCAATCCCAAAAGGCAGTTAAAAACGAAATAAAATCTTCCGCTTGCGGGGTTTCTTTCAGGATAAAAGATTTTACCCAACCAAGCCGCTTTAATTCACATAAAAGGGTTTCTGTCTCGGCATCAGTTTTAATTTTCCTTGCCACATCAATCAAGGATAAATCCTGAACTTTCAAAGCCTCATTTTTTTTGGGAATACCATCGCGCAGCCACGCAAAGGCCACCTGCATAGCCTCTTTTTCGGTTTTCATTTTAGTTGATACAGGGCTTAAAAACCTGCCGCTTGCGTCTTTATAAGACACAAAGTAATAAGGACGGTTCGAGCGTTTGAAGACGGTAAAAGGATAGGCGTTCATAACCCACACTCCAAAAAGCCCGGTATTGAAATGTTTTACTGTACATTTTTGTACCAAGCCATTTTGATTTGTATTATGAACGCCCATTGTTTGGGTAGTTCTCTCGTAATTCTTTACTACATAAAGAATTACGATATGCCGGCGGTGAGACTTGAACTCACACAAGGTTGCCCTCGGTAGATTTTGAGTCTACTGCGTCTGCCATTCCGCCACGCCGGCTAAATAAACGCACGCCGTCAAGGCGTGTTGTTTAAAAAATATCTTATAGCCCAGGCACCAATAAATGCTGCCATGACCACAAATGTAAGCCTAGCTTTAGCTAGGCGACAGTGCCGCTTCAAAAAACGGCTTTAGGGTTCCCGCAGGGAACCTGTAAACGCACCGCGTCAAGCGGTGTCATTTCAAAAAAATCCTAACGGCCCAGGCACCAATAAATGCTGCCATGACCACAAATGTAAACCTAGCTTTAGCTAGGCGACAGTGCCGCTTCCAAGAACGGCTTTAGGGTTCCCGTAGGGAACTGTAAATGCCCCGCGTTAAGCGGTGCCTTTCCTCTCTCCATATTCTACCAAAAAAGTTTCCGACACTCAAGATAGAATCGCTTCTCGCAGGATTCCCCCATGGAAAAGCTCTTCCTGGGAAGGGGGCCGCGCTTTGCCACCGTTTCAAACAAGCCCTGCTTGCGGAAGGGGGGGAGCAATATCCCGACAGCTTGCGCGGACGCGGCGCTTGCCGCTCCCCCGGCGCAATCAAGGCCGCCGCAAGCAAGGCGGAATAATTCTTCCGTGCCGTGGATATAGTCAATGCCCGCCTTGTTGTTTTCTTCTATAATAAAGGCATCCAGTAAGGGCTGGATCGCGTCTACCGCCAATGGAACCGGATCGGCTTCGACTAAAAAGCAATCCGGCCCGGAAGCAAGGCCAAGCCGGAGGCGGCCACAGTGTTCATTTTCCACTAGGGCGGCCAGCTCCGCAGGATTGGCCGCTTTACGACAAGCGTAACCGGGGAGGCGCGCCAATAGGCGCTGTACCACCGCAACGTCGGCACCCAAAAGCAGGCGGTGTATCGGCTCAAAGGCAAGCGCGGGATCGTACAAGTTCTCCAGTTCAACCAGTGCCCAGCGGGCGTTGTGATTCATGATTGCCGGATCATCCCGGCGCACCGCCTTGTATTCTTCCCAGACGGCCTTTGCGGCGGCAAGGGAATGGTTTCCGTCCCCAACGGCAAAGAGAAAGGGCGATTCCTTGTCCCGCATATCCGCCGCACTTTGTATGGCAGTCAAGTTTTGCCCGGCGGCTGAGCTTCGATTGGCCGTTTTGTTTTGCAGCGTTTCCAGACCGTCGGCAAGCATTTCCCAATCCGCCTCATCGTCCAGCTTCCAGCCTTGTATCTGCCCTGAGTCCGGCATCAGTTTTGTGTTGTAAATGGCAGGATTTTTCTTTGCCCGCTCCGCCAAGACCGGAAGCAGCGTGTTATCTTCATCATCTATCAATATTAAAATGTGAGGCGTTTCCAGCGGAGCGGCCCGGCGAATCTCCATGCGGGGAGGCAGGCGTTCGCTTACCGTTCCTTCCGTTGGGCGGATTAGGGGGGCGCTGTCCGTTTTCCAGTCGTATTGTTCCAGGTCCAGGGCGATTATCAATCCCCGCCTTGTTCGATGAAACGGCGTGTCCCGTTCTACATAAACAAGGGCCTTTTGCGGCGGGGCAAAAATCCCTTTGTCAAGATATTCCTTCATGGTGCGGTGTATAGAAGCGATACGGTCTTTTCGGTCGGAGTCTTCCAGGTACACTTCGGGAAAGATTAGGTTAAGGGACGAAGGAGCGTCCCCTGCTAAACTGCGGACGCGCTCCCAATAGAGGCGATCCTGGGTTGCCTGATCGCAGGCTATTACCGCCCATTTGGAAAGATCGATTTCCGGCGCGGGGAAAAGTAATTCGGGAACAGCGATGCCAAGCGCGGCAAGACGATCAACATAATTCATAAAGACATAGACACAATAGCAGATCGATCTTGAGCCGGTCAAGGTGATTGGAAAGCAGGGGCTGTCATTGCACAACTTCTCTCTTTTCTAGTATACTGGACACAACATTGGGAATCTCTAAAAATTTCAGTTTTTAGAGATTAACCGCTTAAAAACGCACGTTTCGCAGCCCAAAGGGCGAGAAACTGCAAAGGAACCTCTAAAAACAACCGGTTTTTAGAGGTTCCCCATTTTTTATTGAGGAGTTTCTCATGTCTGAAGAATTGACCGAATACCAGGGCCCCGCGACGATGGAAAAAATCACATCCCTTGCAAAACGCCGGGGGTTTGTCTTCCAGTCATCCGAAATTTACGGCGGCCAGAACGGCGCCTGGGATTACGGCCCCATGGGGATTGAGCTAAAAAACCGCATCGCCGGGTTTTGGTGGAAGGAGATGACCCAGCTTCATGACGAAATTGTAGGGCTGGATGCGGCTATCCTGATGCATCCCCGGACATGGGAGGCATCAGGCCATGTGGAGAATTTTACCGATCCCCTGGCGGACTGCAAGAAATGCAAGGCCCGGTTCCGCACGGACATGATCCCGGAAGAAAACCTGGCAAAGAAGATATGCCCCGAATGTGGCGGGGAACTTACCGACACCCGCAAATTCAACCTGATGTTCAAGACCCACATCGGCCCCACGGAGGACAATGCCGGGCTCATATACCTGCGGCCTGAAACCGCCCAGGGCATCTATGTAAACTACAAAAACATTATCCAAAGCAACCGGATGAAAATCCCCTTTGGCATAGCCCAAATCGGCAAGGCGTTCCGGAATGAAATCGTTACCAAAAATTTTATCTTCCGCACCTGCGAATTTGAACAGATGGAAATGCAGTACTTTGTTAAACCCGGCACCGACGTGGAATGGTTTAACGAATGGAAAAAACGCCGCTGGGCCTACTACGAAAAGCTGGGGGTTAAGATGGATCATCTCCGCTGGCATCAGCACGGCCCGGATGAGCTGGCCCACTATGCCAAGGATGCCTACGACATCCAGTACCTTTTCCCCATGGGCTGGCGGGAACTGGAAGGGGTACACAACCGCACCAACTACGACCTTACCCGGCACACCGAATACTCCGGCAAGGATTTACAGTACATCGATCAGGACAACAACAACGAGCGTTACATCCCTTTCATCATCGAAACTTCCGCAGGGCTTACCCGGAACCTCCTCATGCTGCTCTGCGATGCCTATGATGAAGAAAAAGTTGCGGACAAGGGGAATGACGACGACTGGCGTACCGTGCTGCGCTTCCACCCCGGCATTGCACCGGTTACCGTGGCTCTGCTCCCCCTAATGAAAAAAGACGGTCTTGCGGAACTTGCCCAGGACATACGGAGCGAGTTAAAGGACGATTTTGCCACCGATTACGATCAGGCCGGCGCCATAGGCCGCCGCTACCGCCGCCAGGACGAGGCGGGCACTCCCTTCTGCATCACCGTAGATTACCAGTCCAAGGACGATGGCACCGTAACCCTGCGCTACCGTGATTCCATGGAACAGATACGTATTCCCCGTTCAGCGCTTGCGGAAAAGATACGGCAGGAGATCAAGAACTACAAACGAATGAGGTAAAGGCTTTATCTGAATGAAGGGAATCTCTAAAAACTGAAGTTTTAGAGATTCCCTAAATGCCAATTTTCTAATGGTGTTGATTGATAGCCAATATTGTTAATAGCAGGCGGAATTCCCATGTCGCTTAACTGGAAAGAAATCGATCTTATTTTACACGAACTTGATCTTCCGGGGATGCAGATTCAAAAGGTCTGGCAAAGCGCCTTTGACGTACTTGCCATGCAGTTGTACGGCGGCAAAGACGGCCGTCATTCCCGCCTAATCCTTGTTTCATTAAGCCCGCTGGCCTGCAGGATACATGAAACATTCCGCGCCGTTCCCAAAAGTGAAAAACCCCTGCGCTTTGCGGAATTCCTCAAGTCCCGTATTGTCAACGGCCGTATTGAGGAGGCCGTTCAACTGGGGGATAACCGCATAATCCGCATTGTTGTACGGCGGGGGGAGGCCGCCTACAGGCTTTATATAAGGCTTTGGTCAAATGCCGCCAATGTGATCGTTACCGGTGAAGACAACATTATCCTTGATGCGATGAAGCGGCTCCCCAAACGGGGAGAAATTGGCGGCGGCGCCTACAGTCCCGAACAGTCTCTTAATGCGGAGGGCGCCGCGGCGCCTGAAAAACAAAACAAAAAGTACGAAGTACGGGAACTGCCCGGAGAAGGTTCCTTTAACAGCCGGGTAGACGCGTGGTACGCCGAACACGGGGGCAGGCTTTCCCTGGAACAACTGCGGGAAGAAGTCAAGCGGAGTATCGGGAAAAACCGGAACCGCCTTGAAGCGGCGCTGGAACGGCTCCGGGAAAAAGAGGCGGACTACAGCCGGGGGGAACGCTTTAAGGAATACGGGGATATTATTCTTTCCTGCGCCCCGGCGGAAGGGCCTTCATGCCCGGAAGGGAAAGGTTCTTCGTGGATAGAAGCGGAAAGTTTTTCCTCCCCCGGCTGCCTTATCCGCATAGAAATCGATCCCCGGAAAAGCCCTGCCAAAAATGCTGAAGCCTATTACGAAAAATACCGCAAGGCAAAAACCGGCCTTTCCGGCGTGCAGGAAGAAATTGCCGCAGGCAAAAAAGAATTGGAGAAAATCCTCCTTGCCGAAAAACAACTGCTGGAAGAGACAAACCCCATTCGATTGGAAGCCCTGCTAAGAAAACTGCGCCGGGGATTATTGCCGGATTCAGCGGCAAAAACAGGAAAGCCCACAGGCGGGAAAAAACGGCCCGGCATTGGCTTTGCCGATGGAGACTGGCTAATCCTTGTAGGCCGGGACGCTGCGGAAAACGATGAACTTCTCCGCCGTCATGTAAAGGGAAACGATCTGTGGCTTCACGCGCGCGATTGGGCGGGTTCCTATGTGTTTATTAAAAACAGGCCGGGAAAAAGCATACCGCTGGAAATTCTTTTAGACGCGGCAAACCTTGCCCTGTTTTATTCAAAAGGAAGAAACAACAAAAAAGGCGATCTTTACTATACTCAGGTAAAATTCCTGCGAAGGGCAAAAAACGGCCCCAAAGGGCTGGTGATCCCCACCCAGGAAAAAAACCTCAGCGTAACCCTGGAAGAAGCGCGGTTAAAGAGGCTGGAAGATGCACGGGTTTAAGGAGATTTGTTTGCTTCGGCAGCAAGAATCTTGATCAGTTCCTCAAGAACATCCTGTGGAATATTTGTTTCCTTTAAGATCACTTCTTGTATTTTTCCTGTTTCATCATCAACAAAATATTGTCGTCCTTTGACTGTGTAAAATTTCTTCCCCATACAATATCCCCCTGATACGCTATTACCTATTGAGGCTACCCCGACAAGGCTGCCACTGCGGCGCCGAAAAGTGAAGCCTGTTCTACCGGGGCGATGATGTACGAGCGGGGCTTGTCCCGGTTCAGCATAAGGTGAAGGTTCGATTCCAGGGCTTCCCTCATCCCGCGGTAGATCATGTAGGTGGTGCCCTCAACGGCAATGCGGACGGGGGCAAAGGGATCGTGCCCCGCATCCATCCGTTCTACAGTTGCGGCCACGACGGCGGCGGAAAAAACAGCGCCCCGCTTGGTAATTATCGAAGTAAGGTAGGCAAAGGAACGGAGCGCGTCCAGTTCATCGCTGCCAAAGAGTTCCCCGATAGGGCCTTCTTTGGACAGCGGCGCATTCATAAATTCATTAAGGTAGCGGGTTTCCAGCGCCGGCCATGCGGCAAATTCGGCGGAACGGTTAAAGGCCAGCACTCCGTCGGCAACGGCCTGTTTGAATATATGAAAAGTCAGCGGGCCAAGATAAGCCCCGGCGGCGGCTTTTTCCAGCAAATAAGAGCCGGGATGTTTGGTAGTGTTGTCGAATTCCTTATCCAGTATTCCCAGATACCGGGGCGTGCAGTTTCCGGTTTCGCAGACCACGATCTGCGGGGCATCTTCCGAAAAAAAGCCCGCCTTGGGAATGGCCCTTTCCGGGTAGGCGGTGTTGAACCCCGTACCCAGGATGAACCCCACCATGGGCCCGCCGGGAACGCCGTACTTGTCCGGGCCCTTGTTTTTTCCGCCGTCTGCGGGAATCTGCCCCAGGCCGGAAAGCAGGG
The DNA here is from genome assembly GCA_031283025.1 of Spirochaetaceae bacterium. Taxonomy (GTDB): domain Bacteria; phylum Spirochaetota; class Spirochaetia; order Treponematales; family Breznakiellaceae; genus WRIV01. The sequence goes on along the minus strand of JAITCP010000105.1, from coordinate 2,026 downwards.
TGGCCGCCGTATCGTTAAGCAGCACAATCCGTTCAGGCGGCTTGATCCCCCGCTCTTGCAGAGCGTTGCGGAGCCCCCGGCCTACCGCCTGGCCCAGCACTTCCGGCGCGTCCACTTCCTTGCTGAACGCCAGAGGTATGCCGTCCCCGTCTTCCTGCATTTTCATGGGATAGGAAAAACAAAAGCCGATTCCTTCAATGGGGGCATCCGCCTCTTTAATGAGCGGCTCCGTAAGGTCTGTGATTTGATTAAAAAATTCAGCGGCGCTTACCCGGCCCTTTGTTCCCGGCATGGGCGCTTTTTTGGTACCTTCCGCTTCCGGCTTTCCCGCTTCCGTAAAACGAACCCTGGCTGCCCTAAAGTTGGTTCCCCCCGCATCCAGGGCGATTACTGTTTTCCCCGGCGGCACACGGGACACGGGCCGCAAATACGAAGGAATCATCGCCAGAGGAGATGGCTGGCCCTTAAGGCCCCGCTCCATGTCTATGAGCACGTCCCTTACCAGCACCTTTGCATCGCACATATCGTAATGGAACCCGTAGTACCGGGCAAAATCATTAAGCTGGGCGGGATTAAATGATGAAGCCATAAAACACCTTCCGTAAATTAAAGGTCTATGCTATATATCATATTGGCGGAAGCGCTTGGTGTCAATGTGATAAAATTTAGGCATCAAACATTTTTTGCTGTGCCGCGGGAGGTTTTTAATGAGCGGATATTTACCCTGCAATCCCAATGCTCAGGCGGAAGCGCGCAATGTACTGGAATATTTATCCGGCCTGCGGGGGCGCGGAATTTTATTGGGCCAGCACACTCAGACACGCATACAGGAAGAACTTGCATATATCCGGGAAGTAACAGGGAAAGAACCGGCTCTTTGCGGGTTTGAACTTCTCTCATATTCACCTAACATCAACTACAAGGAAAGCGGGACTGAATGTTTGACAGAGGTTGAAGAAAATAAAAATACCATTGAAACTGCTTTTGCATGGGCCGAAAAAAAAGGGCTTATAACTTTTACATGGCATTGGTTTTCTCCGTTATACGGCGCAGACAAGGCATTTTATCAGAAAAACACGCCTTTTGACGCGCGGCTTGCCCTTAAAGAAAACACTCCGGAGCGTACTGCATTTATAAGCGACATGGATGTAATGGCCGGCCTTTTAAGGCCGTTTTGCCAAAAACACATACCCATACTCTGGCGGCCTTTCCATGAGGCGGAAGGCGCATGGTTCTGGTGGGGAAGCCGCGGAGCCGATACGGCGCGAAAGCTGTGGCTGGATATGTATGAACGCTTTACCCGCGTCCACAATCTGGACAATTTAATCTGGGTATGGAATTCGCCGTTAAGAGAAGGTTATGTAGGTGACAGTTTTTGTGATGTAATATCACGCGATGTTTACCTGCCTGAACATACGCACGGCGATTACCGCGAAGCCCATGAAGAGTTATTTTCATTAACTGCCTCGGATAAAATCACAGCGTTGGGTGAAACAGGGCCTGTTCCGGGACTCGCCGCTCTTGCCGAAACACACATTCCATGGGCATGGTTCATGACATGGAGCAAAAATGTCTGCCGCGAAGGTTATACAAGCCGGGAAGAGTTACAGGCGGCATACAACAGCGGGTATGGCGTAACGCTGGACAAACTTCCGGCAAACATTTAGCAATAAGTTCATGAACATTATGAACGCCCAGTTTGCCGTATAAATTTTTTTTATGAAACAGCAGCGTATTATAGGTAATATGTAAATTATAGGCGATTTCTTTGGGCGGAATGCCATTAAGGAGCATTGTAAGAAGTTCCTGCTGCCGGTGCGTTAAAGTTTCTTTCATAATTTCCATGTTTCTCCGTGTCCTTCCGCCTGCCTGCGCAGGCAGGTGGTTTAAAATTTTTATACTAGTACTCTGTAAACACTAAAACTTTACACAATTAAAGGGTAAAGTCTTTTAAGTTTGATGTGTGCATCAGGGGCGGTAAACTGCCAATCAACGCCCTTTTGCGATTGATTACGCTGGGTATGCC
>JAITCP010000013.1 GCA_031283025.1 Spirochaetaceae bacterium | reverse complement strand
CTCTTTAGCTTTGGCGATATGAAGCGGCTTTCGGACAAAGCGGCAAACTTCCTTTTATCTTTGGGGATAGGGAAGGGCGATGTGGCGATGTTGATCCTCAAGCAGCGCCCCGAAGTATGGGTGATGATGGCCGCTCTGGAAAAGATAGGCGCGGTGTGCATACCCGGCACCTACCAGCTTACACGGAAGGATTTGATTTACCGTTGTAACATTGCCGACGTAAAGATGCTTATTGCCGTTGACGATGATGATCTTCTTTCCACTATTGACGCGGCCCTGCCGGAATGTACCGCAATACAACACAAGGCCGTAGTGGGCAGGAAAGTTCCCGCGGGCTTTATCGATCTGCGGCAGGCCATTGACGCCGCGCCGGACAATTTTTCCAGGCCGGAGGGAAACGCGGACACGCGCTTAAGGGAACCAATGCTGATATACTTTTCTTCCGGAACTACCGGAATGCCCAAAATGGTTCTTCACGATCACAGCCTTCCGCTGGGGCACATCGTAACCGCCAAATACTGGCATTGCGTTGAGGACGGCAAAGTCCACCTGACCCAGACAGATTCCGGCTGGGCAAAGTTTGCCTGGGGGAAGATATACGGCCAGTGGATTTGCGGGGCGGTGATCGGCGCTTACGATACGGAAAAATTCACGCCCGCCGGACTGCTGGAAGCGTTACAGCGCCTGCGTCCGGCCACCTTTTGCGCCCCCGCTACGATCTTCCGCTTCCTCATTAAAGAAGATCTTTCCGGCTATGATTTTAGTTTTATCAATCACACGTCGGTGGCGGGGGAACCGTTAAGCCCCGAAGTGTATCACCGTATAAAAGAAAAAACCGGCATGGAAATCCGGGAAGGCTTTGGCCAATCGGAAACGTCGGTAATGGCCGCCTGCTTTAAGTGGCTTCCGGTGCGGCCCGGCTCCATGGGCAAGCCCGCCCCCCTCTTTGGTCTTGACCTGCTGGACGAACCGGGCGCTTCCTGTGACGACGGCATTGTGGGCAATATCAGCATTACCGCCGCAAGGGAGCCGGGAACTATTGGCCTGGGGACGAATTTGGCCGGTGTTTCCCTTGGCGGCACTTCTCCGGACGGCGCTCCCCTTCCCGGCCTTTTCCGGGGCTACTGGAAGGACGATGAAATTACCCGCGCTTCCTGGAACGGCGGCGTTTACCGCACCGGAGACATGGCCTGGCGGGATGCCGAAGGCTACTACTGGTTTGTAGGCCGCAACGACGACGTGATCAAATGTTCCGGTTACCGCATCGGCCCCTTTGAAGTGGAAAGCGCCCTCATGGAACATCCCTCGGTGCTGGAATGTGCAGTTACCGCCGTCCCCGATCCTATGAGGGGCCAGGTAGTCAAGGCAACGATAGTTCTGACCCGCGGCTGTGAAGGTTCTGAAGCGCTGATCCGTGAATTGCAGAACCACGTTAAACGTGTAACCGCCCCTTACAAGTACCCCCGCATCATCGAATTTACGGACGAACTGCCCAAGACGATCAGCGGGAAAATACAGCGCAATGTGATACGGCAGCGGGGGTAGTTACAGACTAAGCAGTCATGAGCGGCACAGAAAAAAATCGAGCAAGCCTCCTCCGTTCCGGTTCGGCGCTCTCGTTCCTTACTCTGGCATCCCGCATATTGGGGCTGCTCCGGGAAATGACCAAGGCGGCCCTGCTGGGAACCAGCGCCCTTTCCGACGCGTTTTCCGTGGCCTTTATGATCCCCAATCTGTTCCGCCGCCTTTTTGCGGAGGGTTCCATAGCGGTTGCCTTTATTCCCACCCTCAAGGAATATCTTCTTGCCGGGGACAGGGAAAAAACGAAAGAATTTATTTCCTGCGTGTTTACCTTTCTTAGTTTTTTTGTAAGCCTTGCCGTTGCATTAGGCGTGCTCCTTACCCCACTCCTCATCCCCCTTTTCAAAATGAAGGCCTTTGATGAAACAGTCCTTCTTACGCGGGTAATGTTTCCCTTTCTGGCCTTTATCTCCATCGCCGCGCTTTTTCAGGGTATATTGAACAGCGTCCATGTCTTTGCCCCTTCGGGCTTCGCCCCCATCCTCCTCAATCTGGTAACCATTGTCTGCGCCTACGGGCTTTCGCCTTTTACCGCAAATCCAGCCAGAGCAATGGCGGCGGGCATCATCATCGGGGGATTTTTGGAGGCGGCGGTACAGTTTCCCTTTGTATGGCGGAAGGGGTTCCGCTTTTTCTTTACCGGCATAGGCAGGGCGCTTAAAAACCCCGGAACCAGAAAAGTGCTGGCTCTGATTGGGCCTACGGTTATCGGGATGGCCGCCTACCAGCTTAACGACCTTGTATCCACCGCCCTGGCGGGAAGGGCCGGGGAGGGGGTTGTGTCGAGCCTCCAGTATTCACTCCGCCTCCAGGAGCTGATCCTGGGGGTTTTTGCCGTTTCCATCGGCACGGTACTGCTGCCTGATCTTGCCGAGTATGCCAAAACCGGACGATGGCAGGAATACAACCAGCGGCTTACCCAGGCTATGGACATAATCGCCCTTATCACCATACCAATCACTTTTTTCTTTTTGGCACAGGGCGAGGCTTTAATCCGGCTCCTTTTCCAGACCCGGAGTTTTATTGAAGAGTCGGTTGCTTTGACGTACCGGGCCTTTTTGTTCCATATGCCGGGGCTTTTCTTTATCGCCCTGAACCGTATCCTTGCCCCGGCCTTTTATGCCCAGAGCGATTCCCGTTCCCCCACCCTTGCGGGGGTTCTCTCTTTCGCGGTGAATATTGCACTGGCGGCGGCGCTGGTGGGCCCCATGAAGGGATCGGGCGTTGCCCTGGCCCTGACCATTGCCAGCGCGGCCAATACGGCGCTGCTCCTCTTTTTTCTGGGCCGCAACCCCCATATTGCCGTAGCCGGGGCGCTGGGGCCGGCAGCCCTCTATACGCTCAAGCTGATCCTCTTTTCCTGCATCGCCGCCATACCGGTGTATTTTCTGGCCCCCCGGCTGGGCGCATTTTTTGCCGCTTTGGGCGGAAACCGCCTTATCCGGTACGGCGCCCCCTTAGCCGTTGAAGGGCTCATTTTTGCCGCCGTGGGCCTTGCCCTGCTGTCCCTTACCGGGGACAAGCAGCTAAGGGCTGTTATGGGGCTGTTCAGGAAAAAGTCCGGTGGTGGGGGAGAGTAGGGAGTGGATGATGGGGAGTGGTGTCGCCAGTAGAATGAGTTTTCTTACGGGATTTTTACTGCGAAGCCTGTGGTCTAATACCCCGGAGCTTGCTCCTGGGTTGTTTATTTTCTTCGGGTATGCTCATCCCGGTTTCCAACGCTTTCCCGTCAGTCTCTTCGGCAAGCTGCATCAGTTGTTTCACCTCTGATTTTAGCCCCTCTATGATTTCCCCAGCCCACTTGTAGCTTACCGCATTGTGTTTGCCCGCGTTTGCCTTCACTTTTGTCCCGTCAACGCTGACACCGCCTGCTTTTTTCAGTTTTCCCGTCTCCCGCGCCAATAGCAATATCTTCGTAAACGCTTCCTCAAATGCTTCCCGGTTGTCTTTGCGAAACGCGCAGATAACCGAATGATCCGGATGCGCTCCGTCCCCGCAGACGTATCTCATCGCCACATCCGTATAGGTCGCCGCTTCTATGCTCCGTGATCCAAACCGCCCCGTCACATAACTGTATATCATCAATGCAAGCATCATTTCAGGCGGATACTGCTCGCTTCCGGTCCCACGATGATTTACCTTAAACCCGCTTAGCTCTATTTCTTCTATCGCGTCTATTATGAATTAAACTAAATGATCTTCAGGCAGCCAATCACGCATATCCACCGGAAACAACATCGGCGTTTCCCGGTCGATGTTTACAAATCGTTCACTCATGTTTTGAGTATATCATCTATCCTGCTTTTTGTAAATTCTTCTTTTCATAAGTCCGACAGACTGCTAGGCTGGGTTTATCCAGCCGTACGCGCCGCGGTAGGCGGCCTACAACTGCTAACTCCACTATCCACTCCCTATAACTTTGTGTCCATGAAAAAAAAGGAATCAGCGTTTACGAAATACCAGTAACATTCCTCCGGCGAATACCGTAAGCGGGGCGACCAGCAAAAGACCGAAACAGCCGACCAGGGTATGTACGACCTCGGAGGAAACCCATACCATGTTAATCACGTTTTCCAGGGGAACGCCCTGGGCGATAAAGGTCATAATCATGGCGGTATATTCGGCGGAATAGGCAAGCAGCAGGGTTGTGGACATGGTTCCGGCCGCCTGACGGGCAACAGTAAAACCGGAGCGCATTAAACTTAAGCGGGTAAGGGAAGGCTGCTGTTTTATGATTTCGTCCATGGCGGCGGCAACATCCATTGCAAGGTCCATCATAGCGCCGGAAGCGGCAATAAAAATCCCCGCTATAAAGAGATGCGCCAGATTAAGATGGCCGTAACCGGAAAAGAGCAATGCCTCCGTAAAAGGCCGCACAGCGCCGTGGATTTTGAACCAGCCGGTAAAAGCAAAAGCCAGTATTGAAGTAAAAACAACGCCGCCCGCCGCCCCCAAAAAGGCCACCGCAGCCCGCCGGGAAAGCCCTCCCACCAGAAACATAATCAGCGCGGTTACGGCAAGCGTTATAATCAGCGCTCCAAAAATCGGATCCCAGCCCCGGAGAATCATGGGATAAAGAATGCGGACAAGGGCGGCGGCGGAAAATACAAAAGTGATTAGGATTTTAATTCCCATCCAGCCCATGATGAGCAGCATGACCAAAATGAAAATGACGCAGAGAAAAACAGTCTTTCCGGTACGGTAATGGTCAATAATCTGGACGTGGGCAATTTTTCCGTCTTCTGTTAAATTCAGCACAGCCAGAGCAATGTCGCCCTGGACAAAAGCCTTATCTACTTCCATTTTCCCCATCATGTTATTTGATGATGAATAAATCTGATTCTTGAATTTGCCGGAGAGTATCTGTACCTCAAGCTGCTGCTCTCCCTGCCTTACCGGACCGATAATCTTTAACCGCTCGTTGTTTACTTCAATAACGCGCGCTTTTGCCCGCGCCGCGTTTGCCTGTACGGCGCTTCCCTTAAATCCCGTGGGAACGGTTAGTATCAAAAGCGTCAACAGGCCGGCGACGATGATAAAAACAGCATCCCTCCCGGACTCTTTGTAATAGCCCAGGAAGGATATCAAATTTTTTACATATTGCTTCATATTCTTTTTGGAGGAAGAAGCATTTTTACAGCACCTTCAGATTCATCGCGCTGGCAAGTTTGCGGAACATATCCGTGTTGTCATAGTAACCGCCAAAAATTTCCTGATGTACTCCGCTGGCAAAAGTGGGAACCGGAACGCCGGTATGGGCGTAACTTGTCCAGCCAATGCCCGCGGTCTGGTTCATCATCTGGGTGAGCTTTACCGTAAGCGGCTCATAACCGCCGTAGAGCAGGTATTTATCCTCCGCAAAGGAGCGGATTTGCTCGTTCCCCATTGAACGCTGAAAGGCAAATTCAATTTGTTCTTTCTGAAAAGCGGAAAGAGAATCAAAATCAATGCCAAAGGATTCTTTTATTGACGGCAAAAGGTCGGCAAGCTTTGCATTGGCCGCGGAAATTCCCGCCTTGTAGGGCTTTAGCACTTCATCGTCAAAAGCGACATAGGACTTTTTCTGCAAAGCAACTTTGTCAAAAAACGTGTCGTACTGGGTTCCGGCAAATCCGATTGTTAAGCCGCCGGTCTCGTGATCGCCTGTAACCACGATGAGGGTGTTCTTTGGATGCTTCGCGGCAAAGTCAAGCGCGACACGAATAGCCGCATCCATGGCAAGCACATCGTGAATGGCTGCCCCCGCATCGTTTGCATGGCAGGCCCAGTCAACCTTCCCGCCCTCTATCATCATAAAAAAGCCTTTGGAATTGTCCAACAACTCAATCCCCTTCCTGGTAAAATCGGCAAGGGAGAGTTCGTCCGGCTTGCGGTCAATCTCGTATTGCATTGCGCCGTCATCCTGCAGCCGGGGGCTGATGGCAATGACTTTCCCGCCGCCGGGCTTGAGCGCGTTAAACCCGTCTTTGGTGTTAACGTATGTAAAACCATTTGCCTTTGCAATTTCAAGCGCGTCCTGCTTGTCTTTGTTTTTCCCGGTCTGTTGGAGAAGGGAACCGCCGCCATAATAGTCAAAATCGCTCTCTGCAAGCTGGACGGCAATATCGTAGTAATCGCTGCGAGAGGTGGCTTTTGCGTAGAACGACGCCGGCGTGGCGTGGTTCAGCGTTACCGTGGACACTATCCCGACTTTCATTCCCGCTTCATGGATGTATTCGGTGATGGGCTTGAACTTCTGCGTCTTGCCGGCATCCATGTTTATAACGCCGCTCAGTGTCTTATTGCCGGTTGCAATCGCCGTTCCCGCAGACGCCGAGTCGGTGATAAAGGTTCCCGCGTCGTAGGTTGTAGCAAGTCCCGTTACCGGAAATTTGGTAAAGCCAAGGCGCGTAATGTTTATGTCCTTTGACGAGCGGGCTGTGGAAAATACCTCAGCCGAACTGACCTGCGGCATTGCCATGCCATCCCCGATAAACAAAAACACATACTTTGCCTGCCCCTTCCCGGCGGCCACCTCATTCTGGCCGTCAAGGCTTTTTGCAGGCTGGGGCTGGCAGGCAAGCGCTGATACACACAGCACGACTGCCGCCGCACATAACAAAATTCCAATTCGCTTTTTCATTACAATCCTCCTGTTCAAATGTTGAATACAATAGAGTTGTTCAAAAACTTCAGTTTTTGAACAACTTCCTATTAAAAATGTAAGAAAGCATTGTTAAAATTCCGTTTATTGTCTATAAAAAAACGGTAAATTAACCGTATAATTAAATACATGAACGAATATCCTTCCGTACTGCTGGTTTTTACCGCGGGGCTCCTTTCGTTTTTTTCCCCCTGCGTGCTTCCCCTGATACCGTCCTATTTGAGCATCCTTGGGGGAGCAGGGAATATAACGCCTTCTTCAAAAGAAGAAAAATCGGCAAAGCGGAACAGGCCCGTTCTGCTCATTACCACCCTTAGTTTTATCCTGGGGTTTACCGCGGTTTTTATTGTATTAAGCATTATCATCTCCGCAACCTTTTTACTTATGGGCGGCGTTTCACGGTATATACGGATTACCGCTGGGATTGTCGTGATCGTCCTGGGATTGAATATTCTTTTTGATTTTCTTTCCTTTCTAAACTACGAAAAACGGCTGCGCCTGGCCGGAAAGCCCCGCGGGCTTGCGGGGGCTTTTCTTGCGGGAGCGGCCTTTGGCGCGGGGTGGACTCCCTGCATAGGGCCTATTCTTGCCGGAGTATTGCTGCTGGCGGGGCAAAGCGGCAAGGCAGGCATTGCCGCCCTGTATCTGGCGCTGTATTCCCTTGGGCTGGGCCTTCCCTTCCTTTTGGCCGCGGCGTTTTTTGACCGCTTCCTGGTTTCCGCCAAATGGTTCCGCGCCCGGCTGCCGCTGATAAAAAAGATTAGCGGCATACTCCTTATTATCATGGGCATACTGATTCTTACCGGTCATTTTTCCGCCCTGAACGCTGTTCTGCAAAAATGGCAGTGGTTGGTGATTAGTGGATAGTGATTAGTGGTTACCGGCTCTTTTAGTTATTCGCTACGATTGCAAATGTCACTATTCACTATCCACTATCCACACCCGTTCGTGGTTCGCCTGCCTGTCGGCCTATACTTTCCTAAACCGGCTCCGGAGATTATACTATAAGCATGGAGGAAGTATGAAAAAATTTCCTGTCATTTTTCCCCGAGCGGTTTTGCTTGTCCTTGGCGCTGTCCTGTTTTCGTTAATTCAGCAAAAAGCATCCGCCCAGATTTCACCGGAAACGGAGCAGGCCTTTCGTGAAGCCAAAATACGTATTCCAAAACAGCAAATGGTTCCGGCGGATTTTTCCCTGCCTCTGCTTAACGGGGGGAGCGCGGCCCTTTCTGCATATAAGGGAAAGGTGGTGGTTCTTAATTTCTGGGCTACCTGGTGCCAGCCCTGCCGGGACGAAATGCCCTCTATGGAAACCTTTTACAAGCGCTTCAAAAGCCGCGGCCTGGAAATTCTTGCCGTTGACGGGGGCGAAGATGCCGCAACGGTACTACAGTTTATCCGGAACAACGGCTATACCTTTCCCGTACTGCTGGACAGGGACAACAAGGTTAATTCTCTTTACGGGATCAGGGCAATTCCCACTACCTTTATCCTTGACCGTGAAGGAAAAATAATCGGCCAAATTATGGGGAGCGCCCGTTGGGATAATCCCAAGATGACAGCCGCCTTTGAAGCTCTGTTAAAAGCCCGGTAGCCGGCAGTTACTTTTGCCGCGGCAGCACCGTTAGGTACACCCCGGCAAGAACAAGCGCCGCTCCCCCCCATTGCAGAGGGGCAAGCCTTTCGTCCAGGATGATGAATCCGGCGATCACCGTTACTACCGGAATTAAATTGATAAACACCGACGTAACCGAAACTCCCAGCACTTCCATTGCATGGGCGTAGAGCCAGTACCCAAAAGCAGAACAGCCCAGCGCGAGGAAGATCACATGAAGCATAACCGGCAATGTTGGCTGGCCCCAGTTTTTGTATTCCAGCACGGCAAAGGGAAGAAACCCCAGAAAACCAAAAACATTTTGCCAGAACACTATGTAGAGCCGGGGGCGTTTGCGGTCAAAGAGGGGCCGTGTAAGGAGGCTGTAGCTTACCCAGCACAGCGCGGCCCCTCCCATGTAAACATAACCGGAGATGCTCCCCGAAAGGGAAAAGGAAACCCCGGCAATCAGCGCGACTCCGGCAACGGAAATAACAGCCCCCAGCCATGACTGCCAACCAAGACGCGGCGCATTGTCACGCGGCGCATTGTCATGCGGCGCATTGTCATGCGGAGCGTTCCCGTCCGCAAGTTTATTTTTGTAGAACGATTTTGCCGCAAGCCATTCGGCGATCATGGTAAGCACCGGAATGGACGCTACAATAATGGAAGCCTCTGACGCGGTAACCCGCGCCACGCCGTTGTTCTCGCAAAAAAAGTAAAAAGTAACCCCGGCAAGGCCCGATCCAATTAACAGGGGCAGATCCGCCTTTAACTGCCCACCGGCATTTTCCTTTTCTTCAGACCGCAATCCATTGCCCGGCCAATCCGGCGAAAAGCGGTACATAAAAAAAAGTATCGCAATGGCGATTGCAAAGCGCACAGTTCCCAGCGTCATGGGGGGAAAAACCGGAAGAGATTCCTTAATGGAAATAAAGGAAAAGCCCCATAAAAAAACGCAAATAATAATGGAAAGGAGGGCGGCCTTCCGGCGGCCTTTTATCACAGGGGGTACATTGTTAAGCACAATATAATAGTATCAAAAACAAGGATTTATTTGTATACTTGGGAAAGGAGATTGTACGGAATATAGATGACAGAAATACGAAGGCTCAAGCCGGAAGATATTCCCCAGCTTAACCGGATGCATACGGTAGTTTATAATTTGCGCAAGGATTATTCTGAAGAGGAAGAACAAAAAGAAGATCCTCTGGATCATCCGGCGCATTGGACATGGGGCGTTTTTGACAACGGGAAGCTCCTTTCCGGAATGCATGAGCTTGATTTTCTTATGCGCTTTGACGGCCACAGCGTAAAAATGTCCGGCATCGGAGGGGTGGGAACCCTGCCGGAAGCGCGCAAGGGCGGCCTTATCCGGCGCATTTTTGAACAACTCCTCCCCGAAGCCTATGAAAAGGGAGTTATGTTTTCCAACCTGACTCCTTTCTCCCATGACTTTTACCGGTTCTTTGGCTATGAAATCGCCTGCGCCCGGAATAACATTACCATTCCCGCAAAAGAGTTTCTGCGCATAAAACCGCATGGTGAATTTGTTCCGGTTTTTCCCGGGGACGATACCCATGCGCTTGGGGAAGTTCACGCCGTGTATATCGCAGGTCTTAACCACGGGATATGCCGTGATTACTGGCCGGACAACCGGGGATGGAAACGCTTTACCCAGGATGATCCTTACGCCACCGGAACTTTTATCTATCTTTGGAAAGATGATGAGGGAAAACCCCGCAGTTACATCAAGTATCAGGATAAAGAAGAAGATGACGGGCACGTTATGTCGGTGTCGGAGCTTGCCTTTATTGACAGGGAGGGCCTTTACGGCGCGCTTGGCCTGGTTGGCGGCCTTTCCGCCCAGTTTGAAAAATTCAGCTGGCTCATGCCAACCTTTATCGATCCTTGCGATTTTCTTGGCGGCGCGTGGGACATAGAACAAGAGTTCAAACCCAGAGACATGACCAGGATCATCAACGTTAAAGCGGCCCTTGAAATGATGCGCCGCCCTTACGGTGAAGGCGGGTATGTTGTTGAAACGGAAGACGCCCACATAACGGCAAATAACGGAAAATACCTTGTGGAATTCTCCCATGAAAGCGCAAGGGTAACGCCCACCCAAAAAAGCCCCGATCTGCGCTGCGACATCCGTGTTTTGAGCCAGCTTGTTACTGGTTACCGTACTCTGGAAAACGCCTTGTATTCACGGCAGTCCGGCCTGGAATTGTGCGGCAACAGGGAAACATTGAACCGGGTGTTTACCCAGCGGCCCCAGCACGTAACGGAGTATTTTTAGGCTGCAGGCCGTTTATTCAGCAGGGCCTGTACGATTTCCGCAAAGCCTTCTCCGCATTCCGCTTGTGAGACAAATGCGGGCAAAGAGGCAAGTAATTCTCCATAACGCGTAATGTTTGCCACAGCGCAAGCAAGGGGAAATCGGGCAAACATCGGCTCGTCATTGGGTGAATCCCCCACAAAGAGCGCTTCCGTTAATGCGGGGAAAGCAAAAGCGGAAGAAACCGTTTCTCCGTCCTTCCAGCCGAAACGTTTCTGCAAAAACCGTTCCGTCATGGAAAGCTTGTCGTAATCCCCCATCCAGACATTTACGTGAATGGAAGAAATTTTTGCTTTGGCTCCCTCTCTCAGGGCGATTGCTTCAAGCCGCCGGGCCGCTTCCAGGGGCAGAACCGGTTCTTCTTCCGCAAAGTCCAGGGCCAGGTCAAAGAGCCGTGAAAACTGATCCCTGGCAATGCGGACGCCCGGCACTTCCGCCAGCGCCCTGTCTTTAATCCGCTGTAAAACAGGATGGTTGTTGCGTACCGCATTGGGATGAAATTCCTCCCGCAAAATTCCGTTTTCTTCCCAAAAGACAAAGGCGCCGTTTTCACCCACCACGCCGTCTACCGGCCATTCCCGCGCAATCATATCGCACCAGCCCGCAGGCCGGCCTGTAATGGGAATAACCTTTAACCCCGCCTTGTGAAGCCGCCATAGGGCGGTAAAGGCTTCAGCAGTAAGTTTTCCGCCTGTAGTAAGAGTGCCGTCTATATCCATTAACACATAGCGGACGCCTGCGGCTTCTGCCGCACTCATTTGGGAAACAGGTTTCATGTACCGCCATGCTACTTTGTTACTGTAAAACTGTCAATGGATTTTTATCACAACTCTATTGTTAAAACCGGTAAATGGTATTAAGGTCGCAGGTGTCTATCATTACCAGTTTTCCCGCTCCTCTCAGTTTCGCTTCAGTAATTTCGTCCACCGGAGTATGACCGACAATTTGGCTGTAACCGGGAAGGGGATCTTTTTTGAGTGAGCCGGGGCGCACCCATATAGGGCTTTGAGTAACGTCGTCGCCGTAAATGTCAAATCCGAAAAAATTGAGCACATTCCGGTCATTGTCAAAAGCGTTGTTAATGTCTTCCGGCCTGGAACCGCCTATTGATTTATAAAACCACCCGGTTACCCCCGCATGGGAAATGATATACCCGTCTTTTGTTACATATACTATCTTTAAGAGGTCAATATTTTCTTCCAAAACGGCGCTGATCTCTTCGTAATGCTGATCCTGAAAACCCGAATATTGCTGGTCATGAACGCCCCGGATGTACTGGTAGTCGTGGTTTCCAAGGCACAGTTTTATCCGGCTGTCTTTTCTGGCGGCATCGCAGATCGCCAAAAAATTATTATACTGCCTAGAAAAAGGAATATCAAATGAATCAAAGTAATCGCCCATAAAATAAAATTCTTTATATCGTGTATGCATATATGATTTCCAGAACGGCCTGCCATGAACATCCCCTATGGCAAAGCGCGCCGTTCCGAATTCATTGGAAATATCATTCATAGGTATAATATACAATAATATTGTCTGTAAGTCCACTTAAAACCGCTAAACTTCCCTTATCGAAGCGCGGGGCAAAGCCGCCGATCCCGTCTTTGGAGATGGCGGCAATGCTCCCCGCCGCGGCTATGGCGATCATTTTGAGGCTCAGCTTAATTTTAATTTTCATTTTTTTCTCCTTTGCATCTGTCCATTAATAATTTGTTCTCTTAATAATTTCTTGTCTAATTGATAATCCAGTTTTATTAAATTTTCATAAAGCTTATTCAGGCTGTCGAGTACCGGGAGTAAAAGGCCCGCTACGTCTTCTGTTTCGGGTTTGTTTATAGCCAAGTCCTTGCCTGTTTCGCTCAATGAAACCCATGAACGATGCTGTATTGTCAGCGCCATAAAATCTCCTTATCACACCCTATCTATGGTTTTTATACCTACACCCTAACTGGTGTTTGATAAAAAGTCAAGTAACAGCGTTATATTTTAAGTAACAATTATAAAGGAGGATTAATGGGTGGAAAGGAACTTAGGGCAATATTTGGTAAAAATATAAGAATTTATAGAAACCGCCGGAACTGGTCCCAGGCAGATTTAGCCGAATATGCCAATATTTCTATAAATTTCATCGGCGATATGGAACGGGGGAAAAAATGGCCTCATCCTGAAACACTGACAAAACTGGCAGATGCCCTGGAAATAAGGATATTTGAATTATTTATAGAAGAGGAAAACGAATTTAACCCGGAAACAAAAAAAATGATGAACCGCTTTATGAAGGATGTGTCTTTAAGTATGGAAAAAACCCTGTCTCTTTCTGTAAATCAATCTATTGAATATGTCCGTAAACAGTACAGGCTGGTGTGAACCTCCGCTGCACCGATTGCCGGGTGTTTCTGATTTACCGCCCCTTCAATTTCCTCACCGCCGCCGCCTTGTCCTGGGCGGCAAAAAAGGCGCTGCCGGCCACAATCACGTCCGCTCCCTTTTCTATGGCCTGTAACGCGTTCTCTGTTGTAATTCCCCCGTCTACAGAAAGAAGGTAATGGTATCCCCTTTCTTCACGTATCTGTGCCAGGGTTTTCAATTTTTCCAGGCAGGCGGGGATTAGTTCCTGGCCTCCAAAGCCGGGGTTTACCAGCATGACAAGGATCAAATCAACATCCCCGGCAAGTTCATCCAAAAGATGTACCGGAGTTCCGGGAACCAGGGCCAGGCCCGGCTTCATCCCCGCATCCCGTATTTGCCGGATAACCCGTGTAGAATGTGTTGCGGCCTCTACATGAAAGGTAAAGTAATCCGCTCCGGCGCCGGAAAAGGAGTCAATATAATCCCAGGGATTGCTGACCATCAGGTGGCAGTCAAGGGGCAGTTTGGTTATGGGCCGTAAATCCGCCGCCGTCTTTGCTCCGAATGTCAGGTTGGGTACAAAGCTGCCGTCCATTACGTCAAAGTGAACCCAATCCGCTCCGGCTTCTTCAATAATCTGTACCGCATCCGCCAGCCTGCCAAAATCCGCAGAAAGTATTGAAGGGGCGGTTAAAACATTTTTTTGAGCCATTACATAGTCCTCTTGTTTTGAACAACAGCCGCCGCAGCGGCGGCTATAGATTCTTCCGTGGGGATTACCGCGGCTTCCAGCCGGGAATTAAAAGGTATGGGCGTATCCAGCCCGCCAAGCCTGCGTACCGGCGCCTTTAATGAAAAAAAAGCGTCGCTTTCCGCAATAACGGCGGCAAGCTCGCCGCCGAATCCGCCCGTAAGGGGCGCTTCATGCACCACAAGACAGCGGCAGGTTTTTTTAACTGACGCTATTAACGTAACTCTGTCCAGGGGGACAAGGGTGCGCACGTCAACCAGTTCCGCGTCAATGCCCGCCTTTTCCAGGGTTTTTGCCGCTTCAAGGCAGCGGGGAATCATGGAACCATAGCTGATGATCGTAAGGTCTTTGCCGGGACGTTTCACATCCGCCTTTCCCAGCGGAATTTCTCCGCTGTTTTCCGGAACAGGCCCGGCGGTTTTGTAAAGAAGTTTGTGCTCTAAAAACACAACCGGATTGGGATCGTAAATGGCCGCTTTAAGGAGGCCCTTGGCATCAGAAGGAGTTGAAGG
The DNA here is from genome assembly GCA_031283025.1 of Spirochaetaceae bacterium. Classification (GTDB taxonomy): domain Bacteria; phylum Spirochaetota; class Spirochaetia; order Treponematales; family Breznakiellaceae; genus WRIV01. Next base: position 15,029 of record JAITCP010000013.1, on the reverse strand, counting down.
AAACACCACTTTTAGGCCCGGCACATTGCCAATCCATGCTTCCGGACTTTGACTGTGCTGCGATGCCGCTCCCGTACCGGAACCGGCGGGAGTGCGGAGTACCAGGGGAACGGAACACTGGCCCCCGAACTGAAAATAATTTTTTGCGCTCTGGTTGACTAACTGTTCCATGGCAAGGGTTAAAAAGTCGCTAAACATAATTTCCACAATGGGAAGAAGCCCGGCCATGGCGGCCCCCACAGCGCAGCCGGTAATGGTCAATTCCGAAATGGGAGTGTCACGAATCCGCTCGGGGCCGAATTCCTCTATCATGCCCTGGGAAACTCCAAAGGCGCCCCCGTAGATGCCGACATCTTCGCCCAAAAGAATAATCCGCCCGTCCTTCCGCATTTCTTCGCACATAGCCTCCCTGATGGAATCGGCATAGCTTAGTTCGCGCACCGTGTCCCTTACCGGCATACGACAAAACCATTTTTCGGCTTTGCGTCCCGTATGTCGCCGGGAGCGTAAACATCCTGAAAAACCCCGGCGGAAGAAATTTCCGGTGAGGTTTCCGCAAAAACGGCGGCGGCGGCGACTTCATCACAAACCTGCTTTTCAAAAGCGTCCAGTTCCGCAGGGGTAAAAACAGCTTCTGAAAGCAAGCGTTCCCGGCAGTGTTTGATGGGGCATTTTTCCTTCCACCTGTCCACTTCCTCCGTAGTCCGGTACACCTGGGCGTCGCTTCTGGAATGGCCCAGCCAGCGGTAGGTGGTAAGAACCATAAACATGGGGCCTTTTTCAAGAACTTTTTTACGCGCCTTTACGGTTTCCTCAAAAACGGCAATTACGTCGTTTCCGTCCAGGTTTACGCCTTCAATTCCGTAGGAAGACGCGCGGACGGAAATATCGTCAATGTGCATGGATCTGCTTATGTGGGTGGAGATGCCGTAAAAGTTGTTGGTACAGACAAAGAGGACGGGAAGCTGCCACACCGACGCGAGGTTCAAAGATTCATGAAATGCCCCTTCGTTGGCGGCGCCGTCTCCAAAAAAACAAACGGTAATATTGGGCCGCTTGAAGTATTTCTGCGCCAGGGCGGCGCCGACGGCAATGGGGATACCCGCCCCCACAATACCGTTAGCCCCCAGACTTCCGGTGGAAAAATCGGCAATATGCATACTGCCGCCCATTCCCCTGCAGCAGCCTGTTTCCTTACCCAGCAATTCCGCCATCATCCTGTTAACATCCGCGCCTTTTCCTATGGCCTGTCCGTGACCACGGTGGGTCTGGGTGATCATATCTTCTTTTTCAAGGGCGGAGCACACGCCGACTGCGGCGGCCTCCTCCCCTATGCAAAAATGAGCGGTTCCCTGAGCTATATTTTCTTCAAAAAGCCGAACGGCGGTTTCCTCAAACACACGGGTTTTAACCATTTTGCAGTAAAGGTCTTTATATTGTTCCCTGGACAGCTTCATTGAAAAAAATAATACGTTTTAACCGGCGCTTCTCTAATCGTGGGCCGGATTTTTCCGTACTTTCTCTATGGCGTTGGCTACACCCTTCTTCACTCCTGTGGCATAGGCTTTATCACTCATTGCCTGAGCCGCATATTGGGTACCCAGAAGGGACACCCGATAAAGGGGTTTTACCATATTCAGCGCCATGGCTGCCATGTCCACAATACAGGTATTGCACCGGCAAACATCTTCCGCTTTGGGATCATCAAGCTGACGGCCAAGTTCCTCCAGTACCAGTTTCTCCGATTCGTTCTTTAACAATTCAAAATCATACTTATCAGCAAAAGCCATAATTCCTCCCTCTTAAAATATATTAGTTATTTATTATAACACTATTTATACCCTTTAGCCAAGGTCTCAAATCTGGCATATTGCGGAATAAAAACAATATCCGCCTTGCCAACCGGGCCGTTCCGTTGTTTGGCGATTATCAGCTCCGTTTTGCCGTCCGTTTCCTTACCGGCTTTTGCTTCACTTTCCCGCTCCCGGTGGAGAAACATCACCAAATCCGCATCCTGTTCAATAGAGCCGGATTCCCGGATATCCGCCAAATTGGGCTGCTTGCCCTCCGCATCGCGGCGGAGCTGGGAAAGGGCCACCACGGGCATATCCAGTTCCCGCGCCAGGCTTTTAAGGGAGCGGGAAATTTCCGCAATTTGTTCATGCCGGGGAATGTCCCTGTTATCTGAAGTAATAAGGGTAAGATAATCAATAAAGATGATCTTAACCCCATACTGTGCCCTGAGCCGCCGGGCCTGGGAACGGAGGTCAAGGAGTTTCATCCCCGGAGTGTCCACGATATAAAGGGGGGCTTCATAGATTTTTCCCGCCGCATCCATAAGTTTGCTAAAATCGGCGGGGGTAAGGAGGCCGCTGCGTATCTTTCTGGACTCAATCCGCGCTTCTGAAGAAATTAACCGCAGGCACAGGGCCATGTCGGACATTTCCAGGGAAAAAAACGCCGCGGGAATCTTCTTTTCCATGGAGATGTGGGATGCCATAGTCAGGGCCAGGGCGGTTTTTCCCATGGAAGGCCGGGCGCCTATAATAACAAGTTCCGAATTCTGGAACCCGGAAGTCATCGTATCAAGATCATCAAACCCGGAAGGGATTCCCGTATAGGCTTCTTTGGATCGATAGAGTTTTTCTATCATCTCGATTGTTTCGGACATGAGTTCCCGCGTACTCCTGAACGAAAAAGCCTGCCGGTTTTCCCCCAATTCAAATATCCACTGCTGGGTTTCTTCCAGGATCATCCGGGCTTCTGTCGATTCGTCAAAGGAACGGGTATTCATTTCCGCGGAAAGGCGGAGCAGCGCCCGTCTTAGGGAACAATCCTGGACGAGCTTTGCATAGTGGGCAATATTGGCGCTGGAGGGTACCACATTGGTCAGGGATGCTACATAGGCCGGCCCCCCTGCCCCGTCAAGTTCCCCCATTTGCCGCAGTTCCGCTACTACGGTGATTATGTCCGCCTTTTGCTGGCCCTGGTTATAGAGGTTAAGAATAGCCTGGAATACACGGCGGTTGGCATTGGAATAAAAATCGTCCGGTTTGACGTATTCCAAGGCGGTGTCTATAGTGTCATTATCAAGCAGCACGGCCCCAAGAGCGGCCTGTTCCGCCTCATCGTTATGGGGCGGAACCTTATCCTTAAGCGGGGCGGCCATTACTTAAGAGGCAGTCTGGGCTGAATCTGTTGAATTATCCGCCGTTGAAGCGGGAGCCGCCGCTTCTGCGGGAACTGCCTGCGCTTCCGGCACGGCGGTAGCAGCGCCCTCACGCGGCGCATTGTTCGCCCCTGCGCGGCTGTCCCGGCGCTTTCCCCGCTGCGGCGCAGGCGTTTTGGTCTCTGTTTTTACCGGCTGGCCATCTATGGTAAGGGAACATTCGGCGGCGGCGCTTTCATAGAGTTTTATCGCTATCCGGTATTTGCCTACACTCTTGATCGTATTGCCGGGAATTTCTATTCTTTTCCGTTCAATTTGGAAGCCTTGTTTTACCAGTTCGTCCGCCACTGTTTGGGCGGTTACAGCCCCGTACAATTTGCCGTTGGCCCCGGCGGGCATGATTAACGCAAGACTCAGGGCTTCCAGTTTTTCCTTGAGTCCGGACGCATCCTGCCGTTTTTGGGCTTTATGCGCTTCTATCTCTTCCTTCCGCGCTTCAAACAGCTTGATCGTCCTTTCGTTATACGGAAGGGCTATACCCCGCGGGAACAGGAAATTGCGGGCATATCCCCTGGCTACATCCTTTACATCCCCCACCTCGCCCAAGGGCGCCATGTCTTTGTCTAAAATTACCTTCATATCCAAGCTCCATCTATAGTATTACCGGCAAAGGGGATGAGTTACCCGTCCCCCCGCCCCCGGAGTAGGGGCGGCCATTTACCGCAAACTGCGGTGTTCTTCTTTAGGCATCCTAAAGGATACCCAGTTTTCCGCGATCCCCAGGAAAACCAGCAAAACAAGTATAGCCGTGTTTATTCCCGGCCTAAACAGCAAAAAAATAATTCCCAGATTACCGAGGATTCGCAAAAGGGGCGGCAGTCTGGCAAAAAAGTACAGCATCACAGCCCCGCCCTGAACAAGAAACAGTATAGCGCACAGAACCAAAACATTCCAGCCGGCTATTTCCACAAGCTCCGTTTCAACGCTTTTTCCCAAAAGAATGGCCCCCAGGGCAAAGGAAAGGAGCCAGATAAATAAGGGTTTTACCCGGAAAGAAAGAAAATTCCCCGCAGAAACCGGCTCCGCCCTTCCTTTAATGCGGCGTACCAGACGGAAAAGCAACGCCGATAATTGCCGGTTTACCCATAAGAAAACCATGCCGGATATAAGAAGGCCCCCTCTCAACCCCAGATACACAACGGTTAAAAGAACGTCATCTGCCGTATGAACCCCGGAAGCCTCAGAAACCGGAAGGTTTCCCAAGGCTTCAATCTGCGATGCAATAAAAACGCGCAGTTGGGGATTGTCAATTATATAAAGAAACAAGGGGGCCAGAAAGAGGAGGCAGCACACCGCACCGGCAGCAAGACGGTAAGTACTATCCAGGCCCGCCCAAAAACTGCCCAGGGGGGCGTTTATCCAGGTAAAAACCAGAACAGCGACGCAAAAATACAGGGCATTCCAGCGCACAAAAACCGGATCCTCATTCCCATACATATAGAACCACAAGGATACGATGATATTTATGGCTGCCGCCAGAATTCCCGCGCCCCAGGCGGTTTTAGCTTCACCCCAAAAAGCAATCAGTCCTAAAGGCAGCAGAAAAAAGAAGCTAAAAAAACCGGAACGGACACAGAAAACACTTGCCGTAGCAGCCAGGACCACCGGGAAAATGAGCGAACTGCGCCTGAGAAAGCCGCCTGCCACTACTCCGCCACAAAGGGAAGCAAAGCGATGATCCGTGCCCGTTTTATAGCCTGGGCCAGGAAACGCTGGTGCTTCGCGCAGGTTCCTGTAATGCGCCGGGGAAGAATTTTACCCCGCTCGGTGATGAATTTACGGAGCATATCCGCGTCTTTATAATCGATCTTGAGCTTTTGGATGCAAAAACGGCAGATTTTCTTCTTAAAGAATACTTTTCCCTTAATCCGGCCTGTCTTGTCATCCACTTCCCGTCCGTCTGCCTGAACATCCATGCCCCTATCCTGCCGGGGCCCTCGATCCTCTCTATATTTATCGTTGGTCATCTGCTTCCTCCAAATTAAAATGGAATATCATCGGCAAAACCGTCATCTCCGGCGCCTGAGCCGCCGCTTGGCGGGGGAGTTTCCTGCCGGCTGCCGGAAGGTCCGACGGCATAGCCGTTTCCGGAAGCGGAAAATCCGCCGGAACCGTTGGGGCCGCCGCCCAGCAGTTGAAGGTTGGCGGCTACTATCTCTACCCTGGAACGGTTCTGGCCGTCCTGTTCCCAGCGATCCTGACGGAGTTCCCCGTCCACGCCGACAAGTTTGCCCTTGACCAGGTACTGATTAAGGGTTTCTCCCTGCCTGCCCCACAAGACTATGTCGAAGAAATTCGGCTCGTCTACCCACTGATCCCCCGATTTTTTACGGCGGTTAACGGCAATGGAAAATTTACACACCGCCTGGCCTGCCGCGGTATACTTTAATTCCGCGTCCCTTGTTAATCTGCCGATTAACATCACATGGTTTAGGTCTACCATACTATTCCTCAATCCTTACAAAGAGATAACGCAGCAGATTGGCATTTAACTTAAAAACCTTGTCCAAAGCGCTTATCTTGGCCGGATCGGCCTTGAGGGTAAAAAGAACATACCGGGCCCGCTTACGTTTATTGATCTCATAGGCCAGGTCGCGGTCGCCTGTTTCATCGGTTTTGACGATCTCCACCCCCTGGGCGCCAAGATCGGCCAAAACTGTTTCCCGCCCTTTCTGATACAGGTCCTCTTCCAACGGAAAAATCACCGTTAGTTCATATTGACGCATTAGGTCCTCCTTACGGACTTTATTGATCCATCCCTACGGACAGATAAAGAGGTATGGCAATAATGCCCCTAAAAAGAAACTATGTCAATAGATTATCGGGAACATCTAAAAAACAGTTGTTTTTGGATGTTCCTTTGCAGTTTCTCACCCTTTGGGCTGCGAAATATGCTTTTTTCAGCGGTAAATCTCTAAAAACTGAAGTTTTTAGAGATTCCCTGTCCGTAAATGCCGAAAATTAACACATGAAACATCATATAAATCTGGAAGACAATATATTTGTGCTCAATATACGGCTCCGAATGGTCCATGATACCCTTATACTGGATACCGACGCGGAACTTTTTCTGGCCAAAACACTGGAGGATCTGGGCTTTATTGATTCAAACCTTACCACCCTGTTTGCCAGATTACAGGAAAATTTAAAACTTATAGGGCGCAGCGACCTGTTCATTAACCTGGCCGGGACGGAACAACAGTTCCGTGATGTCCTTCACGAATTCAGCCGCGGGGAGGGGAACATTTCCGCCCTCCGGTATCCGGAATTGCAGGAACGGACGCTGTTATGGGCAAGCCATTCCCAAAAAAGGCAGCACGCCATTGAAAAACTGATAACGGAGTCAAAACAGCAGGACACGGAACAGCTTGTAGGCCAAAACGAACTCCAGGAACTGTTAAGCCGCTAAAATGGGAAGCAGCCATTCCGGCCTGCTTAGAATATCCGGCGGCAGTCTGGGGGGAAGGACGATCCCCGTTCCACCAGGTGTAATTCGGCCTGCCATGGACAGGATGCGGGAATCGGTATTCGCCGTCCTTGGGGAGCTGAACGGCGCTTCCTTCCTGGACCTTTTTTCCGGTTCAGGGATAATCGCCCTGGAAGCCGCATCCAGGGGGGCATCCCGTGTTGACGCGGTCGAATCTGATCCGGGGAAACGTAAGGACCTTATTGCCAATGCGGGCCTTTCTCCGGTACGCATAAACTGCCATTTTATGGCGGTAGAGATGTATATACGGAATTCCCACAGGAATTCGGGCCAAGCCTTTGATTTTATCTTCTGCGATCCCCCCTTTTCCTATAAATATAAAGAAGCATTGCTGTTATCAATAGGATTGTCCCCCCTTATGTCGGAAACTTCACTGCTCCTTATCCACCGGCCAAAACCTGAGCAATTGAACGGCAAAACATTGGAATTACGGGAAACCAGGCTATACGGCAATTCCGCCGTTGATTTCTTCCATAAAAAAATTGAATTTTAGCGGAATTATTAGTATATTTGAACCTGTTTGGGGTTGTTCCAAAACTAACCGGGTTTTTGGAACAAAATCACTTTATTTCGTTGATTTTATTTGAAATTGGGGGTTATACTGGCAGAATATTAAAGTTGTTCGGAAACTTCAGTTTCTGAACAACTTCTTGTTAAAATTGCAAAATACGCAGTATTTTGCTTAACTTGCGAGACAACGGTTGGGTCAATGGCCCAACCGGACAAGTCTATCACGAATCAGGGAAAAAACAGTGGATTTGGAAAAGGTTTTTGAACGTTTTGGAGAACCCGCCAAAGGTTTTATAAAAACCACCCATCCTTCCATAGACGGAGGCACCAAGGCGGCGCTGAACCGAAGGGGGAACGTCCTCTACAATTCAGGCGATATTGAAGGCGCACGCCGGATATTTTTAACTACCGGTTATTCAGACGGACTGTCCAGGGTTGGGGATTTTTATAAATCCGGCGGACGGCCCCTTGACGCGCTAAAAATGTATTGGATAGCGCCGGATCGGACAAAGGCGGATCCTATTATTCAGCAGTTATCGGAAATAATCAGGCGCCTTATGAATAATCAGGATGATGAGTATACTGAAAATGACGGGTATACCGGGGATGATGAATAAAATGATGAATAACGATTTTTTATCTTTTTTGGATGAAATTACATTCCAGGAAGCGGAAGAGCACAGAACCCAATACCCGGCCGGGCAGGAAGAGACGGTTGAAGATTCCGTTTCTTCCATTTCTGAATGGTCAAAACGGGGTTACCAGTTTTTACGGGAAAACCGTGTAAATGAAGCCGGTGAGTATTTTAGGCGGATTCTGGCAATAGACGGATGTAATAATTACGCTCTGGTAGGCATGGGAGATACCGCGCGAAAACGGGGCAGCTGCCGGGAGGCGGTTGAATACTATAACCACTGCCTTAAATACCATCCAAGAAACAACTATGCCCTCTTTGGCCTTGCGGATTGTTACAAAACCTTAAACCAGTATCACAAAGCCATAGAAATTTGGGAACAATACCTGCTCCACGATGACCGGAATATTACCGTTCTGACCAGGGTGGCGGACGCATACAGAAAAGTCCGGGATTTTAAACATTCAAAAGATGTATACCTGCGGGTGCTGGAAATAGAAGAGGCCAATCCTTATGCGATTATCGGCATGGGGCACCTCCACTACGACTTTAAGGAATACCACGAAGCCCTGTTCTACTGGAAAAAAATGCTGGAAATCAACCAGAAGAATGTGGACATCCGGGTTCTTACTTCCATAGGAAATTGCTACCGGAAACTTAAGACGTTTGACCAGGGTGTTTCATATTTTGAGCAGGCATTGAGCCGGGAACCGGATAATTTTTACGCGCTTTTTGGCCTGGCGGATTGTTACCGGGGCATGAATCAAAAGGACCGTTCCCTGGTGTACTGGAACCGGATTTTAGATCATGATCCCCGCAACAAGGTGATTCTTACCAGAGCGGGAGACGCATACCGTACATTGGAAAATCACGAAAATGCCTGCGAATATTATCACCGCGCTCTGAATATAGAATTTGACACCTATGCGGTTTTGGGCCTTGCCATGGTTGCCAAAGCCCAAAACAGGTTCAAAGAAGCGATTGAGTCCCTGCGCCGGTTGATACAGCAGGACCCCCGGAATTACCGGTTTTATGTGGAGCTTTCCGACTGCTGGTACCGCACGGGGTCAAGAAACCAGGCGATTGAAACCCTGGGGGAATTCCAGAAGCAGGGGCTTAGAAATCCAAAAATTTCCGAACTCCTTGAATGTTACCAGAACTAATACGCTGTAACAATTAAATGATGGGAATCTCTAAAAACTTCAGTTTTTAGAGATTTACCGCTTAAAAACGCACGTTTCGCAGCCCAAAGGGCGAGAAACCGCAAAGGAACCTCTAAAAACAACCGGTTTTCAGAGGTTCCCTGATTGCTTGTTTAACCGCGAATTACGCGGATGTAGACGGATGGACACAGATAATTCAGAAATAACAGGAATAAACGTACCGGCCCTTTCCGGAATGACCATCACAAACCTTGCAGAAGCCCTGAAAGATGAAAAACCTTACCGCGCAAAACAGATTTTTTCATGGATAGCGCGGGGCGCCCAATCCTTTGATGAAATGACCAACCTTCCCCGGCAGTTCAGAAAACAACTGGCGGAACAGTTTGTGATCCGCAAAAGCCGGGTAACAGAAAAACTGGAAGACAGGGACGGAACGGTAAAACTCCGGCTTTGCCTTGAAGACGGCGCCGCAATAGAAACGGTGCTGCTTGCCGCTCCCGGTGAATCTAATTCCGATCACAGTCCGGAAAAACCCGGCCAGCATAATAATGGCCGCCTCACCGCCTGCCTTTCCACCCAGGCGGGCTGCCCTGTCGGCTGCGTTTTTTGCAAAACCGGCTCTCTGGGTTTTCTGCGCAATCTGGAAGCAGCGGAAATTACCGAACAGTTCCTGTACCTTTCCGACATAGCCAAGAAAAAAGAAGGCCGCCGTATTTCCAATATTGTCGTTATGGGAATGGGCGAACCCCTGCTTAACCTTGAAGCGTTGCGTGCCGCCCTGGACATACTTTGCAGCAAATCCGGATTGAATTGTTCAAAACGGAAAGTTACTGTCTCCACTTCCGGCATAACCAGGGGTATTCTGGATATGGCGGAAAACGGCCCGGAAGCGGAACTGGCCCTTTCGCTTACCAGCGCCCGTGAAGCATTACGAAACCGCCTGATGCCCGGAATACAGGGGAATTCCCTGGCACAGATAAAAGAAGCTCTGCAGGTTTATCAAAAAAAACAGGGGCGGCGTATCACCCTGGAGATAGTTCTCCTGGGCGGCATCAACACAGGGGAAGAAGAAGCCAGCGCGTTGGCCGCCTATGCCGCTCAACTTTCTACGATAATAAACCTTATTCCATGGAATCCGGCGGAGGGCTTGCAGTTTGAAGGGAAAAATCTGCGGGAACCGGAAGAAAGGGAAATTGAAACATTCCGGGCTTTGCTGGAACAACGGGGCTTTGCCGTTACCCGCCGTTACCGCCGGGGCCGGTCAATTTCCGGCGCCTGCGGGCAGTTGGGAGCAGCAGGCGGCAACGGCTAATAATCCTCTCAATATTTTTTCACGCAAAGGCGCAAAGTTAATTCAAAAATAACCTCTGTGTTCTCTGCGCCCCCACATTCTCTGCGTGAGAAAATTGGAAAAAAATATGACGCAATTCCGTAAACCTTACCGGGAAGTGGCGGCGGTTTGGGCTTTTTCCAAATTATCGTAAACATCCAGTACCTGCCCGGGAAGCCAGCCCCGGTAGTTTCCTTCTATGAGCATCCAGTACTCCAAAGTATCCTCCTCCCGGATAATCCGCCGTTCGAGCACCGTAACGATTGTTTTTTCCCGAACATAGCCCAATGTTACGCTGCTTTTACTGGGCTCATCCATTACCCCGGTATAGGAAACGCTTATTACCCCGTATCCTAAAACAGTCCGGGAAAGGGGCGGCGCGGTAGGAGGGGTAATATCAAGCTTGGGGGAACAGGCGCTGCAAAAAACGCTTATGACAAAAACAGCGCCCCAGCCTTGACGACATAGCCTCCTAAATCTTAAGATCATACAGTGAAAAGTATAGTCGGTTTTTTTTGTTTCGTCAGTATTATGATTTCTGCCGCTTACGGTGAAACCACTGTCTATGGCAAACCTTATGCTTTTTCCGGTACTGTTTATACGGGGTTTTACTACGGCACTTCCTATGAAATTGTATACCGGGACAGCCGGGGCGGTGAATACTTAAGCGAACTGCAATGGGAGCTTAAACCGCTCCTCTTTATGGGGCTGGGACTTTCACTGGAACCGATACATTCAAGCGGTAAATACCGGGGATTTTTTACAAGCCTTAATCTAAAGGCTGGTTTACCGGCGGTAACCGGAACCATGGAAGACCGTGACTGGTTAATTCCGGGAACATTTACCAATTTTTCAAGCCATACCAACAGGCTTAATGCTGCAGTCCTGCTTACCGTGGATGCGGGTTATTCTTTTTCCGTTACAGACCGGTTTTTCCTCCGGGTCTTTAGTTCTCTGGACTATTCTTATTTCAAAATGGAAGGATGGAACGGCTATAGAAGCTATGCGGAAGACAATTGGGAAATCATACCTTTCTCCGGCCAGGTTATCCGGTATACCCAGCACTGGTTTCTTTTTAGCCCCGGCATTTGTGCAGGTTTTATACTGGATCGCTTGACCATAAAGGGAGCCGTAAAAGTCACTCCGTTCATTTTTTGTACCGGTGAAGACGATCATCTCCTCACATCAACACGCTATAACGATTATATGATCGGTACATTTGCCATAGAGCCGGCGCTGGATTTGTCCTATACATTAAGCCCGCATCTGGAAGGCGGTTTTGCCTGTTCATACCGGTTCATTACAGGAACCAGGGGAAACACGGTTGAAAATTATTCAAACTATTACCTTAATACCGCAGGAGCAGGTTTGCGGCTTTTTGAAAGCTCTATTTACCTAAAATTCGTTTTTTAATTTTTCAGCGGTAAATCTCTAAAAACTGAAGTTTTTAGAGATTCCCTTTTTTTTATAATCGCCGGAAAAAGTTTTCTGTCCGACTCGGCAAAATCAAGTTGTATCATTTCATCCATGGAAACCCAGCGCCATTCGCTGTGGGCGGTGAGGGTATAATCATCTGAAAGCAGGGTAATCCGGTAAAAACGGAGGGTGAACAGGGTGTCCCCGTGAATAAATTCTGTTTCTCCGATGAATGATCCCACTTCCACCGGTACGGCCAGTTCTTCCTGAAATTCCCGGATAAGGGCTTCCTGGTCAGTTTCGCCGCTTTCAACTTTTCCGCCGGGGAATTCCCACTTGCCCCCCAGGCTTCCGCCGGAAAGGCGGCGGGCCACAAAGAATTTTTGCCGCCGGGGTTCCTGAGGAAAGGTTCGTACCGCTACTCCCGCAACAGAAATTCTTTCCTTCATACTCGCTTGCTGCAATCTTTCATAAAAACAAAAGCTTAAAAAAGAATAAGTGTAAAACGGCGGCTGCCATGCAGAAAAAACCGGCGATTTTCCTGTTTTTTGCGATAAATTCAACGATTCGTTCCACTCCGGAAGTATCCAAGGTAGTCCGGTGCCGGTAGAATTCAAAGACAAGGATAAATCCCCCGCTTATACCCGCCAAAGCGGGAATCAGGTCCCCTGCCACCGGGGTATTACCTTCTACCGGGGAAAGAAGTTTAAGTAAGCCAATTATAATGGAAAGCGCGCCAATAAAAAGCCGGGTAGTTTCACCATTGAGGTTAAATGAAATATTCCCGCCTTCCGCTTCTTCTTTTCCAAAGGCAAGAATATATCCGGAGAGGGCATTAACCGCTATTGAAAAAAAATAAATCGGCAACATCTTGTAATAAAAAATAACATATGAACGGGAATATTGCAACAAGTCCCCTGCATTACCGCAGGGCAAACCGTACCGGATAACGGTAACGGACGGCCACTTCCTTTCCATTGGCCAGGGCGGGACTTCCCTTTAGGCCCTGGAATGCTTTTGCCGCCGCTTCACCAAAACCCCGGTCAGGGGGATCTTCCTTTAGTATCGTAACGCTCTTAACCGCTCCGGAACTGTCCACAAAAATTTCCAGGTATACCGTTCCTTCCAATTCCGATCTTTGGGCTATGGGGGGGTAGATCACCTTTCTTTTTATCTCGTCCTCCGAAAAACGGGGTAATTGGGAAACCAGATGCATGGGAAGAAAATCGATTGCATCTTCTTCTTCGGAAAAGGTTTCACCGGATACTGATGCCGATGCCGATACCGCATCTTCGGTTTCCACCACAATTGCCGCAATAGGTTCCGAGACGGCGGCAGGAACAGAAACAGGCTGGGGTTTGGGGGGAGCTTCTTCCCGAATGTCCGCCAGCCTGATTATACCGGCGCTTTCACTGGGGGGATTTACCACCGTCTTGATGGTAAAGACGGCAAAGAAGAGGAGGAGTACATGGGCCAAAACCGCAATAAGTATGGATGCGGAACGCCTTGCCATGCCGGCGGCGGCGCTATTACTGACGGCGATAACGTAATTCTTTAAGCCTGATTTGCTAATCACCGCGAACCACCAAACTGAGCACCCGGTATTGGAGGAGCTGTAAAATTTCCAGCACGCTGTTTACATGGATGTAGGGTGTATTTTTATCCGCGATGATATGCACCCTTGTATCCGGCGCGCTGCGATAGGTATTTCCCAGGGCGGTCTCAATCGTCTCTAAATCTGCGGGAAGCCCTTCCAGATAAAGGCCCCCATGCCGGTCTATCCAAATTTCAAGGTTCTTTTCCGCACTGGTACGTTTTGCCCTTTCTGCTTCGGGATACTCAATTTTTACTTCCCGGCGGTAGTTGATAAGGGATACGAGCATTATAAAAATCAGGAGGAGGAAGGCCACGTCGCTCATGGCATTCATCGGCACGGTAAAAGTTTTCCGCCCCCTTAAAAGTTTCATGGAGAGGCTCCTTCCGGTTTTCTCATGGAAAAGGAAAAGGACTCCACGGCGTTTTCCTGGGCCAGCTCTACAAAGGCCACTACACTTTGCCAGGGGGCGTTTTGATCCACGTCAAGAACCACCGCCGTATTGGGCCGCTGTGCAAGGGCGCTGCGGATTTCCGCGGACGCTTCTTTATAAGTAAGAACATTCCCCAGGAAAGAAAGCGAACCGTCCCGGTTAATGCTAAAGCGGAGAAGTTCGCCATAGGGGACGGCCCTTACAGAATCCTTTTTGGGCAGGTTCATTAAAAAACCCTGATTGACGTTGAAACCGGCAATGACTATAAAATAAATGATCAGGAGGAAGGCCATATCTGAAAGGGCGCTGGAATTCTCTATGCCGGAACGGGTTTTGCGTCTAATCAGCATTTGGCTTAACCGCGGCGCTTGCCATTGCGGTGATCAGATCCGAACAGGCTTGTTCTGTTCTTACCGCAAATCGATCCACAAAACTGGAAAGTATATAGTGGGCGCTCATGGCGATGATAGCGATAATAAGCCCAAAAACCGTGGTTATAAGCGCTTCATAAATGCCATTGGCGACAATCTGCGCGTTGACTTCCGTCGCTTCCGCAATGGAACGGAAAGCGCCGATCATTCCGGAGACGGTTCCCAAAAAGCCCGTCAGGGGCGCGAGGGAACCGATGGCGGTGAGGAAGTTAAACCCCGATTCCAGTGAATGGATGCAGCCTAATGCTTCTATTTCCACCGCTTTTTCCAGCCTGTCTTCGTTTAAGTCCGCATGATTTACCAGCGCCAAAAGAACCCTGGCGGCCATGCTCCCTTTTATCAGCGGTTCCAGAAACACGGCGGCTTTTTTTATGTCTCCCTGGCGTATGCAGTCCCGTACACGGGAGGCTAAAACGTCAATCCGCAGGCGGTGGCGGACAAGGTAGCTAACCCGGTCTAGCGTGATCGCCGTGGCGGCTACAGAAAAGACCAGAAGGGGCCACATAAATATTCCCCCCAGCTTAAACAGCGCCAACAAGGAAAATGCTGTATTTTCTTCCATAGATACTTTGTAATAGCGCAATTCTTTGCAAAGATCAAGTGCCCGCAAATATACCCGCTATCGAACAAATGCTCCGGCCTTTTACCCTGCTTCACCAATGGCCGGGTGTTTCTGATCACTGGGGGAAGCGCACAGCAATATAAATGGTGGGGCCTGCCCCGGTGTAACACCCCTTCCATGCTGTAAGTGATGTTACACCGGGGCACCCACCTCCGCTTTTATTCTATGTGCGCTTCCTAC
>JAITCP010000142.1 GCA_031283025.1 Spirochaetaceae bacterium | reverse complement strand
ACTAAATCTCTCTCCACCGCTTACTCCAATCCTTATACGTACGGGTAATCCTGCCTTATAGCAATCCTGATAAAATTGTGTAGCAAAGTTTGCACAATCATAATTTTCCAGTGAATATTCTTTTGCTGCGACAATTTCACCGATTTTTTTATATTTCTCTAAATCCCTGGATTCTAATTCCTCTGGTTTATTGTTAACAGTATTGTTAAAAGAATCACATGCTGTCAAAACAAAGCATACAATAAACAGAGCACTATACAAACGAGAAAAAACCTGTTTCTTCATTATTAACTCCTTGTTATTTATATAAATATACATAATTTATGAATAAATTCAAACCTCCAATTACATATAAAGTCCTGTATACAAGGTAATCATAACAACTTAAACGGTCCGGTAAACCCAGCTTCTTTCCTGTTTTTCAATTTTTTTTACCAAACCGGCTTTTTCCAGTACGTACAGGGTTCTTTGCGCCAGGAGGGGCTTAATTTTGGCCGCAGAGGCAAGGGTTTTTTTGGTGATTTCCCCCTTCAGGGGCAGAAAACGCCGCCAATCCCCCTTTCTTTTAAGGATTATTCTTTCTATCATGTTTTCCAGAATCCGGTCTTCAATGCTTATCCCTTTCCGGTGGTACGATCCTTTACCGTCGTTCCGGCGGCGTTCAACAGCGTTTACCAGGGCAATCTCTATAATAAGGCCGCGCATTTTTATCAGGGCCGGGGCATAAATAAGTTCGTTAAATATATCCCAAACCTTGCCCTTTAGGGGGCTTTTTTTCCGGTGAATCAGATTACCGTCGTTATCGTAAAGTTCTATGGTCTTGTTGACAATAACCGGATAAATCAGCCTGACCTTCCCCTCCTTTAACAGGGCGGGGATTTTTCTTTTTAAGGCGGTAAAGTTTGCGGTTTGTATTTCCACCGCTTCATCTTCCTCCCCTATGGCATCGCAGATAAAGCCGGCCCTTTCCGCTTCCGTTTTTCCCGGTAAGGCATAGCGGAATTTAAGGGAACGGTGGAGGCTGCTTTCATTTTCTATGCCGATTTTTAAGTTATTAGGGGACATCCGCAATGTTCCTTTCATCCCGCGTAAAGGGCAGCAATTCCTCAGCGCTCATCAATTCCAGGAAGTGAAAGGTTTCATTGCTTCCCTTATTTTCATCGGTTTTTATCCGGCTGACCCGGAAAACAATCATTTTATTGGTGGGAAGGGGCGGGTAGAGGACATGGCCGTTCATATCCACCAGCGCGTTAAAGGGCAGCCGGTTCGGCACTTCCTGGACATCCCCCTCAGGAAACACAATGAAAAAATCCTCTGTAAACATTACTTTACCATATCAAAGCCGCTGAAACCTGGCAATCGCTCTTTTTCCCGGGAAAAACGCCTCTATTTACCAGGGAAAATGTCTCTTTTTTTCTGATTTTTTCTTTTTTCATTAAAAAATGAAAAAAAAACCAAAAAAAATGCAACTATTTATAATTTTTTTTCTAAAAACGCTTGACGAAATAAAAAAAGTATATAAAATAATGGTAAGTGGATCAAAGTGGATCAAAGTGGATTAAAGTGGATCACTTTTAGTAAGGTAGGAAAGCAGATATGGCACTGTTAAGCGGCGAATACCCCGCAACTCTGGATGAAAAAAACCGGGTAAATATTCCGGCCCGTTTCAGGGAGGGTATACCGGACAATACGCTGGTGCTGACTAGGGGGATGATGGAACGCTGCATTTGGGCTTTAACCCCGGAAAATTGGGAAAAGCTTGCCAATAACCTTAAAAACGCCGTGTCTCTACCTATGAAAAAGACAGATATGGTATATCACCGGTTGCTTTTTTCTACATTTGAAGCGGAGATTGACAAAATAGGACGGCTCGCCCTTCCCCAAAAACTAAAGGATTGGGCGGCCTTAAGTAAGGATGTGGTAATAACCAGCGACGGGGTTCGTATTGAAATCTGGGATAAGCAGCATCATGCGGAATATGAAGAGGCCAGTGATGAGCAGTTTGACAATATTCTTGAGGAAATTGGCCCCATTGCTTTGTACTAGGAAAAGGGAAGGTATGAAAGCGGTTCATACTTCGGTATTACCGGAAGAAGTAATGCAGTACCTCGCGCCCCCTTCAGGCGGCGGATTTGGCGTTGACGCTACCCTTGGAGAAGGGGGGCACGCCGCCCGTTTCCTGGAACGCTTTCCCTCTTTCCGCCTTGCCGGTGTTGACGCCGATAAAGAAATCTTAAACAGGGCACGGGAAAGGCTTGTTTCTTACGGGGGCCGGATACGGTTTTTTAACTGTTGGGCGGGGGAATTCTTTAGCTCTTACCCGTCTGATCTTCCAAAGCCTGACAGGATTTTATTTGATTTAGGTATCAGCCTTTTCCATTATGAGGTATCCCGCCGGGGCTTTAGTTTTAGGCAGGATGAATTTTTGGATATGCGG
This sequence comes from Spirochaetaceae bacterium, assembly GCA_031283025.1. Lineage (GTDB taxonomy): Bacteria > Spirochaetota > Spirochaetia > Treponematales > Breznakiellaceae > WRIV01. The sequence continues at coordinate 5,494 of JAITCP010000142.1, read as the reverse complement.
CTGGATGCTTCACGCGGCAAAACGGCGGCGGAACTGATTGCCGGCCTTACGGAAAAGGAACTGGCGGACCTTATCTATAAAAACGCGGAGGAACGGTATTCCCGCCGGATTGCTGCGGCGATTAAAAGGCAAGGGCCGGTAACGACAACGGGCGCCCTGGCGGGGATTGTAGCCGCTTCTGTCCCTGCCGCATACCGCCGGGGGCCTATTCATCCGGCTACCAGAACGTTTCAGGCAATACGCATGGCGGTTAATGATGAGGCGGAGAAACTTCCGGTTATGCTTGAATCCGCCCTGGGTGTTTTGAAAACCGGGGGCCGCATGGGGGTAATCAGCTTCCATTCGGGGGAAGACCGGCTGGTAAAAAATTTTTTCCGCAGCCGGAGCCGGGACTATTTGCCGGCGGGAGAAGCGCCGATAAATAGAGGTGGGAGTGTCTGCACGGTACGCATCCTTACCCGCAAGCCGGTAACGGCGGGTGAAGAAGAACGCGTGAGCAATCCCCCTTCCCGGAGCGCTAAATTCCGGGCAGTGGAAAAAATCAATGAAACCGGGGTAATTTCATGATTCGGCGCATCTTGTTGTATGTAATGGTTCTTGCCGTTCCTGCTTTCTTAGGTTTTACCGCTTGGCAGTCCGCCCGTTATGCGGATTTGGAACGTGAGCTTTTTCGTATGGAAAAAACTCAGGAAGAATGGGTGGAAGCGAATAAACGGCTTATTGCCGGCATCACCATACTTTCTTCTCCGGACAGGATAGAACGTATTGCGCGGGATGATCTGGGTTTGCACAAAAAAAGGCCGGAAGATGTGCTGCAAATCTCCATTTCTGACTTAAATGGCGGATTGACGGCGGATACCCATTCCGGCATTAACGGAGAGGTTTATGAGTAATGCCGTTTTGATGGATTACCAAAGCGCCGCCCTGGCTCTGGGGGCGGAACTTCTTCCCCATAATGCCGGGGGCGGCTTTACGTCGCTGGCTATTGATTCCCGCAAGGCCGCCGCCGGTTCCCTCTTTATCGCCCTCCGGGGCTTGCGGGAAGACGGCCACCTTTACCTGAGCAATGCTTTTGAGACGGGCGCCGCCGCCGCCATGGTAACCAGGCAGGGCATGGAAGAAGCGGGTTTTGATCCTTCCGCGGCGGCGGAACAGGGGAATGTTCTATTCATAGTGGAAGATACCCTTAAGGGGATTCAGGATTTAGCGGCGGCCTATGTGAGTCGTTTTCCCCGCCTTTTACGGATTGGGATTACCGGTTCTTCCGGCAAGACTACCACGAAGGAAATTGCCGCCTCGATAATCGGCAGGGAAAAAAATGTAGTGATGAATCCCGGCAATCTTAATTCGGAAACAGGCCTTCCTCTGTCGGTCTTTGGCGTAGAGAGCCGTCATGACGTGGGAATTTTTGAAATGGGAATGAACCGCAAAGGGGAGATTTCTGAACTGGCTTCCGTGCTAAAGCCCCGCATTGCCTTGATTACCAATATTGGACAGGCCCATATCGGCGCATTGGGAAGCATGGAAGCAATAGCGGAAGAAAAGAAGCAAATTTTTTCCCGGTTTACCGGAACGGAAACGGCCCTGATACCGGAAGATGATCCTTTTAGGGATTATCTGGCTCAGGATGTCAACGGGAGGGTTGTTTTTTACGGACAAAAAAACCTTGAGGAGGCGGGAAAGTTAAATGCGGTTTTGGATCGGGGCCTTGCGGGGACGGAGATAACCTGGGAGGGGATCCCCGCCGGCCTCGGCCTTCCCGGAAAGCATAATGTAAAGAACGCTCTGGCGGCGGCCACTCTTGCAACAGAGGCCGGAATAAGCGCCGCCGCAATCCGGGAAGGGCTTTCCGCGGTAAAAGGCCTCTTTGGCCGTAGCGAGGTATTGCGGGGAAAAACCACGGTAATCCGGGACTGTTATAACAGCAACCCGGATTCGGCGGCGGAGGCTGTTGCTTTTTGCGACAGCGTTGACTGGCCGGGCCGGCGGGTTTATATATTGGGTTCCATGCTGGAATTGGGAGGCCGGGAGGAACCGGAACACCGGAAAATCGGGGAACTCCTTGGCCTGTCAAAAGCGGATTGTATTTTCCTTTACGGAGAAGAAATGAAGATCGCCGCCGCAGCACTGGAAGAAAAAAAAGTTCCTTTTTCCCATACGGCTGAAATGCGGGAATTATGCTCCGCCGTACAGAACTGTATACGCTCAGGCGATTTAGTGCTGCTTAAAGGTTCCAGGGGCTGCGCTTTGGAACAGTTGAGTAAAATTGTCTTAATGGAGGAAACAGATGTTTCTTGAATTTCTTTATCCTCTTGTCAAGTATTTTACTCCCTTTAACGTATTCCAGTATTTGACTTTTAGAGGGGCCTATGCCGCGCTGACAACGCTGCTCCTTTGTTATCTTTTCGGCCCCCGGATCATAGAAGCCCTGCGCGGGCTTAAAGTGGGTCAGGCCATACGGAATGACGGCCCGCAGACCCATCTTGCAAAAGGCGGTACTCCCACCATGGGCGGGGTAATGATCCTTCTTTCCATAGTAATTTCCGTTATTCTTTGGCAGGATTTATCCAGCTTTAAGGTGTGGCTCTGTACCGGTTCTCTTTTGGCCTTTGGATGCATAGGCTATATTGACGATTACCTTAAGGTAGCCAAAAAAAATTCAGACGGGCTTTCTGTGCGCGTTAAGCTTGGCGCTCAGATTGCGGCAGCCTTAACGGTGGCGCTGCTCCTTTATTTTTCAGGCGATGAGGGAATAACTAACCTGTATGTTCCTTTCTACAAAAATCCGGTTGTTGATATGGGGATCTTCTGGATTCCGTTTGCCGTGATCTTTATTGTAGGGTTTTCCAATGCGGCCAACCTGGCGGACGGTTTGGACGGATTGGCCGCGGGGCTCCTTATTTGGGTGCTTATCGCCCTGGGGCTCCTTAGCTACCTTACCGGGCGGGCGGATTTCTCCGCCTATCTGGGACTTCCCTATATTGAAGATGCGGGGGAACTCATGGTGTTTTGCCTTGCCGCAGTAGGGGCCTGCGTGGGATTCCTCTGGTATAATTGTACCCCCGCGCAGGTTTTCATGGGCGATACGGGATCGCTTTCGTTAGGGGGGATCATCGCCGTTGTTTCCCTCATTATAAAAAAAGAAATTTTGTGCCTTATCATCGGCGGCGTTTTTGTGTTGGAGGCGGCGTCAGTGATACTTCAGGTTCTGTCTTTTAAGCTTTGTGGGCGGCGAATTTTCCGCATGAGCCCGCTCCACCATCACTTTGAACTTTCCGGCTGGGCGGAAAGCAAGGTAGTGGTCCGGTTTTGGATATTGGGCGGGCTTTTCGCCGTTATCGCCCTTTCAACAATTAAAATTCAGTAGGGGGAATGATGGGAGCGCAGCTTGCCATGGATAAAATTAACCGCCCGGTAAAGGCGGATCAACTCCTCGTTGCGCTGGTGCTGCTATTTACCGGAATAGGGCTTGCAGCCCTGTATTCGGCCTCCTATGCCCATGCGGCCCGGTTCAAAGGCAACGGGCTGTACTATATTTCCCGTCAGGCGGCTTTGGCCATATTAAGCCTTTTCCTGTTTTTTGTCGTTTCCCGCGCTAATCTGGAACTTGTACGAAAATGGATTTCACCCATTGTTATTGGGACAATTTTTCTTTGCGCCTTAACTTTTGTTCCCGGCATTGGGGTTGCCAAAAACGGCGCGGCCCGGTGGATTGGCGTTGGGAATTCAACCTATCAGCCTTCTGAACTGGTAAAAGCGGTGCTGCCATTTTATCTGGCTCACATATTTGACAAGAAAAATGAACGGTTTGATTCTTTTTCCGCCGGGGTATTGCCCCCGACAATGATAACGGTAATTTTCTTTGTGTTGATCTATATGCAGAATAATTTTTCAACGGCTTTCTTTGTGCTTGTGAATGCCCTGGTAGTTTTCTTTCTGGCGGGTATCAGGCTCAGGTTTTTCTTTGCCGCCGCCATGATATTCCTGCCGTTGTCCGTATTCTTTGTGCTTACGCGGGAACACCGGCTGCGCCGCTTTATCAGTTTTCTGTGGCCGGAATATGATCCTCAGGGTGCGGGGTATCAGGTAAAATCCAGTATTATTACCATCGCTTCCGGCGGTTTTTGGGGCAAGGGTCTGGGCCACGGGACGCGGAAAATCTCCAGCGTGCCGGAGGTACATTCCGATTTTATTTTTGCCTCATTTGCGGAAGAGGGCGGGTTTTTTGCGGTGGGAATATTTTTTGTCCTTCTTGCCCTTTTTGCTTTTGCGGCCTACCGCTGCGCTTTCAGGAGCAGTACGTCTTTCCGGCGGCTGTTATGCTTTGGCATTGGAACGATGATTGTTTCCCAGTCTCTGTTGAATATTGCGGTTGTTGTGGGAGCGCTTCCCGCAACGGGAATACCCTTGCCGTTTTTTTCCGCCGGGGGGTCTTCTTTGACCGCTACCCTGTTAATGTGCGGATTATTGATTAATACTTCACGGGAGGCTGTTTATGTCTAACGGATATGTAATAGGCAGCATTTACAGGCCGGAGTTTGATGGAAATATTGTACCGGATTTTGTTCAGCATAAAGAACGGAAAACCGACGCTGCAGATAAATCGCTAAAACGTATTTTAACGCTTGTCCTTGTAGTTCTTGGGGTGGAATTGATCTGGCTTTTTGGGGTTAGTCCCTGTATGCCCCTTTCCGACATAACGGTTTCCGGCATACCGGGAATAGATGAGTCCGCCGTTCTGGCTCTGGCGGGTATAGGGCGCCATTCTTCCTATATGACTGTAAATGAAAGCGCGGCGGAACAGGCGCTGCTTGCCATGCCCGCAATACGATCAGCCCATGTTGTAAAACACTTTCCCAACAAGGCGGAGATACGTTTGGAAAGCCGCAGGGCTGCCGCTATAGTTCTCCTGGAAAGAGGAGGAGAAGTCTTCCCGGCCCTTATTGGCGGAGACGGCATACTGATTAATATGGGAGGGGAAGGCTTAACAAACGGAAAAACACTGCCGGTTATTTCCGGTCTTATGCTGGAAAGAGTATACCCGGGAATGAAACTCCCCCGGATTTACAATTCACTGTTCGCTCAGCTTGAAACGCTGGCGCAGAAAACTCCGGAACTTATGGCCGCTATTTCTGAGATACGGATCAACCATAAAAATTATGACGGTTACGATTTAACCCTTTTTCCTGCCCACAGGAGAGTACGGGTAAAGTTAAGCGATAATATTAGTGAGGAGACTATACGGTATATGCTCCTCATGCTTGACGTGCTTTCTACAAAATCAGAAAGCATCAGGGAAATTGATTTTAGAACAGGAACTGCGTCTTATGTAATAGACTTGTTCAAGAACCCGGTTGGTTCTTGAACAAGTTAAGGGAATCTCTAAAAACCGGTTGTTTTTAGAGATTCCTTTGCAGTTTCTCGCCCTTTGGGCTGCGAAACGTGCGTTTTTAAGCGGTAAATCTCTAAAAACTGAAGTTTTTAGAGATTCCCT
>JAITCP010000154.1 GCA_031283025.1 Spirochaetaceae bacterium | reverse complement strand
CATACTCCTTGACTTTCTTGCCTGAATTCATTTTACTTTAAGTGTGAATAATAATCTATTAGAAGTTCTCCGGATCGGTATTTTTTATGACGGTTACTATTTTTATAAAGTAAGCAATTTTTATAAGTATGAGCATGAAAAAAAAGCCCGGATAAGTATATCGGGCCTTCATGATTTTATTAAACATGAGGTTGCCCAATTTACCGGATTGGATATAAGGCAATGCCAGATTATAGACGCTCATTATTTTAAGGGCCGTTCTTCCGCAAAGGAAATGGGTGAAAAAGTTCAAAGTGAACGGGTCTTTGAAGATATTCTGATGCGGGAAAATATCGTTACCCATTACCTGCCCCTGCGGTTCAATGAGTACAACATGGCCCAGGAAAAGGGCATTGACGTGTGGCTTGCCCTGGAAGCCTATGAGCTTGCCATTTACAAACATTTTGACATTCTGGTACTGGTAGCAGGAGACGGGGATTATGTCCCCCTTGTCCGCAAGCTCCACACTTTGGGAACCCAGGTAATGCTTATCAGTTGGGACTTTTCCTATCACAATGAAAGCGGCGATGTTGTAGAAACCAGGACATCCCGGCAATTGCAGGATGAGGTGTTTTACTCCGTGTATATGCACCAGCGGGTTGATCAAAACGGAAATGAATTTGTAAAGAACCTTTTTGTTCCTGACAGAAGTTTTGACCGGAGCCAGACCCAGTTTAATTTTAAGCTTGATAACGAACAAGAGGGAACAAAGGACGATTTTGATATGCTGTCCCTTGCCGCTTTACCGCAAAAAAAAGTTGAGGGCATTTCTGTAATCATCAGCCTTAATGCCAATGGTTTTGGGTTTATCAAAGAGGAAAGCCGGAACAATATTTTCTTCCATTACAGCACCCTTACTAATAAGGATTTTACCGAACTCCAGCCCGGCATGACGGTAAAATACCAACTGGAAGAAGATATAGAGCGATCCAAGCGGGAAGGGGAACTCCGCTTCCGTGCCTGCCGTGTTACGGTAATTGACCAGCCGCCGCCGGAAGCCTTGAAGGAATTTGCTTAGGTTTTACCCGCGGATTTTCTCACGAGATTGTTTTCGATTATTTTCTCACAGAGTAGGGTAAAGGGTTATTTGATGCTTGACTTTTTATAGGAGATCACAAAGTTTAAGAAAGGGAATGGGGAGTAGTAGCTAAAGCATTTCTGCAACCGCATCCCTGCGGTCTAAAGCAGGGAATGGGGCTGTTGTTTGTGATCCATGCGTGCAAGCAACACGCTATGCTTACGAACAAAAACCCCACTCCCCATCACCCACTCCCCATCCCTTTTATGAGAAAAATGAGAACGCGTTCTCCATGCGAGGCAATCCCGGATAAATATTATGCACAGATTCCCGCTATGACCCTTTCCTGCCCGCTATAGTCGCAGTATGTTTCAATGCGGCGGAAGCCCCGTTCCTTCATCAATGCGGCAATGGCCGCCATCTGCGAGGGATCCGCCTCCAGTAAAAGTGCGCCCTCCGCTTCCAGATACAGCGGGGCTTCCTTGATGATCCGGCGGATAACGGCAAGGCCGTCGTCCCCGCCGTCAAGGGCAATGCGGGGTTCGCGCCGCACTTCCGCGGCAAGGCTTTCTATACAAGCGGAAACTACATAGGGGGCGTTGGCGGTAATCAGGTGAAACCGCTTTTCTGCGGTGTTTTTAAGAGGCTCAAACAAATCGCCCTGTAGAAAGGTGATTGCACAGCCCAAAGTATCCGCATTATGGTGGGCAATTTTTAGGGCTTCTTCCGAAATATCCGCAGCCCACACATCCATGCAGGGCACATGAGTCTGTAGAAAAAGTATTTTTTTTGAAGACTTCACACGGCGGCACGACGGGCACGGAGGCACAGAGGGAGGTATTGTTGTATCAAGTTCACTTCTCATATCTCTTTCCTCTCTTCCTCCGTGCCGCTGTGCCGCTGTGAGAACCTCTTTTTCATGGGTTTTCCTACAGACTCCGTCGCCGCCATGTCTTGATGTGCCGGAACTTTCATGCTTAAGGGCGATGGCAACCGCCCCGCAGCCGGTGCAAAGATCTAGCACAGAGGCGGTAGGCAGGGGGCGGAGCATGGCGAGGGCCGTTTCTACAAGAATTTCCGTATCGGGCCGGGGAACCAGCACTGCCGGGGTTACGGAAAAATCAAGGCCCCAAAATTCTTTGTGTCCGGTAATGTAGGCAGTACATTCCCCGTTTTGCCGCCGTTCCAGTAATTCAAAATAAAGTTTACATTGTTCTTCGCACACTTCCTGATTGGCATGGGTGTAGAGTTTTTCACGGGAAAGGGAGGTAACGTTTGCAAGCAAGAGGGCGGCGTCAAGGGCGGGAGCGCTTATGTTTTTTGACGCAAGGAGAGCGGTTCCCTTGGATAACAATTCCTGTATGACGGTTGTGGACATTATTTAATCCGCCGCCTGGCGCTATATTTGATATTCCGACGCGTTTGTTATGCAGTCAAGATAGGAGCTTTCCAAAGCTTTCATTGCGTCTGCTATTGCCGTTTTTTTATCTTTTTTATAATCTTCTGATTTTTCCGTTAAGTTTATGGGATCACCTATCTGGATAAGCACACGCTTGGGGTGAACATTAAATACCCGGTTCGAGTAAGCTCCGCCCATGGTACGGCTTGCAAAATCCCACAGGTTTTGCGTGTATTCAATCTTTATATAAAGAGGAGCATCGTTAGTTGGTACCGGCCCCCGGAAATACCACGAGAAGTCTACAAGTTCCATGTGCCGGGAAGCATGCCAGGCTTCTCCCGCGTTAAGATCCAAAATGGAACGCTCTAATAAGGGCCTGTCTTTTAACGTGTTTACCCCGGGAAGAACGATCCTGTCCCAGCATATCTGCCTGATATGATACATTCGTGATACGGTATCAATGATCTGCGTTGGTATTCCCAGAAGGGTTTCCGCTTTTTTCAGAGCGGCCTCCATTACGGTTTCTACCCGTTCGGGAAAACTCTTTTTTTTATCCGGTTCAAGCCCGTAACGCTTTTCATTCTGTAATAAAATAAAATCTCTTGCCCGCTCAAGCCGCCGGGAAAAATCAACCTTTTCTTTTTGAATAAAACCGGTATATTTTTCGATTTTACGGAGTAATTTGGAAAGAGACCAGCGCCCAAAGTTTCCATATCGAAAATGTATGGAAACGGGGATTATTTCTACCGGAATGTTTCTATTTTGTTTTTGCAGCCGTTCAACAGCGCCAAATCCTATACGGACAGTGCCCGGTTCAAGGCGGGGTACTGATTCTGTGGTATAGCTTACCTGCCCTTCCGGGGCAATGGCCAGCGGGTAGGGCCCTTCGGTTATGGCGTTGTAAATACGGTTCATACCCGCCGAATCGAGCTTATCATGATGAACCGGCATACAACCCAATCCCGGCATAACCCACCGGGCTACGCCGCCTCCCCATCGGGCTACCTCATAGCCAAATACAATGGAGATATAGGGAATGCGGCGGATTTTTACCCCCGCTTTCCTTGCTAAACCGCGTAATTTAAAAAGCATAAACCACATTAAAAGCTGAGGTTCCCCTCCATTTGGGTGCCGGAAAGCAAGAATACAGCGGCTTTTCCCTTCTAACGACTGTTTTGTGGCATTAAACAAGGGCTTTCCATTCCTTAGAACTACACGCGCTATGCCAAGAAACAAAAAAAGGTAAATTCTGCTCAATAACCAAACTACGATATATACCAATTTGGAGATATGGGGCTGCTTAACTTTAACATCCGGTGAAGCCGTAAAAACCGGCATTATATATGGTTTATACATTTGTCTGATGATATACACATATGAAAAGAGGTTCAAGAGCCCGAATTCGTGGGAAATCCTTCAAAATCAAGAAAAAAAACAGTCATTTACAAATTGATCTATTGACTTTCTTGAAAAAACACCATACCCTTAGGGTGAGTAGTCCCAAAGCTTCAGGTTTTGGTGCAGGCTCAGGAGACTTTCCCCTGTAGCTCAGCTGGCAGAGCAAGTGGCTGTTAACCACTGGGTCCGTGGTTCGAATCCGCGCGGGGGAGCTTAGGCCGCCTTTTCAGGCGGCTTTTTTGTTGCTTTACTATGTTTCACTTTGCAATGTAATTCCTTATTACATAAGGAATTAGCGCGGCAAGGCATAGCGCACCATACTCGCTTTACCCTGCATTCGGGGTTTTACTACTTTCACAAACCTGTCATCCATTACCTCATGCAGAAAAAGATTGCTCAGTAAAGGCGATATTACTCCCCCTTGCGGCGTCCCTTTCCCAGGGTATTCTCGCTTGTCCCCGTCCATCACTCCCGCATTAAGCCAGCCGGGACCAAACTCCGCCTCCGCTTCCGATAAATTCCAGCCGCTTTCTATAAGTTGTTTTACGCCAACTTTTTCCTTGTAAATTTTTGCTAAATACGACGGCAAGGGAGCTGTCCTGAAAAGGGCGGCTAAATCCTTCTTCATCTCCGGCTTCCAGTAAGGTAAATGCTTTGTTCGAGATAGCAAGTTTTTCATCAAGTGTCATGGTTTGCGGCATAAATTTTTTCTCACGAAGGACACAAAGGAGGACTTCTATCGGCGTTTCCACAATATTTTCGTTGATAATATTTTTCGCTTTTGGCGATAGTTCAGCACGGTCTCCAAGTATATAACGCGGGATAATATTAGACTCCCCTTGCCATTTTCCCCCTAATCCCCTACAATATAAACCCTATATGGAAACATTCTTTAAACGTCCGTGGATTATTATTGCGGTTATTACGCTTATCACCGTTTTTTTTGCCGCTTTTCTTCCACAGGTCGAGCTGGACAACAATAATTTGCGTTTTGTTCCGTTGGACGATCCGGCGCTTGAAACATCCCGCTGGATAGACAGCACGTTCGGCAGCTCTCTCTTTATTCTGGTTGGGCTGCGCCGCGAGCACGGAACGGTGTTTGACAGCGAACTGCTTAACCGTCTGCGCGATTATAACGAAAAAGTAAAAACCATCTCCATCGTTAAAGACGTTGTTTCCCTGGTAAGCGCCGATTATATAACTTCGATTGACGGCGCTATTGTGGTCGAACCGTTGGTAAGCGGCGATTTTTTGGGAAGCGCGGCGGAAATTGCCGAACTGAAACGCCGCCTGCTTTCGTGGGACCTTTACGAACGCGCCCTTATCAGCGATGATTTTTCGGCGACGCAGGTTTTGATACCGTTGTCCATTTCTCAGGAAGACGC
>JAITCP010000145.1 GCA_031283025.1 Spirochaetaceae bacterium | reverse complement strand
AACCGGAACAAAGGTATAGCGATGAATTACAACCTGGAGAACAAATCGGAAGGGCAGATAAAGTACCAGTTGGCCGATTGGGACGGGAGCGGCCAGCACCCGTTGTATGAAGCAGGCGGCATTTATCTAAAATTTGTTATGAGTTGGTAAAATATTTATGCCCGAATTAAATATAGCTTCCTTTGGCGGAACAGCGGACGGTGTTACAGATAATTCAGGCCCTCTTGCCGCCGCGTTGCAAACGCTCAAAGAGGCGGGCGGCGGCTGTCTTAGGATTGGAGAGGGAGTGTGGCGCACCGGCCCGATTGAAATATCCTCCGGCGTTACAATCGCGCTGGACGAAGGGGCGGTTCTTTCCTTTATTCCCGAACCGGAGCGTTACAGCCCGGTATGGACCCGCTGGGAAGGGCTTGAATGTTACGCGATGCACCCCTGCGTTTTTGCCGACGGGCAGGAAGATATTGCCATTACCGGAAAAGGCGTTCTGGACGGCAACGGCCTGTATTGGTGGGATATGCTGAGGGAAAAAAGAGCCCTTGGCCAGCAAAGCCCCCAATCGCCGCAGGAGCTGGCGCTGGCCGCTCTCAACCGGGGCTACGAAACACAACAATCGGGCGGCGGCGGCAGGAAAATACAGTTTTTGCGGCCTCCCCTGCTCCAGTTCCTTAATTGCTCAAAAATACGGCTTGAAGGCGTTACCCTGCAAAATTCCCCGTTCTGGACTTTACACCCCCTTTACTGCCACGATGTTGTTATTTCGGGCCTTACTGTCAAAAACCCTTTTGACGCACCCAACACCGACGGCATGGACATTGATTCCTGCGAGGATGTGTTAATCGAAAACTGCACTGTCTCGGTTGGGGATGACGGCATTGTGCTCAAGTCCGGCGCGGGCGAAGACGGAATGCGCGTGGGAAAGCCATGCCGCCGCATAACGGTGCGGAACTGCACAATAGAAGACGGCCACGGCGGGATCGTTATAGGCAGTGAAACTGCGGCGGGCGTTTCAGAAGTGGTAACCGAGGAATGTCTGTTCAGGGGAACCGACCGGGGGATTAGGATAAAGACCCGCCGGGGCCGTGGGGGGAAAATTCACGACCTGGAATTCCGAAAGCTCACCATGGAAAACAACCTTTGCCCTCTTGCTATCAATATGTTTTACCGTCCCGGCGCGGCTTTGACGGACGGCTATTTCAGCCAGAACGCCCTTCCGGTTAACGCGGCTACGCCTTCGATCAAGAATATCCATATCTCCGACATCCGCGCTTCAGGCTGCCGGGCATCCGCCGGATTTATCGCCGGTTTGCCGGAATCGCCGGTGGAAAACGTCAGCATCGACCGCTGTGAAATCTCCACGGACGAGCTTTCCGGCGTAAGCCCCGACGAATCGGATATGTTTTTGGGAATTCCCGCGATTACGGAAAAGAGCATACGCCTGCTAAATGTTAAAAATATCCAATTCAACGAGGTAAATGTCCGGGGCCCGGCGGAGGCTTTTATTTACCGGTAGGATTGAGTAAAATGGAAACATGGCGGAAAAAAAGAGGGTTGGCCTTGTTCTTGCGTCGATTCACACCGGGCTCTCCCTGAATGTTTGGGGCAGTTTTGTACGCACCGCCGCCGCCGAAAATACCAGTCTGTTTATTTTTCCGGGAGGCAGGCTTAACGCCCGCCATAATTTTGAAAACCTCCGCAATACCGTGTATTCCCTTGTAAACGATGAAAACCTGGACGGCTGCATCAGTTGGAGTTCTACAATACGCTATACCGAGCCAAAAGAAGAATTTGAACTTTTTCACGGATACTTTGATCCCCTTCCCTATGTAACTCTGGGCTTTAAGCTGCCGGGGCACCCATGCGTGGAATTTGACGCGTACAACGGGATGAAGGCGCTGGTCAACCATTGTATCCATGTTCACGGAGCAAGTAAAATTGCCTTTCTGCACGGGCCTGAGTTTCACCAGTCGGCCCACGCCCGGTTTGAGGGCTACTGCGACGCCCTGACAGAAGGGGGGCTTGTCCCGAAAAATACCGGGAAAAAGGGGGCCGTTCAATCCCCCCTGATAAGCGGCCCTTTTAACTGGGACGCGGGCGCCGCCGCCGCCGCACAGCTTTTTAAGGACCGTTCCCTGATCCCCGGCAGGGATTTTGACACGCTTGTCGGTTCCAGCGATCTAATGGCGCTGGGGGCGATCAATTATTTTGCCGGGCACGGGTATCATGTTCCCGGCGATTACCGCGCTGTGGGATTCAACAATTCCGAAGAAAGCCGGATCACCCAAACCCCGCTTTCCACAGTCCAGGTGCCGTATTCACAAATGAGCGCCGAGTCTTTCAGGATACTCCGCAAAATAATGGGCAAGAAAAAAAATTCCTCCGATAATGACATTCTCCTGAATTCAGATTTGATAATCCGCGAGTCTTGCGGCTGTTCCGGTATTCGTTTATTCGGCGGCAGGGAGGGGGCAAGCCCTAACAGTAACGTCGAAGAAATATTGGCAAGGATGGCAGGAGATTGCTTTAAGCTGGGCGCCGCAGATATGGACGCGTTGGCGCGTCCTGTGATTCACGCCCTGTTTCATGAGGGGCGGGAACAGTTCTTTTCCCTATTTGAAAAAAATCTTATACATTTTTTCAATTTAGGCAGGGAGCCTGAAAATTTTTTAATGCTGCTGGACGAGGCGGCCAATCTGGAACTGCCTGAACATACACGGGGCCTGCTGCCGTTCCTGTACCGGAGCGTTACCAGAATTTACGAGCGGTTTACCGTCCAGGCCCGCTACAAAAGAGAGGGCTGGAACACCGTGCTCAATTCCCTAAAATGCGACCTTTTGAGCACCCGCGACCGTTCTTCCCTGGTGCAGAATCTGGCCCACCATCTGCCAAAGATCGGCATACGCAGGGCGGCGATTGTTCTGTACGATGATGAAAAGACTTCTATCTTCGTCGGGGGTTTTTCCGATGAAGGGATATGCCCGATAAAGGATCAACGTTTCCCCGTCAGGCTCCTTGTTCCCGCTCCCCTTAAGCCCTGGTATGCGGACGGAATTTTTATGGTTCAGCCGCTGTTCATTGAAAACCAGTCCCTGGGATATTTTGTGCACAATGTTCCCATAAACGACGGGGTGATTTTCGAGGAACTTAGATCAACGGTGAGCTATGCCTTAAAGGGCATATTCCTTTTGGAAGAAACTGTCAAAGCAAAAAAAATCGCCGAACAGGCGGAACGGGCCAAGACGGAATTTTTGCAAATCATGGAAAACGGGCTGTACGATCCCCTTCAGGGAGTAATGGAAAAACTTGAAGCGCTGGAAAAACAGGCGTTTTTGGATCCGCCCTCAGCGCCTGATCACGATACGGTTCTTCGCAGCTTACAGGAATTAAAATCATTTGTAACGCTTAAGGAAGCGGAGGCGGGCAGTTTTCTGGACTTTACTCTGGCCAGGATAGACGAGCTTTCCCTGAGAAAAACTATTTTCGATCCAAAAGACCTGCTGCCAAAAATCGGGAATTTTCCGCTGTTGTCCGGCGACACTGCGAGGCTTGCCCAATGTTTCTCCCTGATCCGGGAACAGTACGGCGCGGCGGACGCCGCGGATAACCCCGCTGAGTACTCAGCTGAGTTGACCTATGGGGGCTTTTCCGTTACTTTTCACGGCCAGAGAAGGGATGAAATAACAGGCAAAGCCGAAAAAGTGCGGCAGTTCTGTCTTTTGCTGGCGGAGCGGATCATTTTAATGCACGGCGGAGACTTTTTCCCGGAGAAGGATCATTGCACAGTAATACTGCCCTGGCCCACCTTAAGCGGGCAGGAGGCTTCCAGAAACCCCGTAAGCTCCGGCGATCACATACTGGTTCTTTCCGATCCGGCATTACTGCCCGTTAACTTTTTTTCTTTGCCGCAAATACGGGATACCGGCAAAAACAAACCGGGCAAAGTTGCGTTTATCGCCTGGAATGCCGCCGGCGCAAGCCCGGGCGATTTGGTAAAAGCGGCGAGTCTGCGGCGGAAAAACGAATTTTCAAACGTTCCTTTTCTTTGTTACGGAATGCCCGCAGGATCAAGCGCCCCGCTCGATTCCGCCGCTTCCCTGATCGACGCGATAGAATTCGCTTTAAGGTCGCCGAAAAAGGGAACGATTCTTTTTATCGGTTATAAATATCCCGACGGCGATTTTGAATTATTGCTGTCCCGCTCCAACGCCCTTGTTAAAAAACAGAATTCAACCGACGCTGTTATTGAAAAAACGTACATAGATTCCATGGATTCATTCAACGAAACAGTGGGGGAAATAAACCCGCTGTTGATTGTTTTCAATTCTCTTGATGTTGAAGGGGCGGCGGCGGTGCGCCGATACCCGCTGACAATGATGGTTCCAATAATCATGATCAGCAGCCGGGTGGACAACGCCGTTGACGTAAATTCATTAAGCCAATTATCCCGGCTTATAATCTGCCACCGCGCTGTTGTTTCTTCCCCGGAATTCAGGGCACGAATAATGGCCATCGTAAACGGCGCCGAAATACTGCCCCCGCATACCGGCGTACTGGTAAAAAAAGCGCTCCTCAATTTCGACAAGCACGTTAAGACACACATTTCCCGCTGGAAACTGGCCGATTCGGTAAATGTCAGCGAAGACTACCTTACCCGGATTTTTCACAAGGAAATGGGGCTGCCCCTGTGGGACTATCTGAACCGTTACCGAATTTTTCTTGCGGCGGAACTGCTGCAGCAGACAGACGACACGATACAGGAAGTCGCCAATAAATGCGGTTTTCAGGATCAGGCGTATTTTTGCCGTGTTTTCAAGAAGATCTACGGCGTTTCCCCGGGACAGACGCGGAAGAAGTGATCATAATACGGCGGAAAAGCCGGAATATTCCAATATTAGTCCAGTATTTTCCCGGAATCCTCAGTTATTCTAATTAAAGTATGAAGAATACAACCAACAACAGAAGCGGCAGGATTCGGGAAATTAAGCGGTACCGCTCTGTATATGTTCTTCTGATTATTCCGCTGGCCTATTACATCATTTTTAAGTACATTCCCATTTGGAACGGGCAGATTGCCTTCAAAGATTTCATGCCCATGGACGGCGTAACGGGCAGTAAATGGATTGGCTTGGGGCATTTTAGCACTTTTATCAAATCTTTTTATTTTTCCGAATTGCTGCGGAACACCCTGTTTTACAGTTTTGGGAAGCTCCTGGTCAGCGTTCCGGCGGCGATAATCCTTGCGGTAACGATCTATGAAAGCACCAGGCGTAAGCTGGCAAGGGTAGTGCAAACCTTGGCCTATCTTCCCCACTTTCTTTCATGGGTTATCATGTACGGTATCCTCTTGGTACTGTTGGCCCCCGGCGACGGTATTCTCAACGACATTATCAAGTTATTTGGCGGCAAACCGGTCGCTTTCCTGACCAATACCAGCACCTTCCCCTGGATTGTGATCTTCTCCGACGCATGGAAGGAAATGGGCTGGAGCGCCATTATCTTTATCGCAGCGCTCATCGGCATCGATCCTACATTGTTCGAGGCCGCATTGGTGGAAGGGGTCAGCGCCCCGCAGCGGGTCTGGTATATCACCCTGCCGGCAATCAGACCGGTAATTGTTATGGTAGTGCTGCTGCGCCTGGGAACAATCCTTGATGCCGGTTTTAATCAGATGTTCATGCTTTATTCCATACCGGTATACAGCGTAGGAGACATTATCGATACGTGGGTTTACCGCCAGGGCCTTTTAAATTTTGAATTTGGGCTGGCAACGGCGGTTGGAATTTTCAAGGGCGTAATCGGGCTGCTGCTGGTTATCACATCCAACTGGATGGTGAAGAGAGTCAGCGATTCGGCGTTATTTTAAGAGGTATCTATGCTGAAAAAAATAAGCAAAATGCCGGTACAGCTTACTTTCACAGACAGGATATTTTACGCGATCATTAATGCGTTTCTGGTATTTATCCTGATTATCGTAGCCATTCCCATGTTAAGTACCATTACCCTTTCTTTCCGTCCCAATACCTTTATTGGCAGCAATCTTGACGGAATGTTCCTTGCGCCGTGGAAATGGTCAACTGCCGCGTACCGCGCCCTCCTTGGCAACAGCGGCTTCCTCAATGCGTTCAGAAACAGCCTGCTGGTTTTTGTGATGGGAGTCTCCACGGCCCTGTTTCTCACAATTCCGCTGGCCTATGTGCTTTCGGTAAAGGCGCTGCCGGGCCGGAAAACATTAACGGTGTTAATTCTGATTCCCTATCTGTTTAACGTCGGCTTAATCCCCAGCTATCTGGTGGTAACCCGGCTGGGACTTTCCAACAACCTCGCCGCAATATTTCTGCCCGCGGCGATCAGTACCTTCAACTGCCTGATCATGCGCGGCTTTTTTGAGGGAATTCCCGAAGAGCTGAAAGAGTCCGCCCGGATAGACGGAGCGTCGGAGATAACGGTGCTGCTTAGGATCATTCTGCCGCTTTCAAAGCCGATCATCCTGACGATTGGCCTGTACTACGGGGTTAGTTTCTGGAACGACTTTTTCCACGCCATGCTCTACATCAACAACAACGCCCTCCAGCCCCTGCCCATACTGCTGCGTAATATTCTGATGGCCAGCGGGATGAATGAATTTGTAGAAGTCAACGCATTTGGCGAAGCCCCTATTCAGGCGATAAAAGCCGCCAGCGTTTTCATGGCGGCGATCCCGATGGTTATTGCCTACCCCTTTATACAGAAATATTTTACCAGGGGGACTTTGATGGGAAGTGTGAAAGGATGAGTGGGGAATGGGGAATGGGGAATGGGGAATGGGAATCGCTGTTCGTAATCTGAGCGTGATAGTATCACGCAAAGTTTTCAAACAACAACCCCTACTCCCTACTCCCTACTCCCCCACTCCCCACTTTCCCACTCCCTAATAAATAAACGGAGGAATGATATGAAAAACCGACTTACATTTTTGTTAGTAGCAACCTTACTGCTCCTGACTCTTTCATCCTGCAAGAAAAAAGACGGCTCTGCGGACGGAGGGCCGATAAACATTGATCTGTGGTACGGCGCGGCTGTTACCGAGGCGGGACCGCCTCCTTCGGACTGGAAAGCCTTACAGATCATACGGAACAAACTCAACATCAACCTTTCCTTAAGCGCCCTGCCTTCCAGTGAAACCGATCAGGATGTAAAGATTAACGCCTCCGCCGCGGGCAATACCCTGCCCGATATATTCATGGTCAGGCGGGATCCCTTTATGAATATTACCCGCGTAGGAGTAATCGCCCCGGTGGATGATCTCTATCCCCTTATGCCCAGCCGGACCGCCCTTCACTACGATAAGGACAGCATAGGGTTTACCACGATTAACGGAAAATCTTACGGCCTGGCCTCCCCCGGAACTATCGCCAAAAATGAAGGAGTACTTATCCGAAAAGACTGGCTGGACAAACTGGGGCTAAAGGTTCCGGTTACCCTTGATGAGTACATAGAAGTGATGAAGGCCTTTACTTTTAATGATCCCAACGGTTCAGGGCGCGCCGATACCTACGGCTACGGAGCTTTCATCGAAATCAACAACTTTGAGGAAGGCATAGGGCGGCGTTTTGATCCCTTCTTCGGCGCTTTCGGCGTGGCGGGAACGTGGAATCTTTCCAAAGATGATCCCGGCCTCAACGTGCGAAAGAGCGCCTATTTTGACGCCCTTGTGTACATCAAAAAAATGGCGGACGAGAAAGTGATCGATCCTAACTGGGTTAGTTACGGCAAGGACGATTTCCGGGCGGCGTGGAAACAGGGGCGTTTCGGGATTATGCGGGAACAGAACGCCGCTTTTGCCGCCGAGAATAACTACGCCCCCTTTGACAAAAATTTCCCCGATGGCGAATGGATCGTGATAGACCCGCCTAAGGGGCCGGACGGCAAACAGTCCGTAGGGGTGTATACTCAGGCATACCGGATCTACGCCGTTTCAACCAAGTCAATGAGGGCGGGAAAAGGGCCGGCTATCGCCAGACTGCTTGAATGGATGTCCTCTGACGAAGGCTACTACCTGCTGGGCTGGGGCGAGGAAGGGGTGAACTTTGTGTTTGACGAAAACGGCGTTCCGACTGTAGAGGGCATCCCGGATCCGAAAAAAGGGTTCACGCTGCCGGAAATGCAGCCCTACACCCAGTTACGCAACATGGTCTATTACAACAGCGAAATTGAACTTGTCGCCCGGTATCCTACCTACAAAGCCCCTACGTCGGGGAAGACCATGAGCGCCCTTGCCACCCTGAGGGATATGCAGTCCCGCCCCTGGACGGCGAATATCGGCGGAGACGCGCTGCCCGCTCCCAATGCCGATCTTAAACGCTTTTACGAGCAGGGGGTTGTTGAATTCCTTACCGGAAAGCGACAGTTGACCCGTGACAACTGGAACGCATGGGTCGCCGAGTTTGACCGCATGGGCGGCTCTGAATGGGAAAAAAACGGCCTTGCCGCGGCTGAAGCCGGGGGCTATATAAAGTAGAACATGACGTTAGCTGAAATTGACCCCGAACCGGATCTCGATCCGGTTCACGCCCTGCCCCTTTCGCAGCGGATGGCCGCGTCGGTTATGAACCGCTACGGGCCGCAGCAGGCGCAATGGCACTATGAGCACGGCCTTGTGCTGCAAAGTATTTTTCTTGTGGGGCGGAAAGCCGAACGGGATGAATTCTGCCGTTATGTGAAAGAGATGTACGACTCCCTGATTGGCCCGGACGGGGAAATCCGCGGCTATCGTGAAGGCGAATACAACCTGGATCAGATAAATCCCGGCAAAACCCTGTTTTTGCTTTACGCGCGGTATGGTGAAGAAAAATACCGCAGGGCAATTGAGAAGCTCAAGGGGCAGTTACTCGGCCATCCCCGCACAAAATCCGGCGGCTTCTGGCACAAGCAGATCTATCCCTGGCAAATGTGGCTGGACGGGCTGTATATGCAGGGGCCCTTTTATGCGCAATACACGGCGGAATTCGGCGGCGGCTTTGACGACATAGCGCGTCAATTTTCTTTGATAGAAACAAAGGCCCGTGATCCGCAAACAGGCCTCCTGTACCACGCATGGGATGAATCCCTGCAGCAGAAATGGGCAAACCCCGACACGGGCTGTTCCCCGCATTTTTGGGGACGGGCGCTGGGCTGGTACTGCATGGCCCTGGCCGACACTCTGGACTTTATCCCTCCCGCGCAGGCTGAAACGCTCAAAGCAATTGCCCGCCGCCTTTTCGCGCCGCTGTTAAAATATCAGGACGCTGACTCAGGTCTCTGGTTTCAGGTGCCGGACAGGGGCGGCGCTCCGGGGAATTACACGGAAAGCTCCGCGTCGTCCATGTTTATTTATTTCCTGCTCAAAATGATACGGCTAGGAATCGCTCCGGACATCGACGCAACGCAGTTAAAAGCCGCCGCCGTAAAAGCGTACCAAGGGCTTGTGAAACATAAAATACAGGAAGACCCCTCCGGCGAACTCCACCTGACAGGCATCTGCAAAGTCGCCGGCCTGGGAGGAACGCCCTACCGTGACGGTTCCTACGAATACTACGTCAACGAACCGCAGAGCACCGATGATTTTAAGGGAGTAGGCCCCTTCATTCTCGCCTCAATGGAATACGAGGGGACAAAGAACTCGTAAGGGATCACACAAAGAACACAAAGATACAAAGGGGGGAAGAAGGGGTTTTTGTCCGCTATCCCATCGTGAAGCCCACGCTTAGATTACGGACAAAAACCCCACTCCCTACTCCCTACTCCCCACTCCCCCTAACACCTAACAAATCCAGGTGCTTCCCGATATGACGGATTAGCGCCTGATTATACAAGTCTTCATTCCGCCGCCATAAATTGTACAGCCTGTCCCTGAATGTAAAGGAACCGCCGTCTGAGTTTTTTCTGTTCAGGATAAGGCCGTAGGTAATATGGATGAGCTGACGCGAGTCGTTATTTTCAAAAAGTTTCGGCAGCTCTTCGTCCGGCAATGAATCAACATCGGGGATTTTGCCGAGATCGGTGGTAACATGATAATACTTGCGTGCCTCTTCAAATACGGACAGGGCGTACTTGTGGACTTCCCTGTACAGGACAGGATCAACCTGGGCAATGACGCGCACCGCTTCCAGCCAGTTGGTTCCGGCAGTTTTTACGTGGAATATATTGCGGGTTTCTTTTCCGATGGCGGGGAACACGCTGAACTTGTCCGAACCTGAGTGTATGCTGAGTTTATATTTGAAATGCCGGGCAATTACCGCGTGAACTTTAATTTCTTTATTGAACTGTTCGATGCCGCCTGAATAATCAACGCCCTTTTGGAACTCCCCGCAGAACCTTGGCGCCATAGTGGCAAAAGAAACCCCCGCTTCAATTAATTCCCTGGCGACAAAGTAATGCTGAAGCGGGGTGGTTGGGGTGAGTGTTTCATCTATTGATATTTCAAAATCCGCGCTGTATTTTCCGTCCGTAAAAAAACGCCGGTACATATCAGAGGCAAAAGCAATCGCTTTGCCGTAAATGCCGTTGATGACAGCCAGCTCTTGTTCGGTAAAAGTTAAAATTACCCCTTCGCCTATATCAAATTGTTTTCCAAGGTATTTATCGGCAATTTCCCGTAGCAGCGAAGGGGCGTTTGTCTCGTTTATATCGTTCCTGATATGTTCGGAACAGTCCAGAGTGATCATGGTAAAGCCCAGGGAAAGGGCGTACTGTATATCCTCTGCGGTTTTCAGATGATCGCCGTCTGCGCCCCATTCTTTCTTAAAGCCTTCCCTGAACACCGCAAAACCAGCCGCATCCAGCACATCTTCATAGCAGCGGCCTGTCAGGGTGAGTTCGCGGATGGACTGCTGGGCGAATACGGGATATGCGTCGTATTTTTCAAAAAGTTTGATGTGGCCCGGCGTGGCAATACCCAGCCTGTCGCCAAGGCCAAAACTCCGCTCTTTGCAAAGAACGCGCGAAGGTGAAGTAAAAGGGAATACTTTCCGCAGGACATTGGCGTTTTCATGCGAGAGCGGGGCTTTTATCAAACCGTCCGCTATTTTTTCCCCCGTAAACCCAAGATTATCCCCGTTCCTGAAATTAACAACAAGAAAATCGCCCGGCTTTTCAGGCGGCATTTCCTTCGCCATAAAAACTTCAAGCGCCTCAACTGAATCACTCTTGTTAATTGATTTTTCGTAAACTTCAAACCCTGAATACTGCATAATGCCCTCTTATTAATAATGTCAAAAATCCGCGAATATTTCAAGCCGCCTTATTCAAGGACTTTATTCGAGGTAATTCACACAAAGAGCACAAAGGAAGAGGGGGAGTGGGGAGTGGGGAGTGGGGAATGGGGAGTAGGGAGTGGGGAGTGGGGAGTGGGGAGTGGTGTAGCCCATGCTAAGATTGCGAACAATAACCCCCTTCCCCCCTTTGTGATCTCCTTTGTGCCTTTGTGTGAGTCTTTGGGATTCCCTTCCACGTAATTGCTATTTTCCGACAAATATAGTATCATAAAAAAACAGGAGGCTTATGAAAATGGAAATCCGTTATGCCGATCATCCTGATGACGCAAAACATTTCGACACAAAAACGATGAGGGAACATTTTCTTTTTGAAAATGTTTTTGTTAAAGATCAAATCAGCCTGTGTTATACCCACGTAGACAGGATGGTGTTTGGCGGGGCTTTCCCGGCGGAGAAAACGCTGCGCCTTGAGGGGGGCAAGGACTTTGGGAGCGAAGTTTTCCTTGATCGCAGGGAACTGGGAATTATCTGCATTGCTGGCCGTGGGAAAGTGTCGGCGGACGGTACGGAATACGCCATGAAAAAAGGCGACGGCCTGTATGTGGGCAAGGGGGTAAAAGACCTGGCGTTCTGTGCAACGGAAAAAAACGATCCGCCAAAATTCTACCTTGCAAGCGCGCCGGCCCATACTTCCTATCCGGTTGTTTTTATCCCGATTGAAAAAGCCAACCCCCGCAAACTGGGCGAGGCCGCCACGGTGAATGTGCGCACCATCTATCAATACGTGCATCCCGCTGTCTGCCAAAGCTGCCAGTTGGTAATGGGCATGACCATTCTTGAGGAAGGATCGGTCTGGAACACCATGCCCTGCCACACCCATGAGCGGCGCATGGAAGTCTACCTTTATTTTGACATAAAGCCGGGAGCCGTGGTTTTCCATATGCACGGCCAGCCGAATGAAACCCGCCATATCGTCATGAACAACGAGCAGGCGGTCATTTCACCTTCCTGGTCGATCCATTCAGGGGCGGGCACCGCCGCTTACACCTTTATCTGGGCGATGGCCGGGGAGAACCAGACGTTTGACGACATGGACACCGTTTTAACAACGGAACTGAGATAATAATATCCGACATTAAAACGTCGGCTATTATCATAATCATATAAGGAGAGAGACATGGAAATTAATGACAAATTTTCGTTGAAAGGAAAAATCGCATGGGTTACCGGGGCTTCCTACGGCATCGGTTTCGCCATTGCCCAGGCTTACCATAAAGCCGGCGCGGCGATTGTTTTTAACGACATCGGCAAGGAGCAGCTTGACAAGGGGCTTGATGCATACAAGGCCGCGGGGATTCCGGTACACGGCTATATCTGTGACGTAACCGACGAGAAAACGGTAAACGAGACGGCGGCGAAAATAGAAAAAGAAGTGGGCGTGGTTGATATTCTTGTCAATAACGCAGGTGTCATAAAACGCGTACCCATGACAGAGATGAACGCCGCGGATTTCAGGCTGGTAATAGACGTGGATCTTAACGCACCCTTTATTGTCGCAAAAGCTGTCATCCCGTCCATGATAAAAAAAGGCGGCGGGAAAATTATCAATATATGCAGCATGATGAGCGAACTTGGCCGCGAGACGGTGAGCGCCTATGCCGCGGCAAAAGGCGGCCTTAAGATGCTTACCAAAAACATCGCCAGCGAATTCGGCCAATTCAACATACAGTGCAACGGCCTGGGGCCGGGTTACATCGAGACGCCGCAGACGGCTCCCCTGCGGGAACGCCAGGGCGACGGAAGCCGCCACCCCTTTGACCAGTTCATCATTGCCAAAACCCCCGCCGCCCGCTGGGGGAAGCCGGAAGACCTTGAAGGCCCCGCTGTCTTCCTCGCATCCAACGCTTCGGATTTTGTAAACGGCCATATACTGTATGTGGACGGCGGCATTCTTGCCTATATCGGGAAACAGCCTTAGGAACAACTGAATTTGGCCCGCAATTTATTGTGCGAAGCATAAAGGCGTTTGCGGTTGGGCGAAAACTCTTGCTTTTGGCATTTCTCTTTAGTCTTCATCTGTCCGAGTACCATGCCCAATTCACCGGCCCAGGTACTCACCAGATGGATGCCCATTTTGGTATCCCGCCGCCTCCGGAAAAGGCGGTACTTGTCAACCTCCCACCCATCCCATTGTATAGGGCAGTTATAGGTTTTTCTCCCCCCGCGCGGATTCGAACCACGGACACAGTGGTTAACAGTAACATTTTGCTTTTTTGTAATTCCTTGCCCTGTATGGAATTAAAAACATTGTTGTTAAATTTTGCTACACAATGGTTACAATATCGGGCCTTCTTCCGGCGCGTTCTTCAATGCCGCTTTCAGTCTCTGCCCTGGCGGAACAGTATCCGCCGCCACGCCGGGGCAATAAGCGTTTCCCCTGTTTTGGGGTTACGCGCCTTGTGTGCCTTGCGCTCCTTCACTTCCAGGGCTCCGAAGCCCCGGAATTCAATCGCCTTTCCGGCGATCAGCGCGTCAGCCATTGCCTTGATAATAGCCAGGGCAATGGCGGCGGCGTTTGTGCGCTCTATACCGGCCCCCGCTATCGTTTTGGCAATATCGGCGCGGGTGAATTTCCTGCTCATGCCGTACCCCCGGGAAATGTAATAATCTTTGTGCTCTGGGCTTGCTCCTCCGCTTGATACTCCTTGCCTATTTCAACAGGAAGGATGACTTTTTCGTACTTGTTCAGGCCGATGAACAAAAGCTGATTTTTGAATTCCTCCAGTGTATAACCTTTCCTAGGAGCCTGGCATAAATATCCCCTTCAGAAAACCTTTGAAAAACCGATAATGAAAGAAAGGAGGGGCTGGAGCTATGCCATGGAAAAACGCGTAGCGGGTATGTCCCGGGCTTGGGGCTAAACTTGACCCACAGAATCACTGTAACCAGTCCCGATAAGCCAACAAAATGTTAAGCGTCATAAGGCCCAACCACACGGTTTTTAAACGTGGCGGGCCGTCACTGGGGGCACGCTTCGGCCCTCCCAGACGTCCAAGATATGTTACCGCTTCCTGTATGCTATAGGGCTCTCGCGGCGCCTTTTTCGTCTTGTTCGCCGTACAATACAGCGCCTTCCATTCTTCTTCCTCAAAAAATATCGTACACGGTTCTTCGGGATGTATACGGGCAATATATGTCATATTCATAATACTGACCGCTATGACCGAATACACCAGTACCAACAACGTTGTTTTGTCCATGCTTCGCTCCTGAAGTTTTTTCACCGCGCAGCCGGACTTCAGCACGTAATGAAACCGCTCTATCTTCCATCGTTGCGTGTAATAACAGACACGTTCATAAGCCGCATCAACGGTTTCTACCGGTTCGTTGGTCATTAAAAACCATTCTATCGG
>JAITCP010000126.1 GCA_031283025.1 Spirochaetaceae bacterium | reverse complement strand
GCCTCTTAACGCCGCTTTCATCCTATGGATGTCTTCTTCCTGTATTTCCATATTCCCCCTCCCGATGGTTAATATGGCTTATTATATCTCAAAATAGAGTAAGTGCTGTTGCCCTGGTTCTCTGGTAAGCCAGTGGAGCGTGGGCATTATGCTAATCCCCTTGTTCGTGTTGGTTCGTGTGGTTCGCCTGCCTGCGGCCTGCCTGTGGCAGACAGGCAGGCAGGTGGTTTCTCTTCCGTTCGTCCGGAACAAGGGCAAGCATGGGTTAATCTTCCGTCCGCTCATAATGATTTTAAAACACGCCTCTCACCATGCCGCCCAGACCTGATTATGCTGGGAAATGCAGAGCACACCTCCGGGACTAGCCAAATATTCCGGATGGGCGCCTAGGGAAAGGGGTATTTCCTCACCCTTCTGCCCGGATTCGGGGGGCTTGAAGGGGGAAGACCATATCCAGGGGCCGTTGTGGGGCAGCGTGGTCCTTATAACGATCCGTTTTTCCGCCTTTATAAGACTTTTTCTGAAACCGGAACTGACGGTTTTTTCCGCTATGTCCTTCCAATCTGCAAGCCAGGGATCGGCACGTAAATCCTCCGGAGCTTCCTCTCGAAGCAAAGAGCGGAACCGCTCCCAGTCAAAATGCTCCGGTGTTCTGTTGGATTGGTTCAGTGAGCGTAGCTTGTCCATCTCCCGGTAGAAATAGGCATCTACCCCTCTTGTCCAGCTTAATACAATGGACTCGCCCCGGACATCAAAGGGGTAAAGCGCTCCGGCTGGGTAAAACATACCCGGCGCCAGGGCCTTTTCCGGCCAATACGGCCAGGCAAGTACCGCGCTGGGCCACTGGGTAAGCACGGCAATTTTACCGGCGTTAGCCGCGCCCTGTCCGGCAAATCTAGTGGAATGGAGTTTTCCCGAAGGATCGTACCATTCCAGACGCCAGTGGGGCTCGCCAAGCAGTTCCTTCCACAGCGAAGGGGCGGCAGGAAGTTTCACCTGGTATTGTTCCGGCAGGGGGGAAGGCCCGCAGGACACCGACAAGCCAATAACGGCTAAAAACAGACAAAATGGGGGTTTCATACCATCTTATAAGGCAATATTGTATTCCTTGCTTTAGTTTTATTTGCTTTTAGCCGAAAATAATACATAATATACGATAATGGACAACGCCGAATACCAAAAAGCTCTGGAACAGGCACTTAATGCCCGTGCAGACTGGCTAAATCAAACTGAATTTCCCAAATTTAAGGACGAATTCAGGTCCTTTCATGTCGCTTTTGCGTCATTATACAAGCTGCTGATTCAGAAAAAACTTATTAGCGAAGACCCTTATAAACACGAAGCTAAGATAGGGGAAATTGTAATTCCAAAAATGATCGTCCCTGAAGGAGACAAGAGAGATCAGCTTACGTTAAACCTCTCCGCCTATGACAGCCAATTGGATTATCTGGTCAACTTTTTCCAATTCAGCATTGATTTTTTGAATTTGGAAAACATTAAGCGAATTCTGGGGCTGGTCAAGTACATAGACTGGTCAAAACTTGTCGTTGATGCCCCCACTACTACCACCAGGGTAGTGGCGGAACTGATAAACGATGCACGGGCCGGAAGCGATGCCCTAGCGCTAAACGTAATAAACGAGTTAACAGGAAAACTCGGCAAGTGCACAGGGCTTATTATGAACTACCTGAAGGAAGCAACGGCCTTTAACCGGGAATCCTATAAACTGGAGCTGCGGCAGTCCATTACCGGCACAATGAACGATGCGTCCGTAGAGCAGATAAAAAAGAAATTCCCTTCCGCCATGCCCGGCAGAAACTTTTATCCCGATTTGGCGGAAGAGCTAATAAAGGAAGATTTTACCCCCAGCGGCGAAGAACTGCGGAGTGTCGTGCTTAAACAGCTTGCAATACCGGAGAACAAGCCCAAGGTGGTCAAAAAGGAAGTTTCCTTTAAGGTTACCCTTATGGACGGCCTTTTTGTAATAAGTACCGTTTCCGGCGCTCTGGCGGAAATTGCCCCCAAAATGGAAGAAAACCACACACTCTTCCAGAACCGGAAACAAACCCTTATGGAAAGAATCCGGGAAATTCTCCGAGAAATGTTTAACAAGGAACCGGAGCCGGTCATCTACGACATTGAATACATTGATTCAATTAAGGGAACAGCGGTAAAAGAAAAAGTAAACTACAATCAGTTCCGTACCGACCTTGACAAGCGGACACGGTCTTTTGCTTCCTTTAGCAGCAGGAACGTATCCCGGATAGAAGCCCTTGATGAAAAACAGCTTTTAACCCTGCTGGAACGGGCTATTCGGGATGCCCAAAGTCTTCATAAAACACTTGGGGGCCTTGACGAATACTTTAAGGCGGAAGCCCCAAAAGAAAGCAGAGAAAAGGTCAGGGGGATCAAGCCGGAACTGGCAACAATAAAAAACGCTTTTATCAAGGCAAACCAAAAACGGCACGAATACAGTGCCCAGGTCGAAGAAGAAGAACAGCTTAAGCGTCTTGGGGTTAACCCTCTTACATAAATCCGGTATACTGTCTCTATGAAACATACTACGCTATCCAGGCGTCCTTTTCAGGCCGCCATCCTTTTGGCTTTTTGCTTTATTTTCATTGTTCCGGCGGTCAATGCCCAAACAAAGCCGGATGGGGGCAGACCCATTTTCCCCCTGCCCAAATATGCCGAACCCAGGCCGGAGCCTTCCAACCGCACGGAACTCGTCATGGTTCTTTCCGGGGAGGGGGAGGGAGCGGAACTGGACCCGCGCAAATCTTTCCTGGCTTCAGAAGCTCAAATTTTTACGGGCCTTTATGAAGGGCTTTTTTCCTATCATCCCTTAACCCTGGAACCGGTTGCGGCGGCGGCATCATCGTGGCAGCGTTCAGAAGATAAAAAAACCTGGACTTTTACGATCCGCCAGAATGCCCGGTACTGGAACGGCGATCCTGTCCGCGCGGAGGACTTCCGCTCTGCCTGGCTTTCCATGCTGGACCCGAAAAATGAAACCCCCTACTCATCCCTTTATGACATTATAGAAGGGGCCAAAGATTACCGGATGGGAAAAAACACCAACCCTGCTTCTGTTGGCATAAGCGTCCAGGGGGATAGAACCCTCATTGTAAAACTAATTGCGCCGGCATCGTACTTTCCCAGTATGCTCTGCCATCATTCCTTTAGCCCCGTCCATCCTTCCATGCTCGACGGCGATTGGTCGGTTCCCATATCCAACGGCCCTTTCTATGTTACCGGAAAAAACAGCAATAGCCTTACACTCAGTAAAAATGAACTGTACTGGGATGCAGACCGGGTGGCTCTTAAAAAAATTATTATTCGCTACACAGATGACGGGGAAGAATCCGCCGCCATGTGGAATTCCGGTGAAGCCCGATGGATTGCCGGAACCGTTGACCTGGAACGACTGATTGACAGGAATGGCATTGTTGTAAACCCCATGTTTGCCACGTATTACTACTATATCCGCTCACGGGGCCCCTGGAAGGATCACAGGCTGCGCCGGGCGCTTGCCATTTCCCTTCCCTGGGATGAACTCCGGACGGAGTACTTTCTCCGCGCTAAAACCCTGGTTTTCCCCGTTGCCGGCTATCCCGAAATTGAAGGGATGGACAAGACCAACATTGAAGAAGCCCGCTCTCTTTTGGAAAAAGCTGGTTACGCCAAGGGGGTCGGACTGCCGGAACTGGTAATCCGCATAACCCCTTCGGGAGAGGCAGACCGGATCGCCAAACTTATGGCCGCCGCATGGATGAATTTGGGCATTCCGGTCAAGCTGGACGTGGTACCTTATAACCGGTATTTCCAGGCCCTTGAACGGGACGATTATGATGTAGGCTCTCTTTCCTGGATTGGGGATTTTGCCGACCCCTACACGTTCCTTCAAATGTGGCGGCGGGATTCCAACCTGAACTATGCCCGCCATGACGATGAAGATTTTGAATCCCTAATGGAAGAATCTATGATGGAAGAAGGAGAAGCACGATTTGAAATTCTGGCGGAAGCGGAACAATTATTGCTGGATCGGGGCACGGTGCTTCCCATTTCCTATAATCCTGCCGTTAATGTCCTGGACACTGATGAAATAGAAGGCTGGTATCCTAATGTTATGGACATCCATCCGTTTAAGTATTTCCGCTTTAAGACCACCAAGCCTCTGCCGGGAATTGTCAGGAGATAAGATTATGGAAACCTCTGAAAACCAAAGTTTTTAGAGGTTTTCTTATAATGAAGAAGTACTGATTTACTCGCCATTGAATGAATCAGTGCTTCTTTAACTCCATCTCTACCTCCTTAAGGCGGTTGTTCAGGCTGCTGATGGTTTTTTCCAGACGGGTTTTTTCTTTTTCCAGCCTTTCCTTCAGGTCATCTTCTGTTTGGGTCAGGGCGGAAGTGCGCTGGCTCTTTAGGGCCGTCTTGACTGAATCGGGGCTTTTGCCCGCCAAAAGGGCCCGCTCTGCGCCGACGCGCTCGTCCTCGTTACGGAGCCCCGCAATGTAGCGCATATTATCCGCGCCTATGCTGGGGTTCAGATCGTACTGGAAAGTTTTAATCGCCGTCTCCGCAGCCAGTTTGGGGATTCTGAGTACCCGGTCTACATAGTCCTCAAAACGGCCCCCGATTTTTTCGCACATCTCACGGGCTTTAATAAGATACTTTCCCAGTTCCTTAAACAGATTGCCGTTTTCTTCAAGAAACTTTTTTTTGATTAGGGTGGTAAGTTTTTCCAATTCCGGCGAATCGGTAAAAACATTCCGATAAATATTTTTTTTCTCCGCCTTTTCCAGCAATTCGTGAAAAATCGCCCAGAATTCAGAAGTGTGGGCGCGGGCGGAAAGCGTCCCCCCGCGGGCGCAGGCATGAAGGTGATGGGCATATTCATGAATCGCCGTGTAAAGGAGCAGGTTTTCTCCGGCGGCATCGTCCGTAAAATTGCGGTTATGAAGGACAATTTCCCTGGTTTCTGTTTTGTAAAGGCCGTTCACCTTTCTGCTTTTTTTCCCCGTAAGAATCACGTCGAATTCAAGCGGCGCATCGGCAACTTTTAGAAGGGCCTTTTTTATTTGATCCTGATTCATGGTTCATTATACCCGATATTGGACTTGTAACGGAATAGACCGGTGTTGTTCGGATACTTCAATTTCCCGCATAGGCCGGTTACTCCGCAGTGAAGCGCACCGTATCGCTCTCGCTGTAACCGCCGCTGCCGCTCCTTACCGTCAAGGTATGGCGGCCCGGCGTATAGGGCAGAAAAAACACAAAGGGGCGGCGGACGGTAAACATTCTGCCGTTATGCTCCACGGTAAGTTCATCGCCGGTTCCTCCGGTTACTTCCACGGGGATGCTGTTGTTTCCGCCGCCGCTTGAAGGGAGAAAGCGGTAATCGTCCCTGGGGGTGATTATTTGCAGCGGCGCAGAAGCATAGTCAAGCTCCCCCTCCCGCAGCAAGGACAAAAACCAGTTTTGGTATTCCGGGGGATACACCGGAGCGCCCCCGTGATGCCAGTTACAGGCTGCCGGAGCAGTTCCGGCCAAACCCTCTCCTGAAGGAAAATACTCCTCGATCACATAAGGGCAATTCCCCGACGGCGGCAATCCGGAAAGGGCGCAGACCGGAACACGCACCCAACCGGAAGGCTCCCTGAATTTTACGTTTCTTGATCCCGGCGCGGAGTGGAGGCGCATTAACAGTGAACGAACCACGGAGGCGGGAAGGGAGCTGCCGGTTCTTCCGATTACTGTTTCTCCGGTAAAGTTCCCCATCCACACCGCCGCGGTAAAGCGGGGAGTGGCTCCCAGGGCGACAATGTTCTGAAATTGGTTGGCCGTGCCTGTCTTGAATATGGCGGGGAAAGGGGTTTCAAAATTACCGCCCCGGCCAAATCCCAAAAGCCGCGCCCTTCGATCCGACAACATAGAACAGATAAGCCGGGCGGTGTCGGCGCTCATCACAGATACGGCGGAACCGGCTCTGGGAATTTCTTCCAGCCCGAAGATTTCCGTAAGACCGGAATTTGCCGTAAGCCCCGAACTTTCCGTGAGTCCGGGATTTGCCGTCCCGCTTTCCGTTTTGTCAAAGCGGAGGGGAATTTTCTGCCCGTCGCGGGGAAAGATACTGAAAGCGGCGGCCAGCTCTTCAAGGCTTACCGGAGCATTTCCCAGAGCCAGCCCCAGGCCGGCATCTTCCGCTTCTTCCGGACTTATGTCAAATCCGGCCAAAGCAAGAAAGCGCCCGTAGTTCTGTATCCCCAAACGGTCAAGCAAATGAACTGCCGGTATGTTAAGGCTTGACCCAAGGGCAATCCGTAAAAGAACCGGGCCGTTAAAGCGGTTGTTAAAATTCCGGGGAATGTACACTTCTTCACTGCCGAATTTGGAAGGAATATCTGCCAATACGTCCGCCGGCTTGTATCCGTGTTCCAAAGCCAGCGCATAGAGGAAGGGCTTCATGCTGCTTCCCATTTGATTTTTGGCCAGCACCCCGTCAATCTGCCCCCCCGCCCGCTCATCGTCATAATCGGCGCTGCCAACCCATGCCAGCACTTCTCCGCTAAGGTTGTCGATCACCACCGCCGCCCCTGTACTCAGGCGGGATGCGGCCTGGCGGCGAATGCCCGCGGCGATCAAATCCTCCGCCGCCCTTTGTAAATTCAAATCCGCGGAAAGTACATAGTCCGGCGGCGTTCTGCCGGTTTGTTCACGCAGGCGGCGGTGTACATAGCGAACCATGTGCGGCATATACCGGGGGTAGGCAAAGCGGGCGGGCCGTATAGTATTCCAATCATCCCCGGTTAGGGAAGCATATAACGGATAGGCGGAAGCCCGGCGGGAATTGTCCGCAAAACGCAGGGCAAGTTTTTCTGCGGCATTGATGCAGGCGGCTTTTTCCGTAAGGGGGTTGTACGCCGCAGGCCGCCGGGGAATAACAGCAAGGCAAAAAACTTCCGCCGGGGTAAGGAAGGCAATTTCAGAAGCAAAGAAATTCCGGGCCGCGGAAGCAAGCCCTTCTGTTTGAAAACCAAAGGGAATGGAATTAAGGTACATACCCAGGATTTCTTTCTTGGAAAAGCGAGCTTCCAGCCGGAGCGCATTGAACAGCTCCGCAGCCTTGGAAAAAATGTTCCGCCGGGATGGAGCGGCGATAATCCGGGCAAGCTGCATGGTAACA
This sequence comes from Spirochaetaceae bacterium, assembly GCA_031283025.1. Lineage (GTDB taxonomy): Bacteria > Spirochaetota > Spirochaetia > Treponematales > Breznakiellaceae > WRIV01. The sequence goes on along the minus strand of JAITCP010000126.1, from coordinate 6,373 downwards.
GTGGATGCGCCGCTTATCCTCCGCCCTGCCCGGATATTTTGATACATTGCCCGCAGCACAGACAGCGGATCAATCCCAAAATGGTAAAAAAACCGTTCATCCTCCGCGGTAAGAAACACATCCGGAACGGAGGGGGGAATGGTTTCTATATCCGCATATTCCCGGCGTATACCATCTTCCAAAGGGATAATCTGAACCAGAGTTTCCCGGCGGTCATAAAACCGCGTACTGTAGGGCCGTTCAAGAAAAGCGTCAAGAGCGCTATAGGGGGAAAAACGCAAAAGCAAAAACAACAAAAGAAAGAAAAGCAGGCATAGCGCCGGGGGGAGTTTTTGGGGGTTATTAATGTACTTGTTCACAGGTAATATAAGAGTTTATATTGTTTCTGGCAACAAGGCTATATTAGAGTTGATCAAAAACTTCAGTTTTTGATCAACTTCCTATTAAAACTGCAAAATACGCAGTATTTTGCTTAACTTGTTCAAGAACCAACCGGGTTCTTGAACAAGTCTATTTGAACACTTTACGAAAGCCGTTTGATTGGAAGGCGGGGTCCATACTCCGCCCCTTGGGGCAGTTCAATTTACCTCATACGGTTACTATAGGATGCATTATACTGCTTCCCCTTACGTGATGCCTCAAAATGAAATCTAACCCAAATGACCCCTCGCTGGATGGAGCGTCCCCGCCTGTAGTATTTTTTACAAAGAGGGGAGTAGGGAATGGAGAGCGTTGACATTATGGTAAAATATACATATAATAATACATATGCTATTTGAATGGGACGAAAATAAAAATCTTGAAAACATGGAAAAACATAATGGGAATCTCTAAAAACTGAAGTTTTTAGAGATTTACCGCTTAAAAGCGCACGTTTCGCAGCCCAAAGGGCGAGAAACTGCAAAGGAACCTCTAAAAACAACCGGTTTTTAGAGGTTCCCTAATGTCTCATTTGAAATTGCTCAAGAAGCATTTTTTGATGAAAAACGTATAATGGTTAAGGATAAAAAACATTCGAAAAAGGAAGAAAGATTTTTCTGTATTGGGAATGATGGTAATGGTATAGTAACGGTAAGGTTTACTACAAGAAATGGAAATATCCGCATATTTGGGACCGGATATTGGAGAGAAGGGAGAGATAAATATGAAACGGAAAATATTTTACACTAAAGCGCCTGAAGGTGTTTCAAGGGCAATAACCGAAGGGAAAATCATCGCTGATTTCTTGCCTCCTCCGGCAGAATTAATCAGAAAGGAACCAAAAGTTAAAATAACAATAACATTAAACAGCGGCAGCGTTGATTTTTTTAAGAAGCATGCCCAAAAAAACAAGGTGAAATATCAAACAATGATAAACGAAGTATTGGATAAATATGTCCAACGATATAAAAAAGAAGCAATTGTATAAATATGCCCCGTACACCAACAGACTAAAACCTTACCCCAATTCCCGCAATAAATTGAAAATCCGCAGCGCCGCCTTCTTTATGGTAAAACCTATCCTCGCCGGTTTCAGAAAGCATGAGCTTGTTTTTTTTGTAAATATAATCCAGCTCTGTCCAGACACGGAGTTCAAGCCAGGAAAGGGGTTGGGGAATAGTATAATTCCCTCCCAAAGAAGCGCTAAAAGTATACTCCCGCTCATTCGCATCCCCGGAAGGGGTTTTATCTTTCAGATTTGCCGGCCCCGTACTAAGCCCGTCTTTGTTATGAGATACAAAAAAATTCACCTTTCCGTGAATCATGCCAAATAGACGGGCATACAGAAGAGCGGTGCCGGGAAAGCGGTATTTTGCATCGGCCTGAAGAATCAGAGCGTCCCCGCCGTAAGGGAAGCCGGAATAATCAAAACTTAAGTTCCGCCCGGCATAAGCAACTTCTGAAGTATTCAAGCTAATAAAATCAACCCTATCCCGGCGGTACAAAAGAGGCGTGGTATAAGCCCCTTCCAGAGAAAGGCTCAAGAGGCCGGAGCCTGCGGGACGGATGTGTTCAATTCCCGCAAGGATACCCCAAGCGGCAGGTTCATTGTCATCCTCCCAGGATGCCTGGATCTGATCTATGGCTGCCTGGGTATAAAACCGGTATCCCTTAAAAGGCGTATAATCCAATTCCAGATGGGCCAGTGAATTTATGTTGTCCCGGTCATACCAATTATGAAAAATAAAGGCGGGATTGATATAGCGGGGGTTAAAGCCATCCGCACGGCACATAATGTTTTCCGATACCGCAAAAACCAAAGAAGGTAAAAAGCGGAATTCAAGCCGGTGAGCCATAAGGAGTTTGAAAGAGTTCTCACCAACGGTTTCGGGAACAGGGTAAAAAACATTGAGCCATTCATATTTAAACCGGTCCGACCATGCGGAAAAACGGATGTATTCATCGTAATCCCGGTGGCCGTCAACTATAAAATTACCCGTTGTCCCTCTGCCCCATTGTAAACGATCCCGTGCCAGGCTGAGGTTCCAGTGCGCCCCCCCGACAGTAATATTCGCCCGTTTGGGCCAATCAAAATCAAACTCATCCGTTCCTGCCATAAAATTGGTGATAAAAGGACTGCTGTACGCCCAGGAACGCCATGGATATGCATAATCTGAAAGCGATGTTTCCGCCCCTATGTTCTGCGTCATGTCTCCTGCATTCCGGTTCTGATCCCGTATGATAAAGCGGTTCCGGTTGTACTCTAAATCGGTAAAAATATATAACCACGAATAAAGGCCGGCCTCCAGAGAAATTTTTACCATAGGCTGCCGTTTTTCGTAGCCGTAGTTCCAATCCTCATTAAGGACGAAATCTTCCGTGTTGGTGTGGGTATATGCTTCCAAGGCCGCGTCCAGCCTTGCATCAAAGCCAAAGGCATCGTCCAAAGAAAAACGGAAGGGGTCAGCAATTTTTGCGGCGATGAAATCGTATAGGCCCTGTTCCAGTTGATTAAGGGAAAGATAATTGATCCTTTCCAGAATCGTCCGGGCTTCATTCACAGTCCATGGCCGGGCTGTTGAAGGCGTACCCAAACCCCCAAGGAGATAAAGAGCGTCCATCTCATCATAAATCTCCGAAGACAGGGGAAGTATCTTCTGGTTTTGACCAAAGGCCGCACAAAGGGGGAGGAAAATGCAGACCGCAAGAACTGCGGGACGGTTTTTCATTCTCCCTTTAACATTACAAGTGATTTCTCAATTCATCAAGTAAATGCTTTTACCCTGCCGGTTCCCGTACCGTACTTGATATTCTTTACTTGTTTCGGCTAAAATCGGAGATCACAGAAAAGGAATAAGGGGTTGTTGTCTGTTTGTATCATACCACGCTTAGACCGCTACTTCGACTCATTGTTCTTTCCTTTGCGTCTTTGCGTAAGATAAAATGGAGAAAATTTATTTGTATAAATTAGAAGTTGTTTTATGAAGGTGAAGCTTTTACTGATTGCCGTATTATTGGGCGGCGTTGGTGATGATTGATTAGAGGGAAGTTATAACCGCGGTCTAAGATTCTCTATTGTTGTTATATCAAGACCGGTTATGTCATGAATAAATTCGATAGATGATCCTTTGGTCAAGGCATTTCTGGCAATAGTTTCCCGGCCTTCTTCCCGGCCTTCTTCAAAACGTACAGCAAGAGCATCATCCCAGTTCCATTCGGTCATCAGCATATTCATTACCTCCGTGGCGTTCCGCTCTAAAAACTCTTTTAATATGTCATGTTCACGGCAGTATCTTACCGCCTTCCTCATCGCTTCTTCTTTGGTATATCATATGTTCCGTAAGCCAATTTGTACAGGGATTGAATCCACAGAAGGTCAGCGGGCGAATTACTTGACGAAGTTATTTTTCTCCTATAGACTTAAATTCTGTTTTGGATGAGTGGGTTTTTCCCGTAGATCCCAGCGCCAAATCGCCTATTTTTGGGCGATCCGGCTGAAATATAGAGGAGTAGTTCCCATGAAGAGAACTTATCAGCCCAGCAAGGTAAAACGGAACCGCAAGTTCGGTTTTCGGGCACGGATGAAAACCAAGGGGGGGCGGCTTGTACTGAAACGCCGCCGGGCCAAGGGACGGTATAAACTTACCGTTGCAGACGAGAAAAAGCCCTATTAGCGGCTCCGGCCTGAGTCTTCCGGGCCCGGAGGGCAGGAAAAGGTTCAGGCAAGAGGAACACTTAAAGAGAAGGGCTGAACTAACAAGGGTTTTTAAGAAAGGGCGGGTTGTCAGTTGTCCCGGCGTAAAGCTGTTTTTTTTGGTCAATGGATTACCCCATAACCGTATTGTCATTACCTTTGTAAGGAAATACGGCAATGCGGTTCAGCGGAACCGGGCGCGGCGGCTTGGCCGGGAGGCATACCGCCTTATGAAGGGCAAGCTAAAAACCGGCTATGATCTGGTTTTACTGGTTTCCCCTCATATAAAAGAGGCTGACCGATCCTCTCTGGGGGAAAGCACCCAACAATTACAAACCCTCTTTAGAAAAGCCGGTTTATGGCTGTAACGCATAAACCAGGAGGAGTGATGATACAGAAATTCATTCTGTTTTTAGTTTGGCTGTACCAAAAAGCCGTTTCACCCTACCTAAGGCCATGCTGCCGTTACTATCCCAGTTGTTCCGCCTATGCTTTTGAGGCGGTACAGAAACACGGCGCTTTTAGAGGTTCTTTTTTCGCCGTTAAACGGATTTTGCGCTGCCATCCCTTTCACCGGGGGGGCTTTGATCCGGTACCTTAATTGGAGGTTGTCCATAATGCAGACATATTATGGACTCGGACTGGTAGTCCGCAACTACCTTATAAATCGCAGCCTTTAGGCTGAGAAAATGCAATGCCTGGCCGCAAAGTAACCGACTTTGTGGACAGACACTAATTAACAGGATTTTTTATGGAAAAAAATACCGTATTGGCAATAGTTGTTTCTTCTTTGATTATAATGGGATGGTTTTTTCTTCAGCCCATTCTGTTTCCTCGCCCGGAACAGGCCCCCGGTCAGACCGGACATCCCGCTACAGAAACCAGCCCCGTCGTACCCGCAGCGGGGGAGGGTGCCCCGGATGGCAAAGCGGGTGAATTCGGCGTACCTGCGGATACGCCGGCATCCACAGATATATCCGGGGGTTCAAATGTACCTGCAAGCGGCGGCAATCTTGAATCGGGGCCGGAAACAGCGGAAGATCCTGTTTCTGAGCCGGAAGAGCGAATTGTCATAGAAACGGATATAATTCAGGCCGTTCTGTCCAGTGCCGGGGGAGACATGGTTTCCTACCGCCTTAAAGAGCACAAGGACAAGGGAGAGATGGTAGAGATGATCCTTCCCACGCAGGAAAACGGCCAAGCAAAGGAATTCCACGCATTTACAGTGGCTTTTGGCGGGCTGGATGCCCAGCCGGTAAACGCCAATTTCCGGGTTTCCAAGCCCGCCCCGCTTTTGGTGGAATTTTCCCGGGATTTTTCCATGAGAGGGTATCCGGGAACTTTTACCCTGGTTAAGCGTTATGAATTTAAAAACAACGAGTATATGTTCCAGCTTACCGTTTACATCAGCAGTGATTCAGGAATACCCCTCAATTTTAACAATGCGGCATATACCCTGGGTTTTGGCCCCCAGATAGGACCCAGCTTTCAAAAGTTAGACCAGCGCTATGAGTATCGTCATTATTATTCTCTGGCTAACGGAAAACGGAGCAATGTCAAGCCAAACACCGTTCAAGATTCCCGCTTTACCTGGGCAGGAATCGCCGGAAAGTATTTTGCCGCCATTGTTGTACCGGACAATACCCTGTACGGCTTGTCTTTTTCCGATAAACCGGAACCGGGAATCTCTGTCACTTCACATATGTCCCTGATCCGGCCTGCCATAAATACCGCCTCTACCAGCGATGTGTTTCACTTTTACCTGGGGCCCAAAAATCAGGAAAATCTGGGCCGTTATGATACTGGGGATAACGGCTTTAAACTCCGGGATTTGGATTTTACCAAAGCCGGCAGTACCAGTGGAATCCTCGGCCCTCTTGAATCTTTTCTTAAATGGCTGCTCCTTTTGATGTATAAATTGGTCCATAACTATGGGGTAGCGATTATTTTCCTGACATTGCTGGTCAAGATACTGCTTTTTCCCCTGACCAAAAAAAGTTCAGAGGCCACCATCAAGATGCAGGCCATAGCCCCCAAAATAAAGGAAGTCCAGGCAAAGTACAAAGACAATCCGGCCAAGATGAATGCCGAACTGGGAGCCCTGTATAAAAAAGAGGGGCATAATCCCCTGTCCGGCTGTCTTCCGCTGCTTATCCAGATGCCCTTGTTCTTTGCCATGTACAACCTTTTCAACAATCATTTTGATTTACGGGGTGCCATGTTCATTCCCGGCTGGATACCGGACCTTTCCCTCCCCGA
>JAITCP010000043.1 GCA_031283025.1 Spirochaetaceae bacterium | reverse complement strand
TCGATATAACGCTTCTGGAGCCAATCCTGAGCCGTTTCGCCGCTATAGGAATTGCCGTTACTACCGCCGGTACTTCTGGTAATCTTATCATCCATAACGGCGGCGGGGGCAAAGACATTACCCGCAAAAAAAAGCGTGAACATAGTTGCCGCCGCGTAACGGTTGTTCCCCGCGGGCCAGGTCATGCGGGGCCGCTTGTCCGGCGGAACGATAGCGTTTGTTTGTCGGGGAATGACAGCCCCGGCGGCTTCCAGGCGGCCCGTATCAATGCCTAACGCTTCCAAAGTCCAGGCCGGAGCGCCGTCACCTCCCGCCGCCCTGCCCCACACATCCTGGTGTGGATCGATCCACATTAAAATGTTGTATTTTTCCGCAATCAAAAGGAGTTTACGGAGGTAAGCCAGATAAGCTTCGTCGTAAATGCCCGGCCCTTCGTGTTCAAGGGCTTCCCATGGAACAATAAGCCGGTTAAACCGGAGCCCCCAACGTTTCATCTCCGCAAAACGTTCCTCCGCGTCTTCCAGGGGAAAGGGCTTCCCCGCAAAGGACACGCCGGCATCATTTTCCACGGCAGGAACCTTGGTACTGCCCCCCAAATTGCAGCCCCGCAGTATTAGAGAACGGCCATCTTCATCACAAACCCATGTACCTTGTATATGCATTATTTAACTTCCCCATTTTACTACGCCATTATAGGCCAGGACTGTTAAAAATGGTAATGTATTCCCGCTTCTTTCATGATCTGATTTGCCATGTGGCGGGATTTAATTTTTCCGTCTACGGTAACTTTTATGCTGAGCGGTCCGTTTATCCAAATATCATGATCCCCTTTACCGTGATGGTGAAATGCAAATCCATTTTGACTTAAAATCTCCCGCACTTTCTTTTCGTATTCCGCCATCAAATGTGCACCTGTGACAGGCGCTCCGCCCGGAAGCCTATCGTTAAGTCGGTGTTCTTTAAGTCAAGCAAATCTGGAATGGTAACTTTTACCCGCTCCATAAGCGCGTCCAGGGAACCGGATTCAAGCGCGAGCCCCGGCACATCGGCGCTGCTGGCCAGCCAGACATACGCTTCATCATCCCAAGTTAAAGAAACATTACATTCCATACAATCTCCTTATTTTACATAATTTTAAGCACGGGAATTACCGGATCGGTTAATTCAATCACAGCGGGGAAATCCGCTTTTTCAAGATCCACGGTTTCTCCGTCCATTTGTGCCAGGATGGGGTATTCACCTGAAAGAACGATGCGTCCGGCGTTGAACAAAATTGATTCAGGATTATTGGCGTGCCCTCCGGTAACAATAAGGTTTTTAAGGACGATTTTACGGTACAGGGGCATTTGTTTTACGGCGCAGACATTCCGTTCATCTGGCAGTACCATCTGGCGGGAACCGTAGCAGCGCCGCCCGCTTACGCCCATAGCGCAGAGGAGGAATTTTTCCCGGAATGTTTGTCCTTCCCTGCCTGATTCGTCAAAGCCAGTTACCTGCATGGGGCCGACTTTGTAAATCCGGTCATAGAAAAGAGCGGCTACGTCCACCCACAGTTTGTAGGAATCGCCGGGAAGTTTTCCTTTCATCCGGTTGGTCATGTGGGTAACAAACGCGTCCAGTCCCACGGAAAGAATGTTAAACGCCAGAATAGGCAAGCCTCCCGGCCAGGTTTTACCCGTTGCGGTGGAAAGCCTGAGCCCCCGGCTCATTTCGATGCGGACAGGCTTCACAAGGAATTCCAGAGCGTCTTCCAGTTCCCAGGCTTCCGCGCCGTCGTTTCCCGTTCCAAGCGGAAGGCGGAGTACGGCGCAGTTAGCGCGGACTTTAGGGGGGGCATGGTAAATGATTTGCAGCGCTTCCAGGCTTGTGCCGTCCCCTCCGGCGGTAATGATAAGATGGAAGGCATCTTCCTGCTGTACCGTTTCCAGCAGCCCCTTGACAATAGCCATAGCATGGCCGGGCCCAGTGGTGAGGGTAAGCCCGTACTTCCCCACCGCTTCTCCTCCAAGGGCTGCGGCATACGGTGAAGGAGCGGCATCAGGGCGCACCGAATTACGCCGCGCCTTCTCCAGTCCTGCCGCCAGAGCCGCCTTGTGCTTTTTCCAGCGGCGGCCTATGGTAAAGCCCCCCGCCTTGGGATTAACTACGATCGTCCAGCGAAGGGAGCGCCCGGGCGCAACCTGAGTGCGGGAAAGTATCTCCGCCAGGGCCGAACCAAAATCCTGCAGTTTGGCTGAAATACTCCCTTTCTTTCCGATAGAACCGGCATCACTCATAGTTGATGATACCATGATTATTGCGAGTTGTGAACATCACATCCGGCGGGCAAATACCGTTCCTTTATGCGGATCATCACGGCGGCTTTTTCACGGATGCCGCTTCCATCCAGAGCGGCGGCGGCAAGCACAGCGTTTCCGGCCAGTTCCGCATGGATAATTTCGGGGATTTTGAGTATCCTGCCGCTTAAATTCGCTTTGTATTGGTTCCACCTGGGATCGGCGCACTGGCCGCCGGAAAGAACCAACTCCTTCACCGCATGACCGGAAGATTCAATAAGCTCCAGCGCCTTAACAAAATTCAATCCCATTGTTTCCAGTACAGGCCGTCCCGGATGGGCGGGATCGTCAAGTATCTCTGCGGCAAGCTCCCCGTAGGGTTTTCCGTCTTGGCCGCTTGAAACACGGTACTCATCAAAAAGGCTCCCCGATTGCGGTATCACCGCCCCCAGGTTCCACAGGCCTTCAATGGCATGGGGAAGCACGCGCAGTTCCTTGGAAAGCGGCCCACCGGTTCTGCCTGAGCTTACTCCGCCTGTACTAACACTACCGGTGCTTGTTTCACCGGCGTTTACGCCGCCGACGCTAACGCCGCCAGTACTTGCTCCGCCGGATCGTGTGAGGGGAACACCTCCGTCAAGGCAGAGGTTAATCCCTTCGGAACTGCCTGTTCTGTCGCAGGCTGTTCCCGGCTCCAAAGTCCCCGTCCCTATCAGGGCCATGATAAAATCCGCCGCCCCCGCAATAATGGGAGTTCCCGGCGCAAGCAGTTTTGGAACAAGCGGCGCATCGGTAAAAGGCCCGGTAAGAGGGGCGGGGCTTAACTCCCCGATCACTTCCCCCATCGTAACAAAGGGAGGAAAACGATCCCCGTCTATGCCGAACTCAACACACTGTTCCTCGTCCCAGTAGTAGGGAACGTAGCCTTTATGGGGAATTACCGTTACCGCTCTTGCGCCAAGTTTCCATGAAAGCCATTCCTGGGGTGAAAACAAAAATCTTGTTTTTGCAAAAGTAACAGGATCAGCGTTAATGAATTTTTTTACCTTGGGCAGAAACAGGGAGGAACAGGCGGAAAGCGGGCCGGAAAACCGGGGGGGCGGATCGTACCAGTAAAGGGGGCGCAGTGTTTCCGCGGATTCGCTTTCTTCCCCGCTTACCGGAACCAGTGTCGGCCCGTTCCCGGAAATAACAAGCGCCGATACCGGACAAGGGGGAGCGGCAAGCTGTTGTGCCGCTAAAAAAAAAGCGCTCAGCCAGGAAGCTGGTGTTGATTGTTTACCGTTACCGGAAGCGGTATAAGAAACCCGTGCAAAAGCATGGAGAGAACCGGAACTGTCGATCAGCGCCGCTTTAAGAGAACTGGTACCAAGATCGGCGCAGAAAAAAAGTTTGTTTTTCATTACACACTGAGGCTTTTCCAAAACTTCAGTTTTTGGAAAAGCTACCCTTGTTTAAAACTGGCCTTTTGGACAGTTTTTCTTAAGCTATTTCCAAAACCAACCGGGTTTTGGAAATAGCTCCACTACTAATTCTCCAAGAGGGTAATTTCTACCCGCCGGTTCCGCTGCGCCCCTTCGGCGGTACGGTTGTCGGCAAGGGGCCGTTCCGCTCCGTAGCCCCGGACAACCACGTGGGAAGGCTCCCGCACTCCTTTGGAAATAAGGTAATTCGCCACGGCGGCGGCCCTGTCCGTGGAAAGCTTCATCCGGCCTTCGGCAGTTCCTGCCAGGGCGGTATGCCCCCCAACCAGAATGTCCCTTCCCGCAAATTGACGGAGGATTTCCCCAATCTTGTCCAGCTTTATTTTTTCACTTTCCAAAAGGAAAGCCGAATCAGGCGGGAACTGTATGTTTTCCAAATTGAGGGTGATGCCTTCATCGCCAATTCGTACTGATACATCGTCTATTCCCAGCTTTTCGATTTCATCAATAATGTCCTGAACAAGGTCTTCCTTATTCATGATCTCCGATTCGATTATTTCCGCTTCCGCACGGCCACGATATTCCACCGTCATCCCGTTGGAAAGCTCAAAGATCATTCTAAAACTTTCGTCATAGGCTGCGGCCTGGCCTGCTTCCAAATCCCAGAACACGATCTGATCCGAGGCCCCCATTATACGCCGGGGCCAGATCCGCCCGCTTACCGCCTGCGGCTCGTAAAAGATACGGTAGGATGCGGAAAAAACAGGGTATGTTTTTCCTTTCCATTCCCGGTAACCCAAAAAAGTGTAGCTTGCTTCAAAAGGAATACGGTAAGGCTGTTCAATGCCAAAGGACTTCCTGAAATCGTGCACTTCATAGCCCGGAGCGCTCCAGCGTTCCCCTTCATGCAAATCCCTGCCGGGGAACACGGGCATATTACGAACAACGGGCATATAATACTCAGGCTCTATGGTGAGACGCCCCAGCCTGTCCCGCCCAAAAACAGAAACATATTCCTCGCTCCACAGGAAACTGCTGTCCCCTTCCAGAATTTGCTCGGAGGAACTGAAAACGGCATTGTGCCGGGCCGTTTCTCCGTCAACATCGCTTATTTCCACAGAAACCCGGTTAAGTATTTTTGCCCGGTGGCTAAAACGGCGGTCTATGTAGACATCTTCTTCCACCACCGACAAAATGCGGTATTTGTTTCCTGCCGCGTGTTTGAATTCAAAGGTTTCCGCCCCCGCCGCCGCGCAAAGCGTTCCGGCAAAAATTATAAAAAAGACGAAACGGGAAACATCGGCGTTTGTGCTACTGATATTCATTTTTTGTTTTTTGGAGGGGGCGGGGGCGGTGGGGGCGGTTGTGGAGGCGGCGGCGGTCTTGGCCGGCTATTGCTTTTTTTTATCGGGCTGCCATGTTGAGATACACAAAAAATATTAAGCATACTACCCCCATAGCAAAAAGAATAAATGACAGCCAGTTCAGTATTCTGGTTGGCAACATTAAAAGCCATCTTCTTGTTTCTTTATACGGTCTGCCTTCGTATCCCAACTCAATGTTTTCTTCAATATCATCAAGGAGCTTGTCTTGTATTACAGAGCCTACACGGGGTTCCAAGACCGCAAAGACAATCGAAAGTCCAAAGAAGAGCCATGATAAAACAAGAACGGCAGGATGAACAGCGCTTTTTAAGGGAACAATCTGGTTTATAAAAGCAAAAGAGACTCCGAAAGACCCTGCCGCAATCGTCAGTATATTTTTGTGGAAGCGGTTATCCGCTTCAAGCTGAATTTTTCGCTGTTTATCCCATATTGATATAAAACCGTCGTATATCGTTCTTTTCCGTTCATATTCCTCAACATCGTTTTCATGCCGTAGTAAGAGTCCTTGGTAAATAGCCTGCCGTTCCTTTTTGGTTTTGGCTCCAGCATACGGGTTTTGGGTTAAATCAGACATGGCTGGTTTAAGTATCGTTATAATATGTTAAACTGTCAAGCAACAGTTTTGGACGCTTTTTTGGGCCCACCTGGACTTGAACCAGGGACCTACGGATTATGAGTCCGCAGCTCTAACCAACTGAGCTATGGGCCCCAAAATGGGACTATATGGTGCCTGTTCTAAAACTTCAGTTTTTGGAACAAGCTCAAATACAAGCATATAAAAAATAGATGACAGTTTCAAGAGCGGAAACTACAGGTATTCAAAAAACTATGATTTTTGCAATTCCCGCAATGCTTCCTCAAATGCCTTGTCAATTTCCGCATCGTCCCTGGCCGTAAGGGTTTTGATTACCCTCCCCTGCCTGAAAATCATGATGCTGTTTCCCGCACCGGTGATTCCCAAATCGGCGTGCTTTGCTTCCCCGGGGCCGTTGACGGCGCAGCCCATGACGGCGATGGTACAGTTTTTGTCCAGGGCATAGAGGCGGGTTTTCCACCGTTCGGTAAAAGCGATAGTGTCAAAGCCGTTCCTGCCGCAGAGGGGGCACGACACAAGGATCACCCCCCTGCCGAAGCGGTTCGATCCGGCTGCCCCCGTCATGTCCCGTACCGCGTTGAGTATTTCCCTTCCGGCAATAATTTCGTTTTCCACGCTGTCTGAAAGGGAAACCCGCAGAGTATCACCGATACCTTCCAGGAGGAGGGGCAGCAGGGCGGCGGTGTTCCGCACCGTTCCCGGCACCAGGGGGCCCGCTTCGGTTACTCCGATATGAAGCGGCGCATCGCTGCGTTCCGCAAAGAGCCTGTTTGCCTTTATCGTGTCGGCAATTCCCGACGCTTTCATCGACACCGCCGCGGCGGTAAAGCCCAATTCATCAAATACCGCCAGTTCTTCCAGAGCGGCCTGGACCAGGGCTTCCGCCCTGTCCATGCCCCGTTGCACCTGTTCCCGAAGCGCGGCGGGAAGGCTCCCCGCGTTTACTCCGATACGGATGGGGATGTTCCTGGCGGCGGCTTTGGATGCCACCGCCTCCACCTTTTTCCGGTTTCCGATATTGCCGGGGTTGATCCTTATTTTTGCGATGGGAAGCTCCAGACAGCGCAGGGCTATCCGGTAGTCAAAGTGAATATCCGCGCAAAGCGGCAGTGATACCCGTCCTGCCAATTCGCCCAGCGCTTCCGCGTCTTCCAGGGCGGGCACGGCAAAACGGAGGAGGCCGCAGCCCATAGCCTGAAGCGTTTCAATGCGGCGAACCAGGTTTTTCCCGGCTTCACTTTGCAGGTCTGCAAAAGAAAGACGGTCCTTCCACATGGTTTGAATAACCACGGGACGACCGCCTCCCATAAAGACGGCTTTAACATGATCAAAGCCACCAATGCGGAGTACCCGCGAAGGTATATGGCTGCTGATTATGCCTTAACCCAAAGTCGTCATTGAAAGAACCATGGCAAACAAAGCAACGGTTTCGCAGATACCGACTACGGCGATATAGTTGGCAAAACCTTTACCGGTATCACTAAGTGCATCTGCGCCTGCGGCGCCGGCCTGGCCCTGAGCAATGGCAGAAAAGGCTATACCCAGACCTGAGCCAATTCCCATGCCAAGGAGCTGCCCCGCGTTGCTTGCAGTTGCTGAATTCAACATTTGCTGCATCAGAATAAACCCGTAAAAGGTCTGAGTCAGGGGTGCGCCGGCAAAAGTGAGCAGGGTCATGGGCGCGGGTTTATTTGCCTTATAACAACGCTTCCATGCGCCGATAGTGGCAGAGCCGGCGATTCCTATGCCTATCGCGGAACCAAGAGCAGAAATCCCCATTACAAGACCTGCGCCAATCAATCCTAAAGTTTTTGGATCCATATAAAACTCCTATTCTGTTTTTCTCGCTATATCTTACCGTTTACCAAACGGCTTGTATGCAAAACCGGACCAGTTAAGCCCCAAATGGGAAGAAAATTCCAGCGTATTAAGCCGTACCCCATGGACAAGAACCGACAACACATTAAGAACCATGTTAAAACCATGACCGAATACAAAAAGCACTACTCCAAAAACAAAGAAAATAAAGTGGCTTAACATAGAACCTGCAAAACCATCTACGGTAGTGGCGATGGAAGCCCCTGCCAAACCAACCGCCCAAAGCCTGATGTAGGACATAATGTCAGAGAACACATTGGTTATGCCCAGCACATTGCTCAGAATGTTTGCACAGCTTGTTAACAGGGATTTAAGCACACTGCCTTCATAATTTCCAAAAACAAAAACAAGGCCAAAACCGCCTGCCAGAGAATAAAATTGCCAGGGTTTTACCCCGCCAAATCCGGTATTGAACACCACCAGGGAAAGAACCACAAAATACATCCCTACAAGCATTCCTATCTGCCCAAACTCCGCCAGGACTTTGGGGGACCGGATGTTGCCGATTATCCCTTTTATATGAGCAATACTCAACTGAAGCAGAGCGATGGAAAAACAAAACAGCATCAGATTAGAAGTAATCGACTTGCTCATTTCGTCAATTGAAGTATACAAAGGCGTTAACCCTGCCTGAATCCAGAAATTATTTGCATTATAGGCGGAAAGCCATCCTGCCTCACCTGAAACATTGACAATAAGGGGAAGGCTGATATTCTGCAAAACTTGCGGTACTTTGGCGGCATCAAGGCCGAACCATGCGCAGGTAAGGGTTCCCCAAATAATGTTGGAAACACTCATTAAAAAGAGAAACTTAAAAATCAGGGGTACGCCTTTTTTGGCGGTTTTGGCTATGCAGATAAGCGAAATCAAAAAGAGGACTGTGCCGTAAGCGGCATCCCCAAAGATCATACCGAAAAACAGGGTGAAGAAAAGAAGGAACCAGCCGGAAACATCCGTTTCCCGGTAGCCCGGATACATTTCCAAAAAATCCGTTAAGGGATAGATAAGGTTTGTAAGCCGGTTGTTCTTAAGTTTAGTGGGAACTTCCGTATCATCTTCCGCCGGATCGGCGGCGCATAAAGCCCAGTTGTTTTCATTGGCCGCCCGTTTGAGCAGCCCTATATCGGAAACCGGAGCATAACCGGAAATCCAGGAAACGGACAGATCAGCCGTGCCGCTGTTGTCGGAAACGCCGGATTTAGCGCTTTCATCGATCAGTTCCATGCCGGCACGGGCGGTCTCAAATTCAATATCCGCCAGATTGGCGCTTTTTTCATCATCAAGTTGATTTTTCAAAGATGAAAGGGATGCCAGTTCCGCCTCGATTTTGACAACTTCAGTTTTTCTGATAAGATTCCGTTCGTTCACTACGGAAAGCGGCCGCTCCGGCAGGGTAAAAGGAGTTTCACTAGGAATTTTATCAAAGGCCAAAAGCCGGACGGCGTTGTTCTTTTTATCCGTTGCAAGAACGATAAGCGGCACATCCCCCGTATTTTTTTCATAGGATTCAAGGGTTATCTCGTAGAGGTAAACCGGCACTCCGTTATTGGCAAGGAACTTAAAATCGCGCGGTTCAAACTCGCCCCATTTTTCAAAGCTGCTTTTTTCCCGCTGGTGGTTAAACATATAGTCCTGTAGCTTTTTCCGGCGCTCGGAAAGGGCAACCACATGGCCCGCAATATCCCCGTCAAATTCGGGAGGTTCGACTTTACTCCCCTTTTTGGGAGTAAATGCGGCAAGCACCCCCGATGCAATTTCAAGACGGGTATGGCGGTCCATAAGCTTGTTCAAAGCCGGGGAAGAGGCGCTTTTCTTTTCCAGATGCACCACCCCCAATTCCCGCAGCCTTTCGAGGGCGGCATCTTTATTTTTGTCCATCATAAGGAGGGACACTTTCTTCATCGGTACAATCATGAACTTGCCCTCTCCATTCCCCGTTTGGAAATTTTGCCCCGCACCACCGCCGCAGTCTGCTGATCCCCCAGGTAAACGGCAATTTTTTTGATGTTCGTTTTAGCTTCTGGGATTTTGATCTTTTCAAAAAGGTTTACCCGCTGGCTGGTAGTTTGCAGTTCTTTTTTAAGGCGGCGCTGCTGTTCCTCCAGGCACTGCATTTCCAAATCCAAAAGAAGCGCCCGCTTCATGTTATCCACCGCCGTGTCCAGCCAGAGGGGTTTTTCCAGAAGGTCGTACTGGGCCGTTTCAAATTCGGCGCCTTCAAAAACCGGAATAGGCACCCCGGCTACGTTTCCTTCTCCGGCCACCAATTTGGTAATCCGCAAAATCTCCGGAGTAAAAACCCCTTCCTCTCCAAAAATTGCAAGCCATTTTCTGAAACTTTCGTCCATTCGTTCTTTTATATGCCGCAGTTCCGTTACCCGGATTTCCACGGTACGAATTTCCGCCTGGAGCTGCTGTTTTTTCAACATCAGCGTGGGAAGGTAACGTTGAAACCGCTTGAGGCTGTCTTTTTGTTTTTTCTGCTCATTCTTGGTGAGCTTTAACTTTGCCATGCCTTCTTTATACCTTGCCCCTTATACCATGCCTTTTTTATGCCGCCCTATTTTTTGGGCCAGAATTCATTGATCAGTTCGGAACGGAGCCCTGTTTCTTCACCGGTAAAACAGCTTGCCAAAATTTCCCAGCCCAAATCCAAGGCTTGTTCAAGCGAAATATTTACAGAGAGAGCCATCATTTCCCGCTCAAAGCGTACGCCGTATTGAAGGAGCTTTCCGTCCCAGGCGCTCATAGTAAAGCCCATGGATTTCTTTTCCAGCGTGTCTTTGTACGCGGAATAGAGCTTGATCATGCCGTCCATAAGAGCGCGGTGATCTTTCCGGGTTTTGCCGTTTACCTGCTGTTTAAGCCGGGAAAGGGAACCGAAAGGTTCGATGCGCCCGCCCCGCAGGTAGTACTGGCCTTCAGTGATGTAGCCCGTATTGTCCGGCACGGGGTGGGTAACGTCGTCGCCGGGCATGGTAGTTACGCCCAGGACGGTGATGGAACCGGCTGTTTCAAAGTCTACGGCCTTTTCGTACCGGGCCGCCAACTGGCTGTAAAGGTCTCCGGGATAGCCCCGGTTGGAAGGCACCTGCTCTTGGGAAATGGCGATTTCCTTCATCGCGTCGGCAAAGCTCGTCATGTCGGTAAGGAGCACCAGCACGTCCTTTTTCTGAAGGGCAAACTGCTCGGCCACGGCCAGGGATATGTCGGGGATCATAAGGCATTCCACCGTCGGATCCGCCGCGGTGTGTACGAACATGACGGTCTTGGAAAGAGAGCCGCCCTGTTCCAGCGTGTCTTTGAAGTAAAGGTAATCGTCGAATTTCAGGCCCATGCCGCCCAGCACGATCACGTCAACTTCCGCCTGCATGGCGATACGGGCAAGAAGCTGGTTGTACGGTTCGCCGGAGATCGAAAAGATCGGCAGCTTTTGGGAAACAACCAAAGTATTAAAAAGATCGATCATGGGGATGCCGGTTCTGATCATACGCCGGGGTATGATACGCTGGCTGGGATTGACCGAAGGGCCCGATATGGGGATCAGGTTTTCCGCCAGGGCGGGCCCGTTGTCACGGGGTGAACCGGAACCGGTAAAGACACGGCCCAACAGGTTTTCTGAAAAGGAAACTTCCATGGGATGCCCCAGGAATTCGATGGTGTCTCCGGTGGAGATGCCCCGGCCCCCGGCAAATACCTGGAGGGAAACTACATCTTCCGCAAGGCGGTTTACTTCCGCCAGAGACGTGCCAAAACCGGTTTCGATTTTTGCCAGATCTCCGTAGCGGACCCCTTCGGCTTTGACGGTAATAACGTTACCGGTGATTGACTCTATCTTGCTGTATATTTTTTTCATAACTGCTCCAACGCCGGATCCAGCGCTCCGGCCTTCTCCTTGATCATGCCAAGCATTTCGGCTTCAATGGCCTTGAACTTATCGCCTTGCCAGGGCGAAAAGTTATAGTCAATAAACTTCTGGCGCAGTCCGTAGAACCAGGTACGGGCTTCTTCCTTGTCCTTAAAGCTAAAACCGCTTCCCAAAATACGGAGCAGGTGTTCAAAAACATAACGCTGCCGTTCCGGGCTTGTAGCCTGATCCACATCGTCAAAGGAATTCTGCTGGAAGTACACCGCGTCAAGCAATTCACCTTTAAGGTAGATAATGTAATCTTCCTGGCTGGTTCCTTCTTCGCCGACGACCTTCATCATCTGCTCCACCTCGGTGCCCCGTGAAATAAAGTGTTGGGCATAGCCGACCTTTTTTTCACTGATGATCCCTTTGTACTTGGACCAGGAATCCAGGGGATGAATCGCCGGATATTTGCGGGCGTCGGAACGTTCACGGGAAAGGCCGTGGAAAGCGCCGACAACTTTAAGGGTTGCCTGGGTTACCGGCTCCTCAAAGTTACCGCCGGCAGGGCTTACCGTACCGCCTATGGTTACCGAGCCCATGGAGCCGTCTTTAAGCCGCACCAGCCCCGCCCTTTCGTAGAAGCCCGCAATGGTCGATTCCAGGTAGGCGGGGAACGCTTCTTCGCCGGGGATTTCTTCAAGGCGTCCCGACATTTCCCGCAGGGCCTGCGCCCAGCGGCTTGTGGAATCCGCCAGAAGGAGGACGTGCAGGCCCATCTGCCGGTAATATTCGGCCATGGTAACCGCCGTATAGAGGGACGCTTCACGGGCCGCAACGGGCATGGAAGAAGTGTTACAGATGATGACAGTACGCTCCATGAGGGATTTTCCCGTTTTGGGGTCGATTAGTTCGGGGAATTCCTTGAGGACTTCCACTACTTCGCCGGCGCGTTCCCCGCAGGCGGCGATGATTACAATGTCAACATCGGCGTGCTGGCTGGTGATATGCTGGAGTACGGTCTTTCCCGCTCCGAAAGGACCGGGCACGCAGTACGTGCCCCCGCGGGCTACGGGGAAGAAGGTGTCGATAAGCCTTACCTTGGTTACCATCGGCTCTTCCGGCCTGAACCGTTCTTCATAACAGGTGATCGCCCGCTTAACCGGCCAGTAGAAGGAAAGGCAAACGGGGCTTTCCTCGCCCTTTTCATCAACAAGCACCGCCACGGGGTCGTGAATTTTATAGTTTCCGGGGGGAACCACGGATTTTACCGTATAGGTTTTGTACATATTAAAGGGAACCATGACCCGGTGGGTAAAGACCCCTTCCGGTACGGTGCCGATTGTATCCGCCCGGAGGAGCGTGTCCCCCGGTTTGGCCGTCGGGGTAAAGGCCCATTCCTTTTCGGTCGGGAGGGGTTCCAGGTACACCCCTCGCTCAAGGAAGTAGCCGCACTTTTCCGCCAACTGGGGAAGCGGGTTCTGGAGGCCGTCAAAAACCTGGGTAAGGAGCCCGGGGCCCAGCTCTATGGCAAGCATATCCCCGGAAAATTCCACATTATCCCCTATGGTAATGCCCTTGGTCATTTCAAAGACCTGGAGGCTGCAGGTATTCCCCTTGATGCGGATTACCTCGCTTTTAAGCTTCCTTCCTTCGGTTTCGACAAAGGCCACTTCGTTCATCATAACAGGGCCGTCAAATTTAACGGCTACCATATTACCGTTTACTGCGGCGACTTTACCTTTGGTTCCTTTCATTATCTATCCTCTTTAAGCCTTGGAATTATATTCATTCAGTATCGAATCGTACCGTTCCCGGTATCCGGCGGATCCTCTTTCCGCGTCGAAATACTGCCTGCGTTCCAGCAATTGGAGTTTCATCAGATAAGCAAAAATACTGTTTACTGAGAAACATTCAATTCCCACCATGGCGTCAAGGGCGCCCCAGCGGGACCGATCAATGTAAATCACCGCTTCCAGAGGATCGGCCATCTCAAAAGCGGCTTTTGCCACTGCCTCCGCCCTGGGTACGTCATGGGGCGGGTCCTCCGGAGAAGGCCGCTTAAGCCTGGCCGCACGGAGATAGGCTAAATTCAAGTTGAAAGTACGTTCCCGTGCCATGAGGAGGTCGATAAAATCAGAACCGGTAGGTTGAACTGTTTCAACGGCCAGTCTGGGATCGTAGCTGCAATAGCGGATTAGCTCCGCATCGGAAGGATCCAGGAGGTCAAAGCACAGTTCCCGAAACGATTCGGAACTTATGGGGGGAACATCCCCGTAACTGATGTAAGGAAGAGTAGCTGCAAAATAGTAGTAATTCCGGGGCTGCAAGCCTAGATCCCCTTTGCGGCGCCTTTAAGGGTTTCCGCCAATTTTGGATTAAGATACGCAGAGAAGAGGTTTGCAACCGATTCTGCGGAAAAATCGTAGAAGGCCGAACCGTCTTTTTCGGCGATATGGAAGCCGCCGGCAAGGTTTTTCCCCGCCTTGAGGTCCACCCCGCCCTTGAGGACCGATGCAAGCCGGGCCTTAAACGACGCGTCAAGCTTCTTTAAGTCCCCCTCGGGAAGGAGCACGGAAAGGGAATCGGTGTTTTTGGCCGCCCAATTCTTGATCAAATCCGGCAGTATATCTTTGATAATATCGCCGGAATAGGAAGAAGCCGCCGCTTCTGCGATAAGTTTATCCAAAAGCCCCTGAATTTCGCCCTTAAAGGCCAGTACCAGGTTCCGGGAAGCCTGTTCCACCGCCGCAATTCCCGCTTTTTCGCTCCGCTCCGCATCGGTTTTACCCTGGGCAATGATTCCCTGGGCTTCCCGTTTGGCTTCCTCTACTATCCTCTTGGCTTCCGCCTGCGCCTCCGCCTTGAGTTTGGCCGCCGCTGTCTGGGCGGACTCAATCCCTTCTTTCTTTATCTTGTCGATAAGTTCTTGAAGTTGAATGTCCATAGATTCCTCTTT
>JAITCP010000022.1 GCA_031283025.1 Spirochaetaceae bacterium | reverse complement strand
TTATATGTGATAATAACAGCGAATTTTGCTGTTGCAAAGGAGGCTGCAAGAATGACCAATACGTTTGAAAGATTTATGGAAGAGACCGGATTAGCCGCCAAGGCTGAAGCCAGAGGCCGTGCCGAGGGCGAAGCCAGAGGCGAGGTAAGAGGCCGTGCCGAAGGTGAAGCAAGAGGTGAGGCAAGAGGCATGGAAAAAGTAGCGCGTAATGCCCTTGCACAGGGAGCTACACCTGAGTTTGTCCAGAAAATCACCGGGCTTGATATTCAAACTATTACCGGTTATAAATAAGCGAATTTATAAAGGAAGAAATTCACGCCAAGAACACGAATTTACTTGAATTTTTTCTCACAGGGAACACAAAGGAGGAACACAGAGAAATAGAAGGGAACCTCTGAAAACTTCAGTTTTTAGAGATTCCCAGAATGTTTACACATTAAGCGCTTCCCATGCCAGCCGTGCCGCTTCCTGCTCGGCGGCTTTTTTGTTCCGCCCCGTACAGGGGCCGTAACTTTTTCCGTTTATTAACACTTCCATCCAGAAAAGCCGTTCATGTTCAGGCCCGGTTCGCTTAACCAGCCTATAGACGGGATATGCCTTATAGAGCCGCTGGCTTAATTCCTGGAGCAGCGATTTATAGTCCTGATGCACCCGTTTTTCCAGAACCCGGTCAATTTCCCGGTCAATTCGCGGTAAAACAAAATCTTCCGCAGCCTTAAAGCCCGAATCCAGATATAGGGCGCCGATCAGGGCCTCCAGGGCATCGGCAAGTATGGCCTTTTTGGCCCGGCCCCCGGTTTGCTCCTCTCCCTTCCCCAAAATTAAAAACATATCCAGGCAAAGTTCCAGGGCCAGGCCGGAAAGAATCTCCTCTGAAACAACCACGCTCTTTATTTTGGCAAGCTCCCCTTCAGCTTTTTCAGGAAAACGGCGGTAAAGAAGGGCGGCGGTAATCGCCCCCAGTATGGCATCCCCCAGGAATTCAAGCCGTTCATTGTTAAGCCGGTCTACCGGAATGCCCTGGCTGCGGGAAGATCGCAATAATAGTTCATTTGCCGCCGAGCGGTGAGTTAAAGAAAGGTTCAAAAGCTCAAGGCTTTTGAACCTTACACTTGCAGATTTGGAAAATTGTAGAAGTTCCCGCTTTCTCTCCGCCCCAAAGGCCGGGGCTATCACTTTTGCTGGGACTTTATGTATTCGTAGGCGTCTTTAACGGTTTCAAACTCGTTAGCCTTCTCGTCCGGAATAGTTATGCCCATTTCTTCTTCAATGGCATACACCAATTCATAGGTGTCAAGGCTGTCGGCGCCCAAGTCCTGACGAAAAGAAGCTTCCATCGTTACCTTTTCAGCGTTAATTTCAAGTTTGTCAGCTATGAGTTTTTTCATTTTTTCAAGCAATTCGTCCATTTTATTCCTCCAAATTTAAATTAGTCCGGATTACCCCTTGGCTTCCGGTACAATTACCTGCTTCCCCCGGTAAAAACCGCATTTGGGGCAGACTCTGTGCAGAAGTACCTTATTGCCGCAGCCTGAACAGTCAACCATAGTGGGTTGGGACAGCTTCATGTTAAGGGATTGCCTGCGACTGGTCCTTGCTTTTGATGTTTTTGCTCTGGGCACTGCCATAATATAACCTCTCTAACCGGTATATTGCCGGCATTTTATCTAAACAAAAACAACTGTTTTTGTCAAGATCATTTTTTGTAATAATGCCCAAACTAACCCAATTAATCGTCAAATTTCGCTTTAAGGGCCGCCTCTACCTCCGGGGGAACCATGGAAGAAACATTTCCGCCAAAAGATGCCAATTCCTTGATTGCAGAAGACCGGATCACAAGATAGGCGGGGTCAGTCGTAAGAAAAATCGTCTCTATTTCCGGGTTTAGGGCCCTATTCATCATGGAAAGTTCGAATTCATAGGCAAAATCCCCACCCCGGACGCCCCGGATTATGACGGGTATGCTGTTTTTCTTAAGAAAATCTACTATTAAACCGGTACAAACGGCGACAGACACATTTTCCCAGGGTTTTACCAAAGCGGATACCAATTCCAGTCTTTCTTCAGCGGAAAAAAGGTAGGATTTTTGGCTGTTTTCCGCAATTACTACGGAAATTTCATTAAAAATGGAAGCTGAACGCTGTATGATGTTCAAATGCCCCAGAGTCGGCGGATCAAAGGAACCGGGAAAAGCGGCCTTCATTATACGGTTTCCTGAATCAGGGCCAGGGTTTTTTGGGCGCATTCGTCCCAGGAAAAAGCCTTGGCCCGTTCCAGCCCTTTCTGGCGTAATTCCCTGGCCAGGTTCCTGTCGATAAGGTTTACCATCCTGTCCGCCATATCTTCCGCATCCTTGGGATCAAAATACAGCGCCGCGTGTCCAGCCGCCTCCGGCAAGGAAGCCGCCCGCGCGCAGGCCACCGGAACCCCCGATGCCATGGCTTCCAGCACCCCCAGGCCAAAACCCTCATACATGGACGGAAATACGACAAAATCCGCCGCGGCATAGAGTTCGGGAAGGTTTTGGGAGGGAAAATGCCCGGTAAAGAATATATCATTTGCATAGGGAGATGCCGCCGCGGCTTTTTTTACATATCCCGCATGGTAACTGTCTGCCCCGGCCAGAACCAGCCGATGGGGATACCGGGTTCTTTCCTTAAAAATACCAAATGCTTCTATTAACTTTACATGGTTTTTTACCGGATGGTCGATTCGGGAGGCATAGAGTATATAGGGCCGGCGGAAACTGAAAGGCTGGATAAGAACGACGCTCTCTTCATTCCTGGGCCGCGGGTAAAAAACACTGTGATCCACCCCGTTATGGATTACCTCTATCTTTGATTCCTTTACATAAGCCTTGTCCATAAGTTCCATTTTGACAAATTCGCTAACCGCAATAACCCTGTCCAAATGGCGGAGGGCATTGGGGAGTATCATCCGGATTACCCCTAATGATTCACGGGTTCTGCGGTTTCCCCAGTAAGCGGCCATGTCATGAACGGTACCGACGGAAGGACAGGGTGATTGCTGCGGAATACGGTGGTGGGCGGCGGGGAAAAAACACAGCTGGTAACCCCGGCTTTTGGCAAATTCGGGATATTTAAGCAAATGCCAAGCGGTATTGGCCGTCCTGCCGTCAAACCGGCACCGGGAAACATATTCACAATGCCGTGCGGCTTCTGTATATATAAAGCGGTCAATATCCCAGCCAAAAAGCTCAAATAACTCCCCGGAAGGGGGAATCCGCTTAAGTAACTCCATCAGATAAACACCTACCCCCGACCGGCCCCCGGCGGAGGCAAAGGTGTCTATACCAATTTTCATACCAAAACTATAGCAGGCTTTGCCATAAAGGGAAAGAGCCGGGGAAAAATTTGTATTTTTTTAGAATTTTGCCGATATTTTACTTGCAACACAAGGGATAGTGTAGTATACTCAATGTTAGTCCTAATTCTACGCTATATATGGTGGTATATGCGCTGTCCTCATTGTGGAAGCTTTGACGATAAAGTGATTGACTCCCGCACTTTGGCGAACGGCGAGGCAACCCGGAGGCGGCGGGAGTGCAATGGTTGCAGCTACCGTTTTACCAGTTATGAGCGGATTGAGGACAAACAGTTCATGGTGGTCAAACGGGATGGCCGGCGGGAGCCTTTTGACCGGCTTAAAATTGAAAGGGGGGTGGAACGGGCACTGGAAAAAAGGCCCTTTTCCTCCATGCAGATTGAAAGCCTGGTCAACGATATTGAGGATCAGGCGGAAATCCAGGGCCGGGCCAGCCATGAAATAAGTACCAGGGATTTGGGGGAGCTTGTTTTGGAAAAGATAGGGGAATTGGATAAAATCGCCTATGTCCGATTTGCGTCTGTGTACCGGCATTTTGAAAATCCGGATGAATTTATACGTGAAATTAAAAAATTGGGGTCTAAAGGGGTAAAAAAATGATACGCAACGTAGTAAAGCGCTCCGGTGAGATTGAAAATTACAACAAAAGGAAAATACGGGAAGCCATTTCCCGTGCTTTTGCCGCAGTGAAAAGAGCGGAAAACAACGATGACAAGATTGATGTCCTAACCGACCGGGTGGAAGAGCTAATCCGGGCCATGATGGCCTTACGGCATCCCAATTCAATCCCGGCAATAGAAGAAATTCAAGACTTGGTGGAAACCGCCCTTATTGAAGAGCGGGAAACCGCCGTAGCCAAGGCCTATATTCTTTACCGGGCCCGGCATGAGGCAATACGGGACGCAAAAGCCCTTATGCTGGACATTGATTCCACTATGGACGGTTACCTGAAGCAGTCCGACTGGCGGGTCAATGAAAACGCCAATGTAAATTATTCACTGGGGGGGCTGATACTCCACAATTCGGGGAGCATCACCGCCAACTACTGGCTGAAAAACGTCTATTCCCCGGAAATATCCGCCGCCCACCGGAACGCCGATTTCCACATTCATGATCTGTCGATGTTTTCCGGCTACTGCGCCGGATGGTCGCTACGGAACCTCATTGCCGAGGGGTTGGGAGGGGTACCGGACAAGATCACCAGCAAACCGGCCAAACACCTTTCCACCCTGATGCAGCAGGCGGTAAACTTTTTAGGCTGTTTACAGAACGAATGGGCCGGCGCCCAGGCGTTTTCTTCCTTTGACACCTACACCGCCCCCTTTGTCAAAGCCGACGGCCTTTCTGACAAGGAAATCAAACAATGCCTGCAAAGTTTTATCTTTGGGGTCAACACTCCCAGCCGCTGGGGCTGCCAAGCGCCCTTTACCAACATCACCCTGGACTGGACCTGCCCGGCGGACCTGAAAGACCGCAAGGCCGTAGTAGACGGGGCGGAGGCGGATTTTTGTTACGGCGACTGCAAAGATGAAATGGACCGCATAAACCGTATCTTTATAGAGCTGATGCTGGAAGGGGACGCTAAAGGCAGGGGGTTTCAGTACCCCATACCCACCTACAATATTACCGCGGACTTTGACTGGAACAGCCCCAATGCGGCCCTTCTTTTTGAAATGACCAGCCGTTACGGCACCCCCTATTTCCAGAATTTTGTTAATTCCGATCTTAACCCCGGCGACGTGCGATCCATGTGCTGCCGGCTTCAACTGGACAAGCGGGAGCTGCGCAAACGGGGGGGCGGCCTCTTTGGCTCCGATGAACTTACCGGTTCCGTGGGAGTGGTAACGATTAACCTGCCCCGGCTGGGCTACCTGGCAAAAAACAGGGATGATTTTTTCTTCCGTCTGGAAAATCTGATGAACCTGGCAAAGGAAAGCCTGAAAACCAAACGCAAAGTAGTAACCAAACTTTTAGAAACAGGGCTTTTCCCCTATACCCATCGTTACCTTCATACTTTGAACAACCACTTTAACACCATAGGGCTTGTCGGGATGAACGAATGTATCCTTAACTTTTTGGGCCGGAACATCACCATCGCCGATAAAGAAGGCCAGGATTTTGCCCTTTCTGTACTGGACTTTATGCGGAAAAAGCTGGCGGACTTTCAGGAAGAAACAGGGGAGCTTTTTAATCTGGAAGCCACCCCGGCGGAATCCACTTCTTACCGGCTGGCGCTGCACGACAAGCAGCGCTACCCGGACATTATCACATCAGGAACTTCCGAACCCTACTATACCAATTCCACCCAGCTTCCCGTTATGCACACCGAAGATATTTTTGACGCTCTGGATCTTCAGGAAGCGTTACAATGCGCTTATACAGGGGGCACTGTTTTCCATGCATTTTTAGGGGAAGCCATAGAAGACTGGCGGGTTTGCCGTGATTTGGTAAGAACCATAGCCTGCAAATACCGCATCCCCTACTTTACCATTTCCCCTACGTTTTCCGTCTGCTCCGTTCACGGTTATCTAAAAGGGGAACATTTTTTTTGCCCCACTTGCAGGGAAGAAGAGAGGGAACGGCTAGGCAGGCGCGTTGCCGCCCTGGAAAAGGAGCGGGAAGAAGCGCTTGCCGGGTAAGTTATATAAAGGTTGGCATTGCCGGAAGGCGGATTTGTTAAGATGAATTTGTTAATTGAAAGTAACCGATTTTAGGAGGAAGCTATATGAGAAACCTTGAGGAAATTGAAACTGATCTTGCCGCGGCGAGGGAGGCCCTTTCCGGAGTGAAGGGGATGCCGGCGGAGGTGTACAGCCGCATCGTAGGGTACTATCGGTCTGTACGGAACTGGAACAGGGGCAAGCGGGAAGAATACGGCCAGCGGCTGATGTATCAGCCGGACGCTTCCCTGCTGGCTTCCTGCACGCCGCAGGCGGAACAAGCCGCCTGCGCCGCGGGGCAGGCGGAAGCGGTTGCTGCGGAAAATCATCAGATGGAAACCGGGACGGACAAGCGGATACTTCTTTTTGTCCGTCCCGCCTGTCCCGCCTGCCCTCCCGCAAAAGCTGCGGCGGACCGGCTTGGCATTCCGCTGGAACTCTATGATGCAGACACTGACGAAGGGCTGGCGGTAGCGGCGTTCTACCAGGTACAATCCACCCCCACGGCAATCCTCCTTGCCTCCAATGGAAAAGAACTGGGGCGCGCACAGGACGCGGAAACAATAGGCTTGTTCAACAACCCGGTTGGTTGTCTCACAAGTTAAGGGGCTGTCCAGGAAGTGCGCCAACTTCGTTGGCGGGGTTACTTCCTGAACAGCCATTGTAATTT
>JAITCP010000012.1 GCA_031283025.1 Spirochaetaceae bacterium | reverse complement strand
CGGGGAATGGAAAGCTTTTTGCCGGCGTATATGTCCTTGTTTTTGACCAGCTTTTCATACACCCTGCCGATGTACATAAGCAGCCTCAATGCCATATTTGGGTTGATAGTACTTTGATGTTCGATTAGAACCACCAGCTTTCCGCCAATTTCAAAGGAAATGTCGTTAATGAAGTCCTTATACAGCACGTCTTCCAGGGTGTTAATGGTAACCGGCATGTCATCAGGCAGGGTAACGCCCTCAAGCGCCGAGTACAGTTCCCGCAGGACATCGGGTTTCCCGAAAAGGAACGAAAAAACACTGTCTTTATATTTGATATTTACGCCCATACTAATTTTATAATAACATAAGTAAGCTAAAAAACAAGAGATTTTTGCGGGTGGCTTGTTATAAGACAATTTTTTTGAAAAAATGACAAAACAGGGAAAAAAAGAGGGGAGTTTTTCATATTAATATAGTGTGGGGAATGGGGAGTAGGGAATAGGGAATGGGGAAGAGTGGTGTGCAATGAGAAATGAGGAGTAGGGGGATTTTGTTATGAAAAAATTGGTTGTGTTATTGTTTGCTGTTTTAATTACATCCTGCGCCATAATGGAAAGTGTAAGAATTCACGATCAGGGTATAGCACATTACAATGCCGGTGATTACGATTCAGCTATCGCCGACTACACCCAGGCTATTGCCTTAGAGCCTAAGGATTACTATGCCTATAATAACCGCGGACTCGCGTATGTCGCTAAAGGCGAACTGGACAGGGCCATAGCCGACTACACTCAGGCCATTGCCTTAAACCCTAAGTATGATGCCGCCTATAACAACCGCGGAATTGCGTATGCCGCAAAAGGCGAACTGGACAGGGCTATTACCGACTATACCCGGGCTATTAAATTAAACTCTAAGTTAGAGCAGATATATAACAACCGTGGAAACGCGTATGCCGCAAAAGGCGAACTGGACAGGGCTATTACCGACTACAATCAGGCCATTACCTTAAACCCAAAGGATGACCACGCCTATAACAACCGCGGAAACGTATATAAGGAAAAAGGCGAATTGGACAGGGCCATTACCGATTACAATCAGGCCATTACCTTAAACCCCGACTCTGTTTTTGCCTATAACAACCGTGGAAATGCGTATGCTGCAAAGGGCGAACTGGACAGGGCTATCGCTGACTACACCCAGGCTATTACCTTAAACCCAAAGGATGACTACGTTTATAACAGCCGCGGAAGTGCGTATGCCAGAAAAGGTGAACCGGATAAGGCCATTGCCGACTTTACCCGGGCCGCTATTGCTGCGGACGGAAGTGCTAGTATCCTTGACATTTTTTTCCGCTCATGGGAATACACGGGGACCGTTTACAAAACCTATCCCTTCCTTGGCGCGGCCTTGGACGCGAACGCCTTTGACCGGAGGATGGCCGATGTTGCCCGCGAGACACTGGTCCTGAGCATCGCAAAGGCGGAAAAAGTCCGCGCTGAACTGGGCAGCAGGGGTGCGGCACTCATGGCGGGCATGGTCTACCAGTACTACGCGTCCCTGGACTTTGAAGCCCGCTTCGGTTCCTCAGAACGCGCCTTTGCCGTTTCCGAAGGCTTGCGCAGCCGGGGCTTTCTGGAGCAGATGGGCACGGAGGCCGCTCTCCGCCTGCCCGGCATTGCGCCGGCAGATGCAAGGCGTGTGCGGGAACTTACCGAAAACATAGGCAATCTTCAGGAATTGCTGGGGAAACTTACCCCTCAGGCTGACGAGGCGCGCTATGCCCAGGCGGGTCAGGCCCTTACCCGCGCGGAAGAGGAGCTTGCGGCTCTGGACAAAAGCATAACGGAAAAAGTTCCCCGCTATGCCAGTCTGCGCTATCCGAAAACTGCCGCTTTAAGTGAAGCCCAAGCCTTCTGCGGGGAAGATACCGCCATCCTTGAGTTCGCCATCTGGGATGCCTCCGTGGAGTTTACGCCTCCCGCTACTGCCTCCAGCCAAAGTACCTACAAAGAACGGCCTTCGATTAATTCCTACTGCCTGGTTATCACACGGGACGGCCTTACCCCCGTTACGCTGGACAACAGCTTCAACTACGCGGGAACCGTGAAAGCCTTGGTTTCAAAAATTCATCATACAGACTCGTATGGAAATATACTGTTGCTTCCGCAAATTGCCTTCGAGGAAGAACGTAACGCCCTGTATGACGCGCTCATCAAACCGGTTTTGAAATCCATCCCTGCCGGAGTAAAACGTCTTCTTATCGTGCCGGACGGGGAGCTTGCCTTTCTGCCCTTCGACATACTGCGGGAAAACCCCCAAAGCCCGGAATTGGGTACAAGCTACCGGATTTCGCTGTCCCCTTCGGTGTCGGTCAGCATACTGGCGGCACAGGCGGATAAGGTTAGGGCGGAGCCTGTCCTTGCCTTTGGCGGCGCATGGTACGACAAGGGGAAAACTATAGCGGAAAGAACCCGCGGAGTTACCAGAGGCGAGCCGGAAGAAGCGGGAGCGATAACGCCGAGCTTTGACTCCGCCGGTGAGTATTACAAAAACAGGCTTGTCTGGCAGGACATTCCGGGGACGGAAACCGAAGCGCGGGCCATAGGAAACATTGCATCGAAAAGCACGTTGGTCCTGGGCAGGGAAACGAGCGAGGAGAAAGTGAAAAAACTGTCGGCTGACGGGACGCTTGAAAAAAGCCCCATATTGCACTTTGCCTGCCACGGGTACTTTAACGGCACGTACCCGGAACTGTCCGCCATAGTGTTTTCGGAGGTATCGGGGCTTTTGCCGGAAAGCGCGGAAGACGGCTACCTGACCGTAGCGGAGGCGGCGCTTTTAAGGCTGAACGCGCAGGCGGTGATACTGTCCGCCTGCGATACGGGGAGGGGCGGCTTAAAGCGCGGGGACGGCATGGTGGGGCTGGTGCGCTCGCTTATGGTAGCGGGAAGCCGTAGCGCGGGAGTAAGCCTGTGGCCGATAAGCGACGAGGCTGCGGTAGAGTTTATGGAGGGAGTATACCGGCGCGTACTGCGGGAAGGGAAGAGTTTCCGCGAGGCGTATTATGAGGTAAAACAGGAGTTTCGCAACGGAGACTGGAGCCACCCCTTCTATTGGGCGCCTTTTACGTTGTATGAATGAACCGTTGGGAACCTCTGAAACCCGAAGTTTTTAGAGATTCCCTGTTGGGTTGCACCAAACGGGAATTTACGCTACAATCAGTAAAGTATGAAAAATAAATCCATCAAAAAGCTGTTTGCAGTTATCATTCTGTTTGCAGCAGGGGGCTTTTGTTTTGCCGCAGACCCGGCGGAAGGTTTCTGGATTAGCGTGGACGAAAAAACCGGGAAGGATACCGCAGGCTGGGAGATTTATATCCGGGACGGGAAACTTTACGGAAAAATCCTCTCCGTAGCGGATGCTGCCCAAACGATCAAGGCGGACAAATGCAAAGACAGTTATAAGGGTTTTCCCACCCCCGGAAAAGTATCGGAAATGCCCGTGGTCGGCACCATCTGGATATTCGGCCTTGTACCGGATCGGCAGCCAGGCCAGTGGAAGGACGGGAACATCATCGATCCTGATAACGGCAGTATGTACGGCTGTAAGATTATTTTCCACCCCGCGGATAATAAAAAGTATAAGGTCGATACTCTGGAAATGCGGGGAACCATAGGGCCTTTAGGCCGCAGCCAGTTCTGGCGGAAAGCCACGCGGGCACAAGCGGCGGGCCTAAGGTAGTAACGTAGTACCCTGGGGGAGTTGCATGAAAATTTGGGTTAAACTGCTCATTGGATCGATACTTGGAATAGTGCTGGGCTTTTTGCTGCCCTATGAAAAACAAAGTGTTATTTCCGTCATGGTTTGGCTTGAACAAATGGCTTTGCATATAGGGCGCTATACCGCCGTTCCTCTGTTATTTTTTTCTTTGGTAATAGCGATTTACGAACTCCGTCAGGATAAGGAATTCTGGCCCCTTGTTGGCCGTAGTTTTTTGCTTATAGTAGGAGGCGCGGCTTTTATCATTTTTTCCGGAATCATTGTAACCCTCCTTTTTTCGCCGGCCCGCATCCCCATTTTAATAGAAGAACAATTTGAGACCGTATCCCTTGATGTGTCAGGCATGGCGCTGGGTCTTTTTCCTTCCAATCTTTTTTCCGCCCTTGTCAATGACGGCCAGTATCTCCTGCCCGCATGGTTCCTGGCCTTTTTCCTTGCTATGGGCCTGGGGCTGGATCGCAACTATTCCAAGCCGGTTCTTTCCATAGGGGACTCCCTTTCCAGGGTTTTCTACCAAATTGCCGCATTCTTTTCGGAAATTCTGGCTCTGGTGATTATCGTCCTGACCGCCTATTGGGCAATCCGGTACAATGCGGTTCTGCATGCAAACGTATTCAGGGATTTAATCCTCCTTCTTGGAATTTTTGCCCTTATCCTGGGTTTTGGGGTTTTCCCTTTGTTTCTCTTTTTCCTGCAGCCAAAAACAAACCCCTGGGTAAGCCTGTACGGTTCTTTGGGCGCGGCCTTTGCGGGCTTCTTCTCCGGTGATATGAATTTTACCCTGCCGGTGATATACCGCCATGTAAAGGAAAACCTTGGTGTCCGCCGCCGGGCCAATTCGGTAGCCGTAAGCCTTTGCTCCATATTCGGCAGGGCTGGAAGCGCCATGGTGGCGGCCATTTCCTTTATCGTTATCATCAAATCGTATTCCAGCCTGGGGATTTCCATGCCGGATGTGATCACTATCGGGCTCAGGGCTTTTCTAATTTCCTTTATGCTGGCAGGACATCCGGGAAATGGCGCTTACACTGCGCTGGCAGTGTTGGGCATGGGCTATGGCAGGGGCTTTGAAGCGGGCTACCTGATCCTTAAGCCGATGGCTTTTTATCTGGTAGCAGTGGGAACCTTCCTTGACGTACTGTTTTGTTGTTTTACTTCCTATGCGGCAGGAAAATGGAGCGGCTTCCAGGAAGACAAAGATATGCGCCACTTTATATAGCATGATACTTGCCGGGCTGCTGGCCCTTTTATCAGCGGGCATAATCGCTTATCTTGCCCTTTCAAAAAAGACCGGAGCGGCCCTTAAACGGATTTCGATTATCGCTTTGGTTCTTATCTGCCTTGCTTTTACTGTATGTTCAATGCTGCTTTTTATGTCCGGTTCCTATGTTGGAACAAAAAAAGGCAATATAGATTTTCCCGCCGTTCCGGTAAGCGAAGGAAAGGACATAACTCCTTTACTCATTGCGGCGATAGTGGTACTCCTTTTTATGATCCTTGTAATTGTTTTGTATATTCGTGAACAGAAGAGAAAAAATCATGGACAGCATACTCAGTAAAATTGATCATACAATCTTAAAACCTGATGCCGCAGAAGCGGAAGTTAAACGTATCTGTGATGAGGCAAAGCAATACGGATTTACCGTGGTTGTGGTAAACCCCTGCTGGATTCCCTTTTGTAAAAAACAACTTGATGGAACGGACATTACCATTGTTACCACGCTGGGATTCCCCCTGGGTCAGAACCTGACGGAAACCAAAGTTTCTGAATGTGAACACGTTATCTGCGCCGGGGCCGGTGAAGTAGACATGGTGCTAAATGTGGGCAAACTGATAAGCGGCGATGAAACCTACGTATACGACGATATAAAGGGAGTTGCCGATTGCTGCCATAAACACGGCAAAATCTGCAAGGTAATCCTGGAAACCTGCCTGCTTACCGACGGGCAAATTGTCAATGCCTGCGAAATTGCGGAAAAAGCCGGAGCGGACTATGTAAAAACATCCACCGGTTTCAGCTCCGGCGGCGCCGCTGTAGAAACGGTACGCGTGATGCGGAAAACGTGCAGCCCCAGGGTAAAGATAAAAGCCTCCGGGGGAATCCGTACCCTTGCCCAGGCCAGAGCCATGGTAGAAGCCGGAGCAGACCGGCTGGGCACCAGCGCCGGAGTCGCCATTGCGGGAGAATTAACGTAAACGCCCCCATAAATAAACAGATACTCCCGCCTATTACTCTGTCGTACCGGCAGCGGTATGGTTTTGCCTGATGAAACGTTGCCTTTTACCGGGCCTTGGAGTAATTAGTGCCTGTCCATAATGCAGGCATATTTTTGGGCTTGGACTGGTATTCAGCGCTGTCATTGAAAACATAATAAACCAAAGGTATAATAGAGTTGTTCAAAAACTGAAGTTTTTGAACAACTCTATTAAGAAAAAAACAAGGAGAAAACAATGAAAGTAACAGCTTTTAACGGCAGTCCGCATGATGACGGGGTAATACAAAATACGCTTGAATTGATGTGCGTGGAACTGGAACATGAAGGTATAGAGACTGAAATCGTACAGGCGGGAAGGGAAAACATCCGGGGATGTATTGACTGCCGTATGTGCCGGGAATTGGGTAAATGCGCTTTTAGCGATGACATTGTAAACAGCGCGGCGGAAAAAGTAAACGCGGCGGACGGGATAATTATCGGATCGCCTGTTTATTACGGCAGTATAGCCGGGAACTTCAAATGTTTTTTGGACAGGCTTTTTTTCTCCGGGCTGCGGCTTGAGTACAAGGCGGCCTCCGCCGTAGTATCATGCAGGAGATCGGGCGGCATAAATGCTTTTCATCAGATGAACAATTATTTTAACCTTGCCGGAGCTTTTATCGTGCCATCCGTGTATTGGGGAATTGTCCACGGTTCAAGCCGCGAAGAATTGCTTGAAGACGCGGAAGGCATATATATCACGAAGAATTCAGCACGAAGCATGGCATGGCTCATCAAATCCCTTGCGTTTTCAAAGAAAGAAATACCTTTACCTGCAGTTTATGAACGGCCATGGACCAATTTTATTCATTAGACTTGTTTGACAACCCGGCTGGTTGTCGAACAAGTTAAAATACTGCGTATTTATAGGAAGTTGTTATTATGATGTTTGTCAAGGGGGGCCGTTTTGGTGACTGACGCCGAATAATAGTAGAAAAAATTAACCTAACACATCCTTAAAATACAGTATTTTCCAGCCGCGTTTTTTTGCTTTACGTTCAAGGATACCGTCCGGGTTTACCGCTATGGGATTTCCGCAGTATTCCAAAAGGGGAAGGTCAGTGTATGAATCGGAATAAAAACTTACATTTTGAGGGTTAACGGCGTTTTTTCCCATCCACGCTTGAGCGGCTGTTTTTTTCTTCGGTCCAAAAGAACTGTACCCTACAAGATTACCTGTCGTCTTTCCTTGTGAATACTCAAACTGACACGCAAGAGAGCCTTCTATTCCAAAAAATTGTTCTAACGGTTTTATAATAAAATCAAACGAAGACGTGGCAAATATAACTTTCTCCCCATTTTTAAGCGCTTCGTCAATAAGGCTCTTTGCGCTTGAATATATATTTGGTTTAATCCGTTTTATAAAACAAGCGGCAGAAACACGTTCAAGATCGTTTTTTTGCATACCTGCCATTTTCTTTACAGTGTGCTCAATAAAATTAATATCCGGAAACGCAAGCTTGTACTTTACCCAGTCAATAAGAAGATGGTTTATCTGCGAAAAACGGATAACTTTTTCTTTTAACGCCATTTGTACAAAATATTCCGTGCTTGTTTTTCTTACAACTGTATGATCAACATCAAATATATGCACCCGATCCGAAGCGGCAGGGCCGGAATTATTGTTTGCTGCCACTATATAAATTCCAAATACTTACATTCGTTATGTTCCTGCCGCGCATATTCCCCGCGCATCCGCTCAGGCAAAAGACGCGCCATCTGAGCCATAACTTCCGTCATAATTTTTTCACGTTCTTCCTTTCCTGGCCTTCCTTCAAAATTAATGCGAAAAGGACGGCCTGCCTTAAAACAAAACGGAGTGCGGCGCAAATGGCGCATATTTTTCCAAATATTCTCACCGCCGTAATGGGCAACCGGAAGTATCGGTACGTTTGCCTCAAGGGCAAGCTGAATAATTCCGGCTTTTCCTTTTCCCAATACGCCGTCCTTGCTTCTTGTTCCTTCCGGCGCGACGCACATAAAATACCCTTTTTTTATCGCTTCCAGCACCTTCTTAAAAGACTCACTAAAAGCGCCTTTTCTGTCAATCGGAATCGCCTTGTATGAATTAAAAATAAACGATAATACAGGGTTATCCCATGTTTCCGCTTTAACAAGTCCCGACACGTGAATGGGATAACTGTGCGTTACAAGAATGGGGACTTCTAAAAAATTAATATGGTTAAAAATAACCAGCATAGGCTTGTTATTTTTTAAGGCTGTGATAAATTCCCTGCAGTCAATTTTACAGATAACGCTTAGTAGTCCTTTCATAAAATAACTTACAGCAAATCTTCTAAAGCCCACGTTACGCTCCGATAAGGCGCAGAGCGTTTGGGATGCAGGTTATCTCCAGTTCTGTGCCCTCATAACAGACAGTCTCGCCGTCACAGTGCGCGGCCATTCCTCCCTCAAGCGCCTTTAGGTGAAAATGCGACCCCTTGTCGAAAGTTACTCCCTTACATTCTCCCTGGGTTCCTTTTGTATAATGGGAAATTATTTTAAGAAGATCTAAGCGCGATTTTTGATGCTGCACATAACAGATGTCTAAAAGCCCGTCATCAAGCAAAGCGTTAGGCCCCATGTAAAAACTTCCGCCCATACGCCTGCCGTTTACAACCGAAACAAGGACTGCCGGGAGCGTTACTTCCTTATCATCATAACGAATCTGCAATACAGGTGAAGGCTCATACCGGATAACAGTAATAAGAGCGCCGACAGCATAGGAGATGCCGCTTTTTATTTTTAACTTCGCCGCTTCAAAGCCAACTTTAGTGTCAAAGCCGATGCCGATTCCATTAATAAAATAGCGCCCATCCGGGAAAAAACCGCCCTTTACAAGACCCGCGTCCAGGGGGCGCGTGTTTCCGGCGATCAGTAATTGCAGGGCTTTTTCAACATCCTGCGGGATTCCGGGTGTAGAGGAAAAATCATTGCCCCTGCCAATAGGGAGAATTCCAAAAACCGGAGGCGTTGAAGCATGGCGCGATAATAAACCGTTTACAACTTCGTTGCAGGTTCCGTCTCCTCCGGCGGCGACCGTTATATCGTCCGTGCCAATGGGTAAATCACGCGCCATATTCAGCGCGTCGCCGACTCCTTTTGTCAGAAACACTTCAAAATCATGCCCGTTTTCACGCAAAATGCGCTCGATTTTAGGGTACTGCTTTGCCGCCTTCCCTTTCCCTGCCGTAGGGTTCAAAATAACCCAAAGTTTTCCGATTTGTGCCATAGGGGGAATTATAGCATACTTTTCATTTAATTCCCAGCCTCTTTACACCGCAGAAGCCATGAACACGCAGTATACATTCCGGTGTCCTTCACCGCGTGGAGGGAACTTACCCCAAATACTTACTCAATGTCGCCATTACCGCGGCAAAGTCCAGCGGTTTTCCTATATGATCGTTCATACCGGCGGCATGGCAGCGTTCCACATCTTCCCTGAAAACGTTGGCTGTCATTGCAATAATCGGGACGGTTTTTGCAATGGGGTGATCCATGGTGCGGATAAGTTTGGTTGATTCATAACCATCAACACCCGGCATATGAATATCCATAAAAATCAGGTCAAAGCCCTCAGGGTCAGCGCGGAATAAATCGAAGGCTTTCTGCCCGTCTTCCGCTTCAATTATTTCCAGCCCCAGGGGTTCCAGCAGAGTAACGACTATTTCCCGGTTTATTTCCACATCTTCGGCAAGCAGTATTCGTTTGCCGTGAAAATCAGACTGTACATCAGGAACGGAAAACCCGTCGGGAATCTCCGCGGAGGAATCGGATGTTATAACGGGGATTCCCGCGCGGAGGGTAAAAATAAAAGACGCCCCCTTGTTTTCTTCAGAATCTACCTGTATTTCACCATTCATCAACTCAACAATTTTTTTGGAAATTGCCAGCCCCAGGCCTGTCCCGCCGAATTTCCGGGCAATGCTGGAATCTACCTGTACAAAAGACCGGAAAAGTTTGCTTTGTTGTTCCTTTGGTATTCCAATTCCGGTATCGGCAACTCTGATTTCCAGAGTACAATAATTTTGTTCCTTATCCTCCAGCCGCCGGGTGGAAAGCGTAATACTTCCTTCTTCCGGGGTGAATTTGACGGCATTGCTGATCAGGTTGGTAATAACCTGGGCAAGCCGCTGATCGTCAGTGATGATCCTTTTGGGAATGGAAGGATCATGATTTACGATAAGTTTCTGCTTTTTTTCCCCCAGACGGAATTCAAAAATATTAACCACCCTTTGTATCATGGCGGAAAATTCAAATTCGGTACATGAAAGTTCAAATTTGTCTTGTTCAATTTTAGACATATCAAGAATGTCGTTGATAATTCCCAGCAAATACGCGGAAGCGCTTTCAATTTTGCTCAAACAGTAATCTTTCCGTTTTATATCGCCCGAATCTTTGGCAATGGTGGTCATGCCGATAATGGCGTTTAGGGGCGTGCGGATTTCATGGCTCATGTTGGCAAGGAAATTTGATTTTGACCGGCTGGCCTGTTCCGCCCTGTCCCTGGCATCCAGAATTTCAGTCATGTCATGGAAAAGCATAAAAGCGCCCTGAAATTCGTTTTTGACGTTAAACATGGGGGTAAAATGAATCTCATAATGGCGGGGATGCCCGTCATTGCCAAAATCCAAAACCCGCTCAACTGTAATGGATTTCTTTCCCTCTCTTGATGACTGGAAATAGGCGGTGATCCCGTTTAGCATTTCAGCATCGGCAAAACGGGCAAAAACATCACTGTAACTTTTTTTGCGGATTTCCTCAAAATTTTCAATTTTAGC
This sequence comes from Spirochaetaceae bacterium, assembly GCA_031283025.1. GTDB lineage: Bacteria > Spirochaetota > Spirochaetia > Treponematales > Breznakiellaceae > WRIV01. The sequence goes on along the minus strand of JAITCP010000012.1, from coordinate 2,638 downwards.
CCTTTGCAGAAAAACCTTGGCGCAGTGGACAAGGCTTTTGTTCTTGTCCAGGAGCATGATAATATCAGGACTGTTGTCAAAAACCAGATTCATGTAACGGTCCTGCCGGGCAAGCCAGCGTTCCTTGAACGAACGTACATATTCATATACGGCAGTAATGACCGTTACAAAAATATAAACACCGCACAAAATAACCGATTCTGATGAAGAATAATTGTATCTGGACAAAGAGCCAAAAGAGCCGACTATGGCGGCAGCAAGGATTATCAGCGCGGGGATAAGCCCTACAGAAAGCCCCAGCGTAAAGATGGACATTAACGGAAAGGAAAAAATCCACAAGCCGCCCATGCCATGCATTTCATGTTTAACAAAGATTGACACTCCGCAAAATGCGCCATAGATTGTGGTAATGATTAGGCCGCTCACGGTAAAAGGCACCTCTGTACGCAGCAAAGAGAGGTTTAAAAAAATCATAAAGCCCAGGATTATCTGAATAAGGCCGTTGTTTATAATTCCCAGCCTCATATCCAAAACGCCCAAAGTGATGATAATTACGGACGCGACGGTATAGGTAAGGTTAAGGACTATGAGGCGGAGCATGGCGTCCATATTGGCCTCGTCCTTCAGGCTTGAGTATTTGCCGCTGGTCAAACCGGAAATGACAAAATCCGTTAACTTTTTCATAGTCAGCCTGTTTGGGAAATTTCCTTGTTTTGATCTTTGCTCAGCAGTTTTATCGCGCAGGAAACCGCCACCAGAATTCCCAGTACCAACAGTAAAATGGCGATGCCCAGTTGTATGCCGTCAACCGCCGGGTTAAATTTGCCGTTCAGTAATAGCAGGATTTTATTTCTTATGCTCAGGGAAAGAGATGTATAGGTAACGGCAAGCATGGCTATAGTCGGGACAATAAGCATAAGAATACGGCGGCTCGGTTTCCCGAAAACCGCTTTTTTGAAAAACAGGGTACAGGCAATCAGGGTGAGCGCGGCCAGAAGCTGGTTGGCGGCGCCGAACAAAACCCAAATGTTCTGATAGCCCATTATTGCCAAAAGGTAAGCGGGCAGCAGGGTAAAGACGGAAGCGGCGGCCTTGTTTTTAAGTATTTTGACCCAGAACTTATTCTCGTTTCCAACACGCTCGTCGACAGAAAAAAGCTCCTGTAAAGAGAGCCGCCCCAGCCGGGCAACCGTATCCAGCGTGGTCAGTACAAACGATGAAACCGCCAGTGACACAATAATAAAAGACGCTTGATTAGGCAGCCCAAGCTGGGAAAGAAAACCGGAAACGGCAGTGGCAAAGATAACCGGCGGAGTTCCCTCCGGCAATTTTCCGTTCCATGCAAGAGCTCCAACAGAAATAAGGGCAAGAACCGCCACCATTGTTTCCACCAGCATTGCTCCGTAAGAAATGGGGAGCATATGCTTTTCGTTGCTCAGTTGCTTGGAAGCCGCTCCGGTAGCAACCAGTGAATGAAAACCGGAAATCGCCCCGCAGGCAATCGTAACAAAAAGGCCGGGAAACAGAAAATTGCCGTTTATGTTAAAACCGGTAAATGCGGGAATGGAAATCTGCGGCGCGGTAAAAACCACCCCGACAAACGCCGCCAGCATCATGGCAATCAATAAAAAAGAATTAAGGTAATTCCGGGGCTGCCCCAAAGCCCAGACAGGTACAATCGAAGCAATAAAAATGTAGGCGAATATCAGGTAAAGCCAGATGGATTTATCCAAATAGGCAGGGAAAAATATCCCCAGTACAATGCAGATAATAAGCAGATCAACAGCGATAATACCGCTTGCCAAATCAGAAGCCTTGCGTTTGCGGATAAAGAAGCCCAAGCCGATTGCGGCGATAATAAAAAGGCTGGAACTGGAAGCAACCGAAGCGTTTATACTGTTCCTCATTCCCGCCGCGTCAAAACCGGCAAACGTCCCGGCTACAATATCCGCAAAAGCCGCGCCAATAAGAATGGAAAAGAGCCAGACAAAAATCAGGAAAAGGCGCTTGCCCGCCTTGCCCACATAGCGCTCAATGACATACCCAATGGACTTGCCCTTGTTTCTAACCGACGTATAGAGCGCCGCAAAATCATGCACCGCGCCAAAAAAGACGCTGCCAAAAAGCAGCCACAACAGCGCGGGAAGCCAGCCGAACATGGCGGCGATAATGGGCCCGTTAATCGGCCCGGCCCCGGCGATAGACGCAAATTCATGCCCAAAAACCACTGCCGGAGACGTGGGCACATATTCCTGCCCGTCCTCAAATTCATGGGCCGGAGTCTTCCGGGAAGGATCAATCCCCCATTTCCGGGCCAGAAATCTGCCGTAAAACAGATAAGCCAGTAAAAGCGTGACCATAGAGATCACTAAAAGAAGCAACCCGTTCATTACGTAAAGTATAACCTATAAACAGGGTTAATTATACTGCCCATAGACAAGGGGTAACCCAATGCTGCCCTGGGTAAGCCAAGGTTGTCCCAAACCTGTAAATTTTCTATAATAGACTTGTTCAAGAACCCGGTTGGTTCTTGTTCAAGAACCCGGTTGGTTCTTGAACAAGTTAAGCAAAATACTGCGTATTTTGCAGTTTTAATAGGAAGTTGTTCAAAAACTGAAGTTTTTAAACAACTCTAATA
>JAITCP010000167.1 GCA_031283025.1 Spirochaetaceae bacterium | reverse complement strand
TTGGCTGTCAACTGGCAGAGTGTACAGAAAAGTTTGCAGGCAAAAGAAGCCGCTATCGAGTTTGTGTCCTTCAGACTTTACGACAAAAAATGGACGGACAAAATCCAGTACGCCGCGCTTGTTGTAAAGCCCAGCATGAAAGCGCTGGAATGGGTGCCGCTCTGTGAAGAAAACATGCTGGCGGAGCTTTTCGCTAAACTTGAAGGTAAGTGTCCTCAGGAACAGGCGCGGATTCTTTACGATGTGTTCGGCCCTGCCCTCTACAACGCGGTCTGGAAGCCGCTGGAAAAAGTTCTTAAGGGCGTTACAACTGTCTATTACTCCCCTTCGGGCCTTCTGCACAAAGTATCCTTTAGCGCCATTCCTGTAAATGCTAAATCAAGGCTTATGGACAAATACGGCCTTAATCTGGTCTCCAGTACACGCGAAGTTGTTTACCTGAAAACAAAAACCGCAGGTAGGCCCAATTCTGCCGTCGTGTACGGTGGCCTGGATTATACGGTTGACGCGGATACCATGCGGGAAGAAGCGCTGGCGTATAATGTGCCGGTCACGGATACGCGGGGTAGTGCGGTATTTCCCACAGATGGTACAAGGGGAGGCCCCTGGAATTTTCTGGGCGGCTCTCTTGATGAAAGCAGGGACATACAGCGCCTTTTGGAGGGAAGGCAGATACGGGTTATCCGGTACAGCGGCGTTAAGGGGAACAAGGAATCGTTTAAGGCTTTAAGCGGGAAGAAGACATCAATCATCCACCTGGCGACGCACGGGTTTTTTATGGAGGACGTAGAGAAGGACTATGAAAAACAGGAACGATTAGAACGTCTGGGCGGCGGGCGAAAGGCTTATGAAAACCAGCTTTTGCGTTCCGGTTTGATTCTAGCCGGGGGCAACAATGCGTGGACGGGTAAGCCGGTAGAAGGAGTGGAGAACGGCATACTGTTTGCGGACGATGTAGCAAAGATGAATCTGTTGGGGGCGGAACTGATAGTACTGTCGGCGTGCGTAACTGCGCTGGGAAACGTGAACAACAGCGAGGGTGTGTTTGGGTTACAGCGGGCGTTCAAGCTTGCCGGGGCGCAGACGCTGGTAATGAGCCTGTGGGAAGTAAACGACAAGGCAACATCAATCATAATGGGAGAGTTTTACCGGAACTGGCTGTCCGGGATGAGCAAGCAGGAAGCGTTCAAGGCGGCGCAACGGAGTCTGCGGAAAGACGGGCGTTTTTCGGAGCCGTATTTCTGGGCGGCGTGTGTGATGATGGATTAGCAGGAATGGGGAGTGGGGAGTGGGGAGTAGGGAGTAGGGAGTGGGGGCTAAAGCGGGGATTTGGATACCCGAAAAGAGTTATTTGAGACGGTGAACACGGACATAGCCCCCGGACTGCCCCGAATCGTTTTATCTTCAAAAATAAAAAGAACTTCCGCCCCGTTTGCCGCCGCCAGGGCAAGGCCCTTTTCATAGCCCAGGGCAAAACAGGAAGTGGAAAGGGCGTCGGCATCCATGGATGAAACGGCAATGACCGTTACGGAAAGGAGGCCGTTCTCCACCGGATAACCCCTGGGGTTCTTCATTCCGGCATCTTCATCTTCTGTTAATCCAAAAATATGGTGATAGCGCTTTCCGTCATCACCGGTAAAATACCGTTCATACACCCCGGAGGTTACCACGGATATACTGCCTGCCAGTTCCAAAATTCCCGCATAGCTTCCCCGGCTGTCCAAAGGGTCCTGCACCCCCACAAGCCAGGGTTTGCCGTCCGCCTTGTTTCCCCAGACATAAATATTCCCCCCCAGGTCGATAAGGGCTCCGGGCACTTCCGTTTCACGGAGTATTCGTACCAGCTCATCCGCAGCATAGCCCTTGGCAATGGCGCCCAAATCCAGGGCCATGCCCGGCCTTCTTAGGAAGACTGTGCCGACGGTCATTCCAGCGGAGCCGTCGGCAGTACCCGTGCCGGTATCCGGCATTATATCTACATCCTGCCAGTTAACCAGTTCCAGGGCGGCGCCGATTTCCCCGTTCCGGGGGATCCGGGGGCTATCCGTACTTATGCCCCAAAGTTTTACCAGGGGGCCCACGGCCGGGTCAAAAGCGCCGCCGGAAATTCCGGCAAAGTACAGGGCACGCTCCAGAACGGCGGACAACTCCGGCGAAACACCTGTCGGCTCCAGCCCCGCATTACGGTTAAGCAGAGCCAGTTCCGAATCGTCCCGGTTTGCGCTTAAAATACGATCCAGTTCCGCAAGCCGGTCAAAGAGCCGCCCGTACAATCCGGCGTTTCCGTTTTCAAAAAGGTCTATGCGGCAAAAAGTACCCAGGACATATTCCACCCGGACGCCGGAATTCGGAGCTTTTAGACAGCCGCAAAAGGGAAGAAGTAAAAGCGTTAATTGTATAGGGATGAACCGCAAAATTGTACGGAATTTAACGGCTAATGCGTTGACTTCTTGCATGATGTTATTTTTTAAGCTACCATAATCCCATGAGTGATGACAATGCCGCATTAACGGGGAAAATGATTTTTTTCGTTCACCCCTCGGCCTTTGTACAAAACGTAATTATAGAGGAATTGGTTCAGCAGGAATATGAAGTTTATATAGTCAAGGACGAAACAAAACTTCAAAAAATCCTAAAAAATCATACCAATTCCATAGTACTTGCCAGTATTGATGAAACGCTTTCCGCTGCTAAATGGGAAGCATGGATACGGCAAATAATGGGGGAACAGGCTACCAGAGACGTTGATGTGGGAATTCTTTCCAGCACCAACAGCGATGATGCCCGCCGTCTTTATATAAATACCCTAAAGGTTTCCTGCGGGTTTATCCACGTTAAGACAGATAAAACCAAGGTTGTAGATGTCCTGCTGGCTATGCTTAAAGCCGCAGACGCCAAAGGCCGGCGTAAATATATCCGGGCCGATACCCGTGATGAAAAAATGACAACAATAAATCTTCCCACCAAGAACGGTTTTGTTACGGGAGAAATCAGGGACATTAGCGTAGTAGGCCTGGCCTGCACATTTCCGGAAGATCCGGAATTGGTCAAGAATGAGCTTTTTCCCAACATACAAATAAAATTACAGGGCGTTCTTATAAAAGCGGAAGGAATTGTCTTTGGCTTTCGTATGGACGGGCCGGATAAAGTCTATGTTTTTCTTTTTACAGCCAAAGTAGACCCTGCGGTACGGGTAAAAATCAGAACGTACATCCAAAAAAATCTTCAGATCAAAATGGATGAGGAAATGAAGTTCTAGGATAGTTCGTTATGATAATCGGCATAGACATAGGCAGCACAACCACCAAGGCGGTTTCCATACAGGAAGGCCGGGTAATCCATAAAATCAAAACAAAGGCGCTGGATGCGGTAACGTCGGCCACCGGGGCTTTTGGCAAAATGATCGTGGAAAACGGCATTAAGATTGGAGAAATCGGGCGGATCATGATCACCGGAGCGGGGATGGGAAAACTCAAGGACGATCTTTTCGGCATACCTGCCGGAAAGGCGGACGAAATTACATCCATCGGCATAGGGGGAATGTTCCTGGCGGGCAGGAACAATATCATCATCGCCAATGTGGGTACCGGCACGGCGATTATCGACGCGCAAAGCGGCGGCATCTCCCACATGGGCGGTTCCGGCGTAGGCGGCGGCACAATTCTGGGACTGGCAAAAAAACTTCTTTCCGTCTCGGAATTTTCCGGCATCATGGAACTGGCGGAAAAAGGAAAGCTCAGTCAGGTAGACCTTTTAATGGGCGACATCATGGAAACAGGTTTAAGTTTTCTTAATAAAGAGAGTACCGCTTCAAACTTTGGCAAAATGCTGGACAGCGCCCGGAATGAAGACATCGCCATGGCCCTTATCAACATGGTATATCAGGTAATCGGTATGCTTTCAGTTTTTGCCGCCAAGAGCAGAAACACCGACCGCGTGGTAGTTACCGGAACCGGCAGCGGCAACCTCCTGGGGCGGCGGGTATTGGAAGAAATTACCGCCATGTACAAGGTACAGTTTGAATACCCGGAAAACGCAGAGTACACTACCGCCATTGGCGCCGCCTTAAGCTGGGAACAGAATCTAAATTCCTAATCTTCCCGCCTTGGCTATGATATTGCTCAAGTACCTCCCTTCACTTAAAGATAAACCTGCACGTGCCATAAGGTCGCGCAAAAACCGTTCCTGTTCCTCCCTTCCGGGATGTTTATAAAAGCCGATGGAAGCCAGGGAACGGGTGGTGTTCTTTACCAGCGTGTCTATTTCCCCGGCGGCCATGGGAACCCACTGACCGGGGACAGCGCGGCACGGCTGTTCCAGAGTCTGGTACAATTCATAGGCATAAATTTGAACCGCATGAGAAAGATTTATGGAAGGAAATTCCGGGTTTACGGGGATATGGGAGGCCATGTTGCATAATTCAAGCTCTTCCCCGTTTAGGCCCGTCCTTTCATTGCCAAAAACAATGGCCGCCTTGCCGTTTTTGTCTTTAAGAAAAGCCGCCAATTCCCGGGGAGTCAGGGTGCTGGATTTGCGGCGGCGGCCCCGTCTGCGGCTGGTTCCCACAGAAACGGCGCAATCCGCCAGGGCCGCCTGCAAGCTGTCAAAGTGTTCGGCCCCCTCCCATATCTCCGCCGCATGGACTGCCCGCGAAAGGAGTTTTTCCGTGTCAGCCGGGGTAGTGGGCAGTTCCGATGCGGCAATACGGAGCCGCCGTAAGCACATATTTTTCACCGCCCGGCAGACTGCGCCGGTATTACCGGGCTCCGAGGGCCTGGCTAATACAAAAATAACGTCCTCTAAACGCATGGGCTTATATTTTACCGGAAATTCCCCTGCGATATAAGGATAAGGGATAAAAACATGGAAAAAAACCAAAAACCTTCATTTTTATCTCTTTTACTTGCCGATATGATATAGAGGGGAATGGACGATGCGGGGGTTTGACAAAAAAATCAATTCCGGCTTATACTGGAGGTTGGCAGGTTTTACTAAATGAGGCTTTTCCAAAAAAACCTGAGTTTTGGAAATGGCTCGAATGTTCAAAATTAAGAATTTATAGAAGGAAACTAGGATGAACAACGACATAGTCAACGGTTTTGATGATGAAAAGGATGACAGCCTTAAAATAAAGCTTCAACAGGTAAATGAAGTCGAAGGGTGTCTGGTTCTGTACCTTACCGGGTATATTGATACTTATAATTCCAATTATTTCCAAAAACGGGTGCAAAAAGCCATAGAAGCAGGCTTTATTCGCCTGGTTTTCCAGTGTAACGGCCTTAATTATGTTTCATCTACCGGCATTGGCTCATTTACCGCCTTCCTTAAATCCGTTAAACCCCGTGGCGGAGATTTGGTGCTTCTGGAGATACAGCCCAAGGTTTATGAGGTGTTTCAGTTGCTTGGTTTTTCCCAGTTTTTTAACATTAAGGATAATCTGGAAGACTCCGTCAGCTTTTTCAAAACAGGGAAAACCACAGAATCGGTATCTTTGTTTCCCAAAGTGTTTTCCTGCCCCATTTGCTCCAAAAAGCTTAAAGCCCTAAAATCCGGGCGTTTCCGCTGTTCGGAATGTAAAACGATTCTGGCTATTGACAATGGCGGGCAGGTATTCCTGGGTTAACAGAAGAACTCCCTTTTGTGGATAAGTTGTGGATACTTTGTAAGAAAAATTGCCCTGTATAGGTTAATATACAGTTCTTGCCTTTAGCGGGGAGCATATTACCTAATTTTCTATAATACAAAGAATTAGTTTAGGAAATCTCTAAAAACTTCAGTTTTTAGAGATTTCCCGCTGAAAAATGCACGTTTCGCAGCCCAAAGGGCGAGAAACTGCAAAGGAACCTCTAAAAACAACCGGTTTTTAGAGGTTCCCTTTATTATTTCGATTAAAAAAGCCCGTGTTAGGTATGTTAAGAATCTCTCCGGATGTTTGCAACGTAGCTTCTTTTTGTGGAAAACTTGTGCATATTCTGTTCATTCTATATCTTTTTGGCACCCTTGCTTATAGAAAAACTGCATGTTAGGCTGAGAAAGTGAAGAATTTTGCCAAACTGGTACTTTTTTTCTGCTTTTCTTTTATTGTTATCCTTCTGGCAGCAAGCTTAATTGCCTTGCTTCAGGAACAAACTGCTCTGGCTGTGCTCTTTCCGCCGGGACCGAGTAGTTCCGGGGGGAATCTGTTCATTCATCTGGGCAATTCCATACCGGCGGCCTTTTACCTGGCAATCCTCCTGGGGATCAGTTATGCGTCCAGGCGGAATATGATATACCCGGCTGCCTTAACCATTATGCTGGTACTTGCTTTGATTCTTGGTTCGGCGGCAATGTTCGGCATAGAAAGCCTTTCCCAACTGGGAGATTTTACGGTACAATCCAACCCTCCGGCAGACTTGGTCCAGCCAGGGCTTATTCTGAACCAGAGTGGCGGAACACGGGTTGTTTTTTTGGAGGATCCCCTGGAGAACGGCGGCGCTCGGGCTGTTTCTATAGCAGGGCAAGCCTTGTACTATCAAGGACAGGGATCAACCTCTACCCGGATACCGCTCCCCTTTACGGAAGAAAAAAACAGCTTGTTGGCCGGCATAAGCGGGGATTTTACCCAAAGTTTCCGCGCTTTTAACGCCTGGTATAAGGCAGGTTTCCTGCCTTATTGGCTATATACCGGCTCCCTCGCCGTGTTCCTCTTGTCACTGGGCTGCCTGGTCAATATTAGTTTTTGGTCTTTGGCAAATCTTTTCCTTGCCGCCCTTGCCTTTCGCGGAGCCCTGGCCCTGGAAGCATTTCTTAATCAGCCGGACATAAACGCTCTTATAGGTTCCTTTGCGGGGAGTATTATCCCTCCGCCGATGATTAACCCGCTGATCTTTTTCACGGCTGGGGTGTTGATCCTTCTCTATTCCGGTCTTGTGTACCTGGCACGGGGGAGGGTGGCCCATGGTTAAGCATGAAGACCGCTACATTACTCCGCTCAAGGTCTTTCTGCTGTACATTGCCGCCGCATTTATCGTGATATGCGGCATCTACCTTTTTTTCCCCGGTTTTTTCACAAGCGGCGCACAGCCGGTAATATTACAATGCTTTACCATAAAATGGCGATTTAGCGGAGGGCTCATCACCTTTATCAATCTTTTTCCGGTTTTATGTTTTTCCGCCCTGGTAATCCCCTTTGGCCTTAAGGAACATTCAGAGGGGGGCTATGCGGGAAGCACCTATGTAGGCAAGAAGGGATTTTCCAATCTTTTTCTGGCGTACATCTCCTGGCCTGTTATTACCGCCGCTATTGCAGCAGTGCTGTATGGACTGCTTTTTTTTATGGTCTTACCGCTTGCAATGAATATGAAGAATTCATTAATTGACAAGAGCGAATTGTTTACGGAAGCCAAAATAAAGGCCAAGGCAAAATGCGATGAAAAGAAATGGTCAGAGGCCGGGCATTTTATCACCATCTGTGATACGATTTGGCCGAATAACAAGGAAAAGGAACTGGAAGCAATAAAAAAAATAGCTGCCGGATCTTCCTCTTCGCAGACAGGCGGACAAAACGGAACAATAACAGAAACGGACAAGATCGTTCCCATCTGGCAGGGCATACCGGGGATGCCGGTCGATTCCACAGACGCGCTGAAACGTGCGGATGAGGCGTATAAAAGGGAACGGTACTACGATGCTGCATGGCTTGCGTCTTTGGCCGAAAAGCTTGCAAAACCCGGTGCCGCAGAAATAGCCACCGCCACAGCACTGGCAGCCAAAGCATGGGATAGAATAACCGGACTGGCGCCCAATGCTCTGGAAGAAGAACGGTACTCACTATATCTGATAAAGCTGGACGGTTTTACCAAGATGAACGCCAACGACTGGATTAGCGCCTATTATATATTTCAGGAACTTTCCCACATTACCCCCAATGATCCGGATGTGGTACAGTACCTGAAGAACTGCAAGGCGGGCGTTTCCGGCATTGCCTTCTTTATTGATGAAATGGAAACAGCCATAGGCAAAATTCTTGCCGGATCGATCTTTTCCATGCCGGGCGCCCAGCCCGGTGAAAGCGATGAAACCGGGGGCAGGCTTGCCCTGCGCTTTTCTTCCCTGGTTTTTTTTCCGGACTATGCGTATGCGTGGGGGTGTGAAGCAATAGCCGCCGATAATGAAGGCAATTTCCTTTACCGGGCCAACGCCGATTATGCCAAATTGATACCAGCCAATTCCAGCAACAGCAAGGGAGAACCCGTAGGCAAGACAGCCCTGCTATTACAGGCGCTGGATAGAAATGATCAAAACAAGCGCCATGATCCTCTGTGGATACGAGGGGAAACTGCCGGCATTACCCGCGGCAGCCCCGGAACAACCGCCGGCAATGCGGAAATTACTTCACAAATAACACTCAATATTAGCTATGAAGATTTACTGGTACTTTCCGGAATGAGTCAGGAAACCGGAACGCTTAACCTGTGGGAACTTTTTTCCGCAGAAAAAAAATTCGCCGATTACGGCTATGTGCAAAAAACCTTTAGGGCGGAAATACTGCGCCGTATGGGAGATGCGCTGTTTTTCCTGCCCATGTCGGTGCTGGCCCTGATTTTAGGCTGGCGTTACCGGGCCAAGAAAAAACCCCGCTATGTTTATGTACCCATGCTGATCATTCTTCCCCTTGTTTTTTACGGCGTGCTGTTTTTTTACCGGAATATCCTGAATAACCTTGCGATACAGCTTTCCATAAATATGGGGCTTTCCGCAGCGATACTCTGCCTGTGCGCCGGCGCCGTAGTATGTTTTACGATCAGCCTGATCTTCCTTGCGGCCCAGCATGGATAAAAACCATGAGAATGTTATTTACTCCCCGCAAAATGACCTTGTTTTTTATGGCCGCCTTTGGTTTGGGAGGAGCCTTCCTGGGCATTCCCGCTCTGATTACGGGAATTGTCCTGGGGTACTTTGCCGGAGGGGTTTACTCCCAATTACGGAACGATAAGGCGGTACTGGCCTACTTTGAGAACCCCGGACCTTCCGCGTTCTATGAAGGAGAGCCCGGCCTTGCGGCATTTTGCGCGCTTGGGGCCTACCTTATGTCCAGGGCTTCTCCCAAAATACTGGAAAACGAAACCGCCGCCGTCCGAATAGCAGGCGGCGCTGTCTCCGTTTTTCCTGAAGGAAAAAAGATTGGCCCCCTGGCGGAATCGTTCTGCCGCCTGGCATACAGAAAACTTTCCGCTCTTAACCCCGATCTTCTTTCAGAAAGCCTGGCCGCCCGCCGCCGGGGAAAGGGGGATTTGGCCCTGATCGGCCTGGAACTTGGTTCCATGGCCAGCGGACGTGAAGCCCTGCAAGAGGCCCTGTATATCAGGCAATTTCTGGAGCCCGGCTTTGAGCCGTTACCGGAAGAAGCGCCCGGAGAAGACCCCTGGCTTGTGCTGGATATTCCCCGCGGAACCCCCTATGAAGAAGTAAAAAGCGCCTTTAGGAAACTTGCCCTGGCCTGCCACCCCGATAACCGCAGCGGCGTTGATGAAGCGGAAAAACAGCGGCTGGAAGAACAGTTTATCAGAGTGAGGGATGCCTACCGGACGATTACCCGTGAATTTTCTGTAGTACGCCCCCGCCGCTAACCTAATAGGAAACTCTAAAAACTTCAGTTTTTAGAGTTTCCTAATGCTACAACTGCATCCTCCAGCTTATCGTATATTCCCATTTGCGGGAGAAAGCCGGAGCGGCGGCCTTAACGGTAAGCCGGTTTTTTTTACTCCTCACTGAAGCGCTAAACGATGTATCCCAACCCCCGTCCTTGCCCGCTGTTTTTTCGTAGCCCGCTCTGGCGGAAAACTGCACGCTGAGCGGCGTTTTTTTCCCTTTGACGGAAGGCTTGGCGCCCCCCAGTTTGGGAACAGAATTACCCGGCTCTTTCTCCGCAGAATCTTTACGGGAAGCAGACGTATTGATAATAATAGAATTATTGAACGTAGAAGTATTAATCGTACAGGAAAAACTTTGGGTAAGGCGGTAGGAGTCAAACTCATAACCGCTCCCCTTCATACCGGCGCTTGCTTTGTGGTTTATTCCGGTGATTTTTCCCTCACTTACCGAGTTTACCGGCCCCAGCTTAAAGGCCGCCGTGGCTCCGGCGGAATTCAGCACTTTCTTTTCATTCCTGGCATCCTGCTCAATAGAAACGGAAAAGCGGGAAAAAGTAAATTGAGAAAATGGGAAACGGCCAAGTCCAAATGAAACGGATGATTCAGGAGGCCGGTAATACAACTCCCCCGACATACGGTTAATGCCTTCCGCAAAAGCGGCAAAATCCCCGGTTGTCAGAGCCTGCACTGTTCCCTGAGCCGGGCCCGGCCCCCGAACCAGCGCGGCAAGCCGGAACAGGCCGCTTTTTTTGCCACGCCGTTCCAGCCGGGCGGCTGCCCTAGTCCCCGCCCCGGGATTGTTCCCCGCATTGTCCACATAACGGCTGCCCGCCGCATCCATCGCCAAAGAAAAACGCCAGGGCTTGTCTCCAAAGCGCATGCCCACATTGCCGTAATAATCCCGCCCAAAGGCAAATGTTTCTGACCAGGCCAAATCCGCCGCCAGGGCGAAGGCGGGAACAGAAAAAGCCGCAGCTCCGGCAAAAAGGCGGGTATCCCGCTTTGGCAGGGCGGGCTTTTCATTAAACCATGTGCTTGATTTTCTTTCCGGCAGAGTTTGCCCGGTATAAAAACCTTCCAACCGGAAATTCCCCTTCCCCAGACTATACTCAAGCCCCAGATTCAAGGCCGGGGCTTTATCCGATGGATCATTCTCCGCCGGATTACCAAGCGCTGGGACATCGTTTACCGTAATGGAACCAAAGCCATGAAATGTTCCCTGCCCCAGCGGAAGATCGGGGCTTCCCAAAAAAACATAGCCCTGAGTTGCGGCGGTAGAGGCCGGAGCAGTTTTCAGGTCTGCTTCAGAGTGCGCCCGCGATTCCGCATAGGGCGCTCCCCGTATCCATACATTGCGTATCCGGGCTGGAAGGCCGTAACTGTCCAGCGTTCCGTAGAGGAGCCGCGAACCGGTCGTCAGGTGGTACAGCCCCAGCCCCGGCTGGGTGATAGTCTTGCCCGCAGTTTCCCCTCCGAAACTTTCGGCAAAATCACGAAAGCCGGAAGCGGGCCTGCGGTCAAGCAGTTGCAGCCTAAAGGCTAGATGTACATCCGGGGCGGTCAGATTAAAGTCAAGACGATTTGCCAGATTGTGCCGGCTTTCCCATGAACCGGACCAGAGTAATTCCGGAATCAGGACAGGTTTTTGCTGCGCATACAAGGCCGGCATAAATACCGCCGCTGCAAAAAGCGTAAAATATATTGGGGTTTTCATACTTCTTATAAGGCAAAAACTTGCATGGCGCTTTAGTAAATCAGAAAAAAAATGAACGATTCTTGGTAAAACAGAAAAATCATCAACGATTCTATGAAAATCCGCTTTCTCAAAAAAATGGCGAATTCTTCTTTTTAATTAAAGCAAGATGAATGGTAATGCCTTATTACTTTGCACGGGTAATGACGAATCCCACCGCAAAGCAGCGGGACATCGTCGAAGGAGATTTTATGGATGCGGCGTATATGATTTATGAAGAAAAAGCCATAACTGTTCCGATGGCTTATGATCCGCCCTTTTTCAAGATGCTTCTTGCCTATGACCGCTGGGACAAACAAAACAACAGGTTTATCCTGCCGGACAATCTCAAGGCCGGACAGTACCGGAACATCTTTGCCGGTCGGCCATACGTGGAGGTAAAGAACAACGGCCTTACGATAATCAACGGCTTTTTTGAGCGGCGCTGGCAGGATGCTATGCCGGTGGCAAACCAGTTACCAACAGCAAACCAGTTACCGGCAACAAATCACAAGCCTTCGATAAATCAACAATCAAAAACCCAGCCTCTAAGCGCTACGGATCGATCTTGCCTAAATTCGGCCATTCCGCCGGCGCAAAGGCTTTCACCTTCTTGGGAAAAAAAGTTCAAGGAGGAACTCCACTCACGAAAGTACAGTCCGCAAACGATCAAAATCTATGTTCATTTTAACCGCGATTTTTGCCGGACTCTGCGGAAGCCGGTGGAGCAAATTACGGAAGAAGATTTTAAGCAATATTTAGCCTACCTTGACACGGTGAAGGATTTGTCCAGTTCTTCAATGAACCTTGCCGTCAGTGCAGTACGATTTTTTTACAACAATGTAGTAGAAAAGAGCTTTGGCATGAAACAGCACCGCCCCCGCCAGGACAAGCGCCTTCCCGGCGTTTTTTCCAGGGAGGAAATTGAGCAGCTCCTTAATGCGGAGCCAAACCCCAAACACCGCCTTCTTCTGATGCTGGTCTATTCGTCGGGTCTCCGTGTAAGTGAGGTGGTGGTCCTAAAAAGAAATCACATTGATTTTAGCCGAAAGATACTGTTGGTTTATGGGGCAAAAGGCCGCAAAGATCGCTTTACCCTCCTTGCCGACCGTGCCGCCGCTTTTTTAAGGGAATATTACGAGTTCTTTGGGATTACCGATTGGCTTTTCCCCGGTCAATGCGACGGCCACCTCCACATTAGAAGCGCCCAGCACATTTTTGACAAAGCCGTCCGCAATGCCAATATACGGAAAAATGTAACGATTCACAGCCTGCGCCACACCTTTGCCACCCATCTTTTGGAAAATGGTACCGACATCAAGTACATCCAGACCCTGCTGGGCTATAGCCACCTAAAAACCACCGAGCGCTATACGCACATAGCCCGCCGAAGCATACTTCAGATACGAAGCCCGCTTGACTCAGGCATTTAAGGCATAACGTTCCGGCTGTAACTGAACCACCGAAGGAGACATACAGTTACAGCCTCGTTAAGCGCCGTTTGCTTTGCTTTTACACCACAATATTATTTTACACAAAATACTGCGTATTTTGCAGTTATTATAGGAAGTTGTTCAGAAACTGAAGTTTCCGAACAACTCTAATATTCAATGGTATAACAAATTCTTACCCCATTTACAGTACCATCTCTTGCTGCGGCAAGCCCAATATCAAGAGGGAAATTGTTTTCAGAAACTTTTGAGGCTCCCGGTTTATGATATAAGTACGGAATAAGATACCCTAATATTATTGTGCCCCCTACTAACCCTGAACCTATTAATACTGCGACTTTTTGAGCTTCCGGACTTTTGTTTACTTCTTTCGTTGTAGTGTAATGTTTCCCAGTAAAATAATCATAGCCACTTTCAGTTTTAGTTTCTTTCGATGGTGATAAGCCACCATAAAGAAATATAACGCCGGCTGTTTCTAATCCCATAATAAGCCAACCGGATTTGTGTCCACGCAATAATGATCCTAACCCGAAAAACATATTTAAAACACCCATTGTAATACGGTCTTGTTTAGTGTAATCATCGGTATAACCGCCGCTATTGCTGTATGCAATTATTCCATTGTTCCCATAATCCGGAAAATTTGCATAATTGAAAATATCTGCGGTATCAATTGATACAGATTGCGAAAATACTGTATGATTAGCAGTTAACGCCAAAAATACAAAAAGTATCATGTTTTTCTTTACCAAGTTCTTCATACAAAACTCCTTGTTAAAAAGCCTATTTGCGCCAACGGCGCATTTTATGTCCTTCCGCAACGCGGGAACATATAAAAATTTTACCATAGAGAAACAATTTGTATATATGCCAAAAGGCATATTTTACAAAAAATTCGGGGGTTTTCCCTATGCCGAAAGGCATATTTTACAAAAAAACTTAATTCCAATACCCATATAAATAGACTCAGCATCTTTGCCGTGAATGGTTTCTGTACTGTATGCAACTATCCAAGCGTCGCAGTTGTTTGCAGGATATTCTTGATTGCCGGAAAAAGGTGTTCGTAACCAGGCATATTGCGATACCGTCGTATTGCCCCAATTTCTATCAACTGTTGCTAATCCCCAAAGTCCGCCGTCTTTAATTTCCTGATAAGACGGAAGCCACAATTTATCATTCAAACCGATGCTGTAATCTATGGTAACGCTTTGCCCATCGCCGGAACGCTTAGCAGTGGTTAATGTTTCACAACGATAATATACATCATATACAGTTATTATCGCGGTTTGATTTGATTGGTTAATTTCTTCTAACGGGCCTGCAATAACCTTATCCGCGCCTGGCTTTGCGCCAATAACTGTACTTTCCGCGTCCAACAAGAATTGACGGATGGTACTGTTCCCTAATTGTTGTTCCTGTGCAGCAGGAGCAGGCTTCCATGTTGCATTAAAGTATCCATTACTCCAGGTTCTATTTGCAGTTTGTGTTACTCCGGATTCCAGGGAAGTTGTGAACTTGCTGGCGGCATACGGTGAGTCCATCCAAAATGTTGCTATATTGTTTTTAACAACAACGACTCTCCATTCATAATCGAAGAACAAAAACCTTGCACCTTTTACAATGGCATTTTTATTAACTGCATAAGAACCGTCTGGTTTAAATAAAACAGCAGCCGGTTCCGGCGGCAACGCCTTATTAACTGTGGCAGTTTGTTCTTCATTTGTTTGTACTATACTGCTACATCCTAAAAAACTACTAATCAAAAACATTGCCGCAACAAGCGTAACCAGACAATTATTTATAAACCTTCTTCTGTTCATAACAAACTCCCTAAATAAATTTTGCTTTTTCCACGCCTATCCGCAACACCCCATTCCCCATTCTTGGGATTTACTCCCGTAAAAATAGGGAGTGGATGATGGGGAATGGGTTTTATATCCGTAAGCGTTGCGTGATACTTTCACGCATAGTTTACAAATGTCTCCACTCCCCGCTGCGTCCGCTCCATGCCCACGCCTCATCTCCCTTTCCGGTCGCTGAGCTTGTCGAAGCGACACACAAAGCATTTACTCCCGTTTTTTCACACGGCGGACACGGAGATCACGGCGGCACGAAGGGAATGGGCCTGCCTGCCGCAGGCAGGGAGTGGGTGATGGGGATCGTTGTTTGTAAACTATGCGTAAAAACAACACGCTTTGCTTACAAACAAAAACCCCACTCCCTACTCCCCATCACCCATTCCCCATCAGGGGCGCACCAGCCGAAAACCGCCGTCGTCGCCCCGGCCACCCGGGTCGTAGCGGCCCCGACAGACCGAACGCGCGCCGGAAGCACCGAAGTACCAGCACCCGCCGCGTACCACCCGGGCCGACCCAGAAGCCGCTCCGACAGGATCAGTCTGCGCACCGCTTGAATAACTGCCGTACCAATCCCAGCACCACTCCCACACGTTCCCGCTCATGTCATACAAGCCCAAACCATTGGGCGATTTCTTCCCTACCTCGTGGGTTCCCTCAAATCCGCCGTTTTCCCAATAGCCATACCACGCAACATTGTCTATAGTATTGCTCCCCGAATACGTGTAATTCCCCGGCGAATTATTGCCGCCTTTAGCCGCATACTCCCACTGCGCCTCAGTAGGCAAACGGTAGCCGGTGGAACCGCTTACAATCACCGCCGCATCCCATGTGCTGTTGTTACTGCTTGTAGGCACGGCCCCCCAATCGGAAGGATTGGTGCTCCCCGATATGCGGTATGCCGGAGTCAGGCCATCGGCAATGCTCAGTTTGTTGCAGAATACGATAGCGTCGTACCAGCTTACATACTCCACCGGGCGGTTCCCCTGTACCTCTCCGCTGGCGGGGTTGGAGCTAAAACCACTTGGGTTGCTCCCCATCACCGCCTGATACTGCGCCTGCGTTACCTGGTACTTGCCCATGTAAAAGCCGCTCAGCGTTACCGTGTGTACCGGCCTTTCATCGTCATAGCCGACACTTGTATCGGGATTCCCCATCTGGAAACTGCCGCCGGGAACATAGATCATTTCAATAACCGGCGGTGTCCAGTATACGGCAACGGTTTTAGCTCCGCCGGTAATATTGTAGCCGAATTTGGATACTGCTACGGTAACGCTTCCGCCTGCGCTGATACCGCTTACAACAAGCTCGTAAACCCCCGTACCGGTTCTGGCCAGGCTTCCTTTAACCGCCCCGGTAGAACCGGCTGTAAGGGTAATGTCCGCCGTGCTTAAACCGGTAATGTCCTTGTCAAAAGTTAAGGTGAGTTTGGCGGTAGTTGCCGCGGCCGAACCGTCCGCCGTCAAATTGGTAAAGACTGCCGGAGTACCGCCCGAATCGCTGTTACTCGGGCACACCAGCCGGAAACCGTAGTCGTTGCGTCGGTCGTTCGGGTAGATGTTGGCCCGATGCGCAGAACTCAGATATTCAAGGCCGGTAGTTCCGCCGCTCCCGCCGCGCGCCACCCGCTCAGACCCAGAAACTGCTCCGGCAGGATCGGTCTGCGCACCGTTCGAATAATATCCGTACCAGTCCCAGCACCATTCCCACACGTTCCCGGTCATGTCGTATATACCAAGACCGTTCGGCAGCTTCCCCCCTACCGCGTGGGTCCGGTTACTGCTGTTACCACCATACCAGGCTACATCACCAATAGTATTGCTTCCCGAATACGTGTAATTCCCCGGCGAACCGTCCCCGCCTTTAGCCGCATACTCCCACTGCGCTTCGGTGGGCAGGCGGTAGCCGGTGGAATCGCTTACAATCACCGCGGCGTTCCATGTGCCATTACTGCTTGTAGGTACGGCCCCCCAATCGGAAGGATTGGTGCTCCCCGATATGCTATACGCCGGAGTCAGGCCCTCCGCCACGCTCAGTTTGTTGCAGAATACGATAGCGTCGTACCAACTTACCCGTTCCACGGGGAAATAAGGGCCAGTAAAATAGCTGGGATTGCTCCCCATCACCGCATGGTACTGCTCCTGCGTTACCGGGTACTTGCCCATGTAAAAGCCGGCCAGTGTTACCGTATGTACCGGTCTTTCATCGCTGTCGCCGCCGTAGGCAGTCCCCATCTGGAAACTGCCGCCGGACACCCAAACCATTTCAATGTGTGATCCCACAGGCGCGGTATAGCGGTATACGGTAACTGTTTTAAGCCCGCCGGTAATAGTATAGCCGGACTTGGATACCGCCACGGTAACGCTTCCCCCCGCCATTATACCGGCCACGGCAAGCTCGTAAACCCCCGTACCGGTTCTGGTCAGGCTTCCTTTAACCACCCCGGTAGAACCGCCGTCCAGGGTAATATCCTCCGCGCTTAAGCCGGTAATGTCCTTGTCAAAAGTTAAGGTGAGTTTAGCGGTAGTTGCCGCAGCCGAACCGTCCGCCGTCAAATTGGTAAAGGCGGCGGCTATATCCGTGGGGGAGACATAGCGGTATACGGTAACGGTTTTAGGCCCGCCGGTAATGGTATAGCCGGACTTGGACACCGCCACGGTAACGCTCCCGCCCGCTGTTATGCCGGCTACGGCAAGCTCGTAAACCCCCGTGCCGGTTCTGGCCAGGCTTCCTTTAACCGCCCCGGTAGAACCGCTGGTCAGGGTAATGTCCGCCGCGCTCAACCCGGTAATGTCCTTGTCAAAGGTCAGGGTCAGCTTGGTTGTCGTAGCCGTTGCCGAACCGTCCGCCGTCAGGCTGGTAAACGTTACCCCAGTTGTATCGCCCGTACTCGTGTCCCCCGGATTTGAACATCCGGACAGAAACAGGACGGTAACGGCTGCTATGGCAGCCATTTTTTGCAGGATTTTTCTCATAATACTAACACCCCTTTCAAAAAATACTTAAATACAGAGCTTACAGCTTCTATATTATGAGAATGAAGCATAAAGCTATTTGTGTCAATAGCTTAAAGTTCCTATTTTTAGCCTTATAAAGCGCAAAGATTGGTAAAATGACGGAACTCAGAAAGATACTTGGTACAAATATGAGAGTTTATAGGGCAGAATTAGGTTATTCACAGGCAAAGTTGGCCGAAATAATCAATACTGCAACAAATTATATTACTCAAATAGAAAACGGGAAGCGTTTTCCAACCGATACAATGTTGGAAAAAATAGCATCTGCGCTGCGAAAAAAAGCGCACGAGTTGTTTTCTGTCATTAATTATGAAAAAAAGATTGAAAGAGACTGGCAGACTCAACTACTAATCGACCTTGAGCATTTTATCCATGATAAAATAACCGCCCGTAAAGAGTGACGGCGGCATGGAACTTGGTATCTTATCGTGAAACCAACATACCACCCGGCTGGCATACAGTACCTCTTTTCTTCTTACTTTGTGATCTTCTAAACTCCGTGATCTTCGTGTGAACCTCTTCGGGAACAATCTCCGTGAGATAAAAATCAAGAAAAATCTCCGGAAGAGGGAGAGGAGATTGTCCGAGGGCGGGGCTTAAAACCCAGCAAATTCCCGCTCTTTAACCGCAAATATCCCCGCATTACCCGGAAGCTCCGGCCTATTACCATCTCCCAGTAATTGCCGGGTGTTTCGTCCATAATTGGCGTCCTGCCAATTATGGACTTGTCGTTTTTGCTATGCAAAAACTCCTAGCTAAAGCATTTTTGCAACCGCATCCCTGCTGTATGGGGCAGAGAATAGAATCATAAAAAGCAGCGAATAGGCGGGAATTTCAAGAATTTAGCGGGATTTATCGGAATAGAGAATGTAAAGAGATTGCACATGGTGTAATAAAAAGCGCCGCCGATTTTTCTGAAAAACAGGCATTGACTTATCCCAAAACCGGGTTTAGTATTGAATTACGGTAGGAAACCGTGAGAGGGTGTAGCAAGGCTTCGGCTGGGAAGCTATAAAACCGCCGGACGGTAACGGAAGGAAGTTGGTGCTCATGGCGCTCCTACCTGATTTTTTCCATTTGCATAATCCGGTTAAATTCACCGATGCCTCTTTCGCTTTCAGTTGATATGTCAATTAAATACATCGTATCAATCTTCGGAAGGGCAAACCGCAGTCCCCGGTGGGCTTTTGTTTTCAGGCTGACATCGACGGCTGTCTTCATATAGCGGCTGTCAGAAACCTTTGCAAGGTAGATCACCCTGCGGTCTAAAGCACCGGAAATAAATGTAACGCTCACCAGCAAATGCCCGCTCTTAACCCCGCCAATATACCCGCATTACCCGGAAGTTCCAGCCTATTACCCTCCCCCAGTAATTGCCGGGTGTTTCGTCCATAATTGGCGTCCTGCCAATTATGGACTTGTCGTTTTTGCTACGCAAAAACTCCTCCTAAAGCATTAGAAACAGCGGCGTCCTGCCGCCTAA